>JBDHTO010000012.1:0-17862 GCA_039808665.1 Alphaproteobacteria bacterium | reverse complement strand
CCTTTTTCACCTTCTGCAGGTTTATCACACGCCGTGAGAACAAGAGCCAAAGAGGACGCAGCCAAAAGAGAGAGCATGCGTGTTGTTAAAATTTCTCGCATCAAAGTAGTTCCTTCGTTAAAAAAATAGAAGACCATTGAGTCTGTTCTAGGACACAATTAAGATGGTGACAAGGATAAAATGCTACCCTTTCAATGCTTTATCGTGGTAGAAATATTCCAAATGTCATGATAAATCCCGGGATTTAAGAGGAATTTTGATGCTATCAACACTACTGAAAAAATTTATTGGCTCAGCAAACGAACGTTATCTCAAAAAAACAAAAAAAATAGTTGAGCACATCGCTGCCCTTGAAAAGGAATATGAACAACTTTCAGATAGTGAGCTTCAAGGCAAAACAGACGTATTTAAAAAGCGTCTTTCCGAGGGAGAAACTCTGGATGATATCTTGATTGAAGCTTTTGCCACCGTTCGCGAAGCCGGGAAACGCGTTTATGGCATGCGCCTTTTTGATGTCCAGATGATCGGTGGTATCGTCCTTCATAACGGCATGATTTCTGAAATGAAAACCGGTGAGGGTAAGACCTTTGTGGCAACACTTGCGACTTATCTCAATGCACTTCAGGGTGAAGGCGTTCACGTTGTAACGGTCAACGATTACCTTGTCACACGTGACGCCACATGGGCTGGAAAACTTTACAATTTCCTCGGCTTTTCTGTTGGAAAAATTGTCCACGGCCTTACGGATGCGCAACGTCGCCAAGCTTATGGTTGTGACATTACCTATGGAACAAACCACGAATTTGGATTTGATTACCTTCGTGACAACATGAAATTCCGTTTGGAAGACATGGTTCAACGCCCTTTTAACTTTGCCATTGTTGACGAAGCCGATAACATTTTGATCGATGAAGCAAGAACACCTCTTATTATTTCTGGTTCCGCAGAGGATTCTTCGGACCTTTACATTACAATCAATGCCTTTATCCCAAAACTCGAAGCCACAGACGTTGAAAAAGATGAAAAACAAAAATCCGTCATGCTCACGGAGTCGGGTGTCGAGAAAATGGAGCGGATGCTTGATGAGGCTGGTCTTATCAAGGGCGGAAATCTCTATGATGTCCAAAACATTAGCGTTGTTCACCACGTCAACTCTGCTTTACGCGCTCACAAAATGTTTACGCGCGATGTAGATTACATTGTCAAAGATGGAAAAGTTATTATCATCGACGAATTCACAGGACGTATGATGGATGGACGTCGTTACTCCGATGGCCTCCACCAAGCTTTGGAAGCCAAAGAGGGCGTCGAAGTTGAGATGGAAAATCAAACCCTTGCGTCGATTACCTATCAAAACTACTTCCGTCTTTATAAAAAGCTTGCCTGCATGACAGGTACAGCCATGACCGAAGCCGCAGAGTTTGAGGAAATTTATAAGGTTCGTACCATTGAAATCCCCACAAACGTCTCTGTAAAGCGTATCGATCACGATGATGATGTTTACCTGACCTCAAAAGAAAAATTTGATGCAGTCATCAAACTCATCAAAGAATGTCACAGTCGCAAACAACCTGTTTTGGTGGGAACCGTCAGCATTGAAAAATCTGAGTTTCTTTCAGGCCTTTTGAAAAAAGAAAAGATCCCTCACCAAGTTCTCAATGCCCGCTACCATGAACAAGAAGCTGGCATCATTGCCCAAGCGGGTTGTGTTGGTGCTGTGACCATTGCCACAAACATGGCCGGTCGAGGTACCGACATTAAACTTGGTGGCAACTTGGACATGATGATTGAAGAAGCCACAAAAGACATGGATGAGAAGCAATCCTCTGCGAAGATCAAGGAACTTGAGAAAAATCATGTCATTGATGCCGAAACGGTACGCCAAGCTGGTGGGCTTTTTGTCATTGGTACAGAGCGCCACGAAAGCCGCCGTATCGATAACCAGCTTCGTGGTCGTGCAGGTCGTCAGGGTGATCCTGGAGGATCTAAGTTTTATGTCTCCCTCGAAGATGATTTGATGCGTATTTTTGGATCAGAGCGTCTGGATAATATGCTGCGTCGCCTTGGTGTCCAAGAGGGTGAAGCCATTTCCCACACATGGATCAGCAAAGCCCTTGAGCGCGCTCAGCAAAAGGTTGAAGCCAGAAACTTTGATATTCGAAAACATCTCCTTCGTTATGATGATGTGATGAACGACCAACGTAAAATCGTTTATCAACAACGTCTTGAGATCATGAAAGATTCTGATATTGCTGAAATGATTACGGCCATGCGTCACGAAGCCATCGAAGATATGGTACACGATCACATTCCTGCTGAATCTTTGATGGAGGAATGGGATCTTGATGGGCTCAAGGCTGGGATCCACCGCACACTTAACCTGGATCTTCCCGTTAAACAGTGGGCAGAAAGCGAAGGTATCGCAGAAGTTGAGATGGTTGAGCGTATTATTCAAGAATCAGATAAAGCTTATCTTGAAAAGGAAAAAGGACAAGAAGAAGCACTTCGTTACACTGAACGAATGGTTCTTCTCCGTACACTTGATACTGTGTGGAAAGAACACCTTCTTACTCTTGATCACCTTCGTCAGGGTATCAACCTACGTGCCTATGCCCAAAGCAACCCTTTGAACGAATACAAACGTGAAGCATTCAACCTCTTCCAAGTCATGCTCAAGCATCTGCGTGAGGATGTAACAAGTGTGCTTTCTCGATTTGATGTCCCAACGGGGAGCCCAGCAAATATTGCAAATATGCTGGATCCTGAGATTGATTTTGATGACTTGGAAGAGCTATTGCCCAACTGGGTTAATAATGACGAAGAGCTTCAAAGACCAAACTCTCCACAACTTATCAATCCCGTGACGCGTGCTTTTGGTGGCGTTGAGATGGAGCCGGAAATCAAAAAACGTCCCAAAGTTGTAAAAATGCCAACACCGGCAAATGCAGCAAACGGCGCAAAAAAAGCACCTGCATCAAAAAAGACCACAACTACAAAAAAGACAGAGACAAAAAAGGTCACAAAAAAAGCATCGTCAAAGAAGGAGGAAACCTTCGAGGCTCCCCTTCAACGAAACGCTGATTGCCCTTGTGGTAGTGGTAAAAAATATAAGCATTGCCATGGTGCACTTGCATAAAAATTGGACACCCCTATGTATAAAAAGAGGGGGCTTTATGCCCCCTGTGTTTTATCATCATTATAAAACTGATTGACAAAGCAAGGCCTTATCAAGCAGAATATCCTTATGACAGGTAGATTCGCACTTCTTCTTTCCCTTCGACTTCTCGGCTGAAGCCGAGCGATACTTGTTTTTTCCCATTTTTATGATTATATACAGTAAACGAAAGTCAAAGGATCAAACCTATGTCTAAAAATCTTGTCCGCACAGTGACCACAAGCATGGTGGGAAACCTGTTTGAATTTTATGATTTCGCCTTATTCGGCTATTTCGCCCCCATCATCGGTAAACTTTTCTTCCCCGCAGAAAATGAAACCGTTCAACTTATCTCTGCATTCAGTGTTTTTGCTGCAGGTTTTCTTGTCCGCCCCATTGGAGGACTTATTTTCGGTCATATCGGAGATCTTTTTGGACGCAAAAAAGCGTTGATGATCGCCATTCTCCTCATGGCCATCCCCACAGCCATTATCGGTATTTTGCCAACCTACGGCCATATTGGTATCGCAGCGCCCGTTTTGTTGGTTGCAATGCGTATGCTCCAGGGAATTTCCCTCGGCGGAAACTACAGTGGCTCCATCACATTTGTGACAGAACACACAGATCCACAAAAAAGAGGATTCATGGGGGGACTTGCTGTGACAAGCTGCCTTGCTGGAATCCTTTTAGGATCTGCCACAGCAGCAGTCTTTGCACAGATTTTTAGTGATGCCGATCTTGAGACTTTTGGATGGCGTATTCCCTTTTTGTTGGGTGTCTTTATCTGCTTTATCGGATTTTATATGCGTAGAAAAGTTGATGAATCCCCAGAATTTCTGGAAGAGCAGAAAAAACCAAAACAAGCTGATCACCCTTTGAAAGAAATCTTTAAAAAGCATAAAGCTCAACTAACACTGACAATTGCATGTATGATGCTTCATGACCTGAGCTTTTATTTGCTCTTTGTCTATATGACAACATACCTGACAAGTGTGATTGGTATTCACGAGGATATCGCCTTTACCATCAACACCATCAACCTACTTGCTGTGAGCATCATCACGTTGGGTGCCGCGTGGCTTTCTGATCGGTGGGGTAGAAGAAAAGTTCTCACTATCGCAGCCATTTTGTTTATTGCAGGAACAATTCCAATGATGTTACTCGTCAACTCAAAAGATACGTTTATCATTTTTGCCGCGCAACTTGGTCTTGCTTTTGCTGTGGGTGGTTATTTTGGACCCCTTCCCGCCATGATGATTGAGTCCTTCCCAACACGCGTGCGTTATTCCGCATCATCTTTGGTCACAAATATTAGCGGACCTGTTTTTGGTGGAACAGCCCCTGCGCTTGTCACATGGCTCATCTACGTCACAGGGTCAAATCTTGTGCCTGCATTCTATCTCACGGGTGCAGCCGTTATTTCCCTGATTGCCGTGCAGTTCATTAAAAAAGTTGGCAAGCCCATTCATCACGACTAAACTATCTCTTGATGAAAAAGCTACTTTTTGTTGTTGCCGAAGTCAGTTACTTCAAGAGTCACCGCCTTAATCTTGCCCTTTACGCAAAGGAACAAGGTTTCGAGGTGGCTCTTGCATCTCAATGCAAAAGAAACTTCCGAAAAGATAAGCTAACTCTCGAATCCCTTGGGATTAAGGTTTTTCACATCCCCTTTGATCGAACAGGACTTAATCCTATCAAAGATTTGATAACCCTCTTTAGACTGCAGAAACTCTACAAGGAATATCAACCTGATATCACTCACCATGTTGCCTTAAAACCCATTATCTATGGCACAATCGCAGGGTATTTCAGAAAGACTCCAAGGATTGTCAATGCTATTTCTGGTTTTGGTGTTATTTTCTCAACCACCACTTTGCTGGGTTCCACGCTCAAATATCCCATTAAAAAGGTTTTAACGTGGGCCTTTCGTCATTCACGGGTTATCGTTCAAAACGAGATCGACAAACAAGAGGTCAACGCATGGACACAAGGAAAGAGTCGTGTTTTCCTTATTCCTGGTGCAGGTGTGGATACACGCACATTCACTCCACAGGAACAATTACAAAAAAATCCCGTTATTACTTTTGTAGGACGCCTTCTTTGGTCAAAAGGCCTTAGAGAGCTTGTTCATGCTTCAAAAATACTCATCCATAAAGGTATTTCCTTCACACTTAATATTGTTGGCGATCCCGATCTTCTCAATCCCGACCATATCCCCGAATCTTGGATCAAAAAGCATGAGAAAAAAGGACTCATCCACTTCCTTGGCCACCGTGAAGATATCAAAGACATTTATCAGGAAAGTCGTATAGCTATTCTTCCAAGCTACAGAGAGGGGCTTCCCAAAAGCCTCATTGAAGCATGCGCATGCGGGCTTCCTATTATCACAACGGATGTACCAGGGTGTATGGATGTTGTGGAAAATGGCATAAATGGCATTGTCGTTCCTGCACGTCACCCAAAGCTCCTTGCCGCAGCCATGGAGGAGCTTCTTGGAAATATGTCCAAATGTGAGCAGTACGGAAAGAATTCTCGCAAAAAAGCAGAGTCTATTTTTTCAGAATCCCTCATTTTCAAAGCTCACAAGAATGTGTGGGAATAGAGAAACCTGTTAAGATTCTCTTAAGATTTCTCCATGTATTCTTGGAGTAGATATTATCTAGCGGATCAATTGCTCCATGCGTGTCGCAATTTTTATTATCAATGTCATTATGGCGGCCTTTGTCTTGGGTATCACTGTGTTAAGCGCGTCCCACCCCAGCCTCTTTTGCGAACAACCCGGGAACGGATCGATCTCTTGCTGTCAAAATTGCAAAAAAAGATTAGATACCTGCACCGAGGAAAATAAGAATTTAGGGGGGGAAACAAAATGTTTTGCTCTCTATGAACAATGTAATGAAAATTGTGGTGACCACCAAAAGAAGTAATCCCCATGCGAAAACACCTTTTCACAAAAAGAATCCGCGCTTTTAGTTTGATTGAGCTTGGCATTGTCCTCATCATCATTGGCGTGATTGCGGGTGCCATTTTTAAAGGTCAAGACCTTCTCCAGATTGCAAAATTGAATAGTGTCCTTGAGGACGTCAAACGTTACCGTAATGCCGTGGCCCTTTACCATCAAACTTACGGCGAATGGCCCGGTGACGATCCAAAATCCGCCACACGATTCGAAGGTGCCGAAAACGGAAATGGTGACGGTGTGATTGACGGTGCAGATGAGCTTTTGGTATGGAAGCACCTTATGTATGCTGGAAGCCTCAGTCACGGAGATATTCCCACATCAAAAATGGGGGGGAAATTTCGACTCACCTCCAATCCCTCTGGTGATTTTCCTGGTATTTGGTTACTCCTTGGACATGGTGCAGAAGCACGGGAGGGCATATTCACCCCAAAACAAGCACAGATGCTGAAGAACAGAGCTGATGACGGCGGCCCCAAGGAAGGCATGCTAAGATTTATGAATGGTGAAGGCGCCCATGGTAACTGTCTAAATGGGGATCAGTTCGATCTCACGAATACCACTCCCGCCTGTGTCCTTCTTACCCATGTTGAATAAGTTTCGCCGCATTTTCCACACCCCACTACCCGCATTTAGTCTGCTTGAAATCTCCATCGTCCTATTAATTATGGGTGTTATTTTGAGCTTTAGTCTTCCTTATCTTTCCAACCACCTTGATTTTGAGAAAAGAAAAAAGACAGATCTTGTTTTTGAAGAGGTTACGCATGCTCTTTCGACGTTTGTCATGGAAACAGGACGTCTTCCCGCCCCGGCTAATCCTCATTACAACCCAGATTCTGCGGGAGAAGAGGATGAAACGATCACAACAGGAATTCTTCCCTATAAAACCCTTGGTTTGTCTCCCTCTATGGCAAAAGATGGTCACAGTCATTGGATTTCCTATACCCCTCACCCCACCCTCTCAGAGGAAGGGGCACTCACAAAATCTCCTCACGGCGATGAGGATGATAATTTTTGCAATGTAGACCTCCGACAAACCATACAGGTTTTTGGTGAGGGAGAAGAGACTCTTACCGCTGCGGGGGGATCTCAGCCTGCTTTTATTCTGGTCAGCCACGGAAAAAGAGGCGGAGATTTTATGGATTCTGGTGTTAGAAGACCGTACATCGAAGCCGTTACCTGTAAAACCAGCAACGGTGATGGTGACCTTGTTTTTCGAGATGAAGGTCTCACAAAATCCTGTGATGATAAGATTTTTTGGAAAAATCGCAAAATTATGCTTTCCGCTTATGCACGAAACCCTTGTGCAGAGTAAAAAAATATCACGAAGCTTTGTGATAGGGACTATTTTTTGCTATAGCTTAGAGTATAGATTTCTAGATAACTTTATTCTTTGCGTCGAAATTTTTTGTCTCATGAGCTTACTGATATGGTGGAGCGCGGTGTAGATCGCCTTCTGGCTCTTACTCTTTTTTCCTTGGGTGCTCTTTGGATCGCTGTGATTTTTGATTATCACCCAAAGGATCCCTCGTGGAATACAGCAACAAATAATGTCCCAGCACATTTTTTGGGAATCGTTGCCTCCTATATTTCCGATATTGTGAGACAGTTTTGGGGAAAGCTTGCCTATCTCCCAGCACTCCCTCTTTTTGGTTATGGCCTTAGGCTTTGGCGACAAAAATCCCTGGATATAGGATGGAGGCTTCCTCTCTTTGTCTTGGGCGCATTTTTACTCAGCTTTAGCCTATCTCCCTTTATTGGACTCAGAACGGGATCCTTGGGATTTTTAGGATACACAAAGCTACAAAGCATGATGCCACCCCCCTCCCTTGTTGTGGTACAAATTTTAAGTCTCGCTTTCGGTCTTTTGTTCGTGGGAATTGGATCCCATCTACCCCTTTCAAAACAAAGCTTCAAGGAAATCGGAAGTGAGATCCGGGACCACATAGATCACCTCATTTATGTCCTAAGAGGTGCTTGGAAATTTGGTATTCCCAAACTTATCTCTTTGATTCCTGCCTATACCTCACGGAAAATAACACCTCCCCACAAGGATACAGAGGTTCGCCTCTTACCAGAGGAAGAAGAACCGGCACAAATGGCTCTCTTTGAGGAAATTATTGAGGAAGAGCCAGTCATCGAAGAGGAAAAAGGGGAAGCCGCCATTTCTAACTTTAAAGAGTGGCTCAAGGAAGGGGACAAGAAAAAAAGTTCTCCACCCACCCATTCTAAAAAGCAAAAATCCCTGTTCCAAAGCACGCAAAGCGATTACACACTCCCCCCGCCTGATCTTTTGGATCTATCGAGACCAAGAACACGCGTCGCATTTCAAGAGGATGATTTGGAAGCCAAGGCAAAACATCTCGAGATGGTTCTGGGTGAGTTTGGCGTGCGAGGGGAGATTGTCAATATTCGACCGGGCCCTGTGGTGACCATGTATGAACTTAAACCCGCAGCGGGCATCAAAAGCTCTCGCGTCATCGGTCTTGCGGAAGATATTGCACGGTCAATGAGTGCCCTTTCTGCACGTATTGCGGTGATTCCCGGAAAGAATGTTATCGGTATCGAACTTCCCAATAAAAATCGCGAAACCGTTTATATGCGGGAGATTTTAACCTCCGAAGCCTATACAAAGAATGGGGGTAACCTGGGGCTCATCCTTGGAAAGGATATCGGGGGACACCCCGTTGTGGCCGATCTTGCGCGTATGCCCCATCTTTTGGTGGCGGGAACGACGGGCTCTGGAAAATCTGTTTCCATTAATACGATGATTCTCTCCCTTCTTTTCAAATATTCCCCGGATCAATGTCGCTTTATCATGATTGATCCAAAGATGTTGGAACTTTCCATCTATAACGATATTCCCCATTTGCTCACACCCGTTGTGACTGATCCTAAAAAGGCTGTCATCGCCCTTAAATGGGCGGTTAAAGAGATGGAGAATCGCTACCGTGCCATGTCAAAACTTGGGGTACGCAACATTGATGGCTACAATGCTCGATTGATCGAAGCTAAGGAAACAGGGGAGCTTTTACAAAGGAAAGTCCAAACAGGATTTGACCCAGACTCCGGTAAACCCATCTTTGAAACACAACCGATTGAGCTTACTCCCCTTCCCTATATTGTGGTGGTTGTGGATGAGATGGCAGACCTGATGCTCGTCGCAGGGAAAGATATCGAAAGCGCCGTTCAACGTCTTGCACAAATGGCACGTGCAGCCGGTATTCACCTTATTATGGCAACACAACGACCCTCTGTTGACGTGATCACAGGAACCATTAAGGCAAACTTCCCGACACGTATTTCCTTTATGGTCACAAGCAAAATTGATAGCCGCACTATTCTGGGAGAACAAGGTGCAGAACAGCTCCTTGGCCAAGGAGATATGCTTTATATGGCGGGTGGTGGCCGTATACAACGTGTCCATGGCCCCTTTGTCAAAGATGAAGAAGTTGAACGCATTGTGAGTCATCTGAAAGCACAGGCTGAACCCAGCTATATTGAGTCTGTCACCGTTTCAGAAGATGAGGATGAAGACGCACAAGACGGCGGAGACAGCGACGGCGATGGTTTGTACCGCCAAGCCGTGGACCTTGTTGTACGAGAAGGAAAAGCCTCCACAAGCTTTATTCAACGCCACTTGCAAATTGGCTATAATCGGGCGGCCCGCATTATGGATCAAATGGAAAAACAAGGGGTCGTTAGTGCGGCCAACCATGTCGGAAAACGTGAAATTCTTGGAAAACAATATGCTTAAATATTTTATCCCCCTTTTTTTTAGCTTTATGAGTATCGCGATCGCTGCAAAACCTATGCAGCTTAACCCCGCCCAGGAAGCTCTTCTTTCAAAAATTCAAGGGTTTTTGAATGGCATTCACACCATGCGTGCAAAATTTGTCCAGGTAACGGATCGTGAAACGAGGAACGGAACCTTTAAATGGCTAAGACCCCATCATTTGCGTTTTGATTATACAGGCGCACCTCAACTTCAATTATCCTGTGATGGCGATTACTTTAAACAAAAAGATGCCGATGGTATCACAGAATATGAGGTATGGAGAACCCCTGCGTCCCTTCTTCTAAAGCCTTCGCTCGATTTTAAAAATGATGCACACATCAAATCCCTTGCTGAGGTTGCTGGTATGATTATGCTCGAAGTTGCACAAAAGGATGATCCAGACGGCCCCACATTAACACTTATCTTTCGTCCACAACCATTTTCTCTTGTCCAGTGGCGTATGCTTGACGCATCGGGAAATATTACGGATGTCATCCTCGCGGATATTGAAGCTGGAATCTCCCTCGATAAAAAGGAATTCCAGCTTAAATAAGTTTTTATGAAGTCAGGTATTTTCCTGCTGTGGCTTTCATTTCTTTGAGAACGTTATCCGTTATTTTTTTACTTGAAACAAACTTCAGCTTAAACAGAGCACTATGGGATTGGTCCTTTTGATCAAGCTCTCTGACGGCTGATTTTAAATCAATTAAAATACCTTCTGCTATTTTAGAGTCACGCGCAGCATATTTTTGCTCCTTCATTTTATCCAGCTCAGCGATCAGTTTTGATGCATGCTCTGAAATATTTTGTTTGGCTTTTTCTTTTTGGGTTCGAGGAGATTCTGAATCAGCGATGTCCTCTTCGTCACTGACATCTATACGAGAGACATTGAGCTTTACAGGAGACTTAAAACCTTCACTATCGGTTGAAGCAGCATAAGAGGCTGCTCCCATGGCGCCTTGGAGAAATAACAGAATAAATAATTTCTTATAAACGGTATGCATAAACATTCCCATATTTTGTTAAACAACAATCTATGGTGGCAAAAATGATCCGTTATGAAAATAGAATAATTATCCGTTAAATTTGTTAGAACGTGGAAAGCCAAGTGGCGCAAGTTTACCAATAGCACCTCTTTTTCCGGTCCAGGGAAGAAGATCCATTTCCTTAACAACCTGAAGACCGCGACGATATGTCAGCCCCTCTTCAGCATTCATTAAAAGAATATCAGAAACTTCCGCTTCCTTATACTTATGCAGCGTCACCCCCTGTCCTCGCATAAGGAAAGGAATATCATCAATCGGCTGAATCAAGAGTTTACGGTGGGTTCCAATCATGGCAAGATGCGTTTTTTCCAGTAAGATACAAGCCATCACATACTCTGTATTTCCGGAAATATTAAAAATTTGCTTTCCCTGACGTGTCTGAGCCATCAAATTTCCAGATTCAATACGGAAGCCCTTACCCTTGTTATTGATCAGCAAATAATCTGCTTTTTCGAGGGGAATGGCCCCCACAAAAAGAATCTCATCCTCAGGCTCCATATCCACCATCAACCGGAGGGAATCGCCCTGAGAGCGACCTCCGGGAAGTTTATCCGTAGTCAAGGTGTAAGATTTGCCAAGCTTGGTAAAGATCAGAATTTTTTGATGACTTTGACACGGAATCACAAAACGCTCTGCATCTCCCTCTTTGTACTTAATGTCCTCACCCTTGACATGTCCTTTTTGAACACGAATCCACCCTTTCTCAGAGCAAATAATGGTCACGGGTTCAACCTCTATGGGCATGATATCTAAAATGGTGATTTCTTTAGGTGGCGTTGAGATTTCTGTGCGACGCTTTCCAAGTTCGGTATTTTTTCCAAAATCCTTAACGAGCGATTCAAAAGATTTCCTAAGATATGACCTTTGGAGTTTATCACTCCCAAGAAGTTTATCGAGGCCTTCTTTTTCTTTGGAAAGTTTATCGTGCTCCGCGCGTATTTCAATTTCTTGGAGCTTACGAAGTGACCTGAGGCGCATATTCAAAACTGCCTCAACCTGATTTTCAGTGAGTTGAAAGCGCTGCATAAGTTCCGCTTTTGGATCATCGTGTTCGCGAATAATCTGAATCACTTCGTCCAGATTTAGGTAAACAATAAGATAACCATCCAAAAGCTCAAGCCTTGAGATGATTTGATTCAAGCGGTATTGAGTTCGCTTTTGAAGGATATCAAAGCGATGCACAAGGAATTGAGAAAGAGTTGTGCGAAGAGAGAGGACTTCAGGACGTTTCTCCAAACTCAGCACATTCATATTTAAGGAAAATCGTGATTCCAACTCTGTTTGTTTAAAGAGCGACTCCATCAACATTTCAGGATCAATATTGCGTGATTTAGGCTCAATCACAATCCGCAAATCCTCACTCGACTCATCCATAAAATTAGACATGAGAGGCAATTTCTTCTCAAAAAGGAGTTGCGCCATTTTTTCAATGAGCTTGCTTTTTTGAACCATGTAGGGAATGCTTGTCACCACAAGCTGATACCCTCCGCCCTTAAGCTCCTCTTTGATATAGGAGGCGCGCACACGAAAACTTCCGCGACCCGTAGTATAGGTTTGTAAAATGGATTCGCGGCTTTCAACCAACACCCCCCCAGTTGGAAAATCGGGACCAGGGATATGTTCAAGAAGCTGTTCATCAGAAAGCTCTGGATTCTCAAGAAGGGCAATCATACCCTGGCAAAGCTCTTCGAGGTTATGAGGCGGAATGGATGTTGCCATTCCCACCGCAATTCCTGTGGATCCATTCGCGAGAAGATTTGGAAAACACGCCGGAAACACGAGGGGTTCTTCACTCTCCTCGTCATAGGTTTTGGTAAAATCTACAGTTTCTTCGTCAATCCCTTCAAGAAGCAACGCACCAATCCCTGTCAGACGCGCTTCTGTATAACGCATGGCTGCTGGGTTATCTCCATCGATGTTTCCAAAGTTTCCCTGACCGTCGATAAGGGGATAACGCACCGAAAAATCCTGAGCCAACCGCACCAAGGCATCATAAATAGAGGCATCACCATGGGGGTGAAATTTACCCATGACATCACCGACGACACGAGCTGATTTCTTAAAACTACTTTGAGGGTTGAGTTTAAGTTCATGCATCGCATAAAGAAGACGACGATGAACAGGTTTCAACCCATCTCGAACATCAGGCAAAGAACGAGAGAGAATTGTCGATAAGGCGTAGGCAAGATAACGCTCCCCCAGTGCTTCATTAAACTCAATTTTCTCAATCGCCGACATTATTTTTCCTCACATAAACCCAGGGTCAGTATATCTTAAGCGCAAAAATATCGCCACGACACAATACCCCCTTCCCCTTATTTAAGATGGGGTCTAAGATATGTCAAAGGGTTATTAGAAGTGTTTTCCCATGAAAAAATTTATCCTTCCCCTTCTTTTTCTTGCATGTTCTGTACAGTCTGCATCTTCTCACGAGGATGGGGATAATTCTGCTCGTTTCAACCGCACCATGAGACTCGTCTCGAGTGCCGCTGTCACATCTTTGGCGTTGATCCCTCTTATGGAAGGGAAAAAAGGACCTGTGCGTACACTTGCAAAAACCACAGCTTTTCTTTCTGGAACCTTTTTGTTCAATGAACTTTTAAACCGTCGCATAGAGCAAGCTTTTCGGAGCATGTTCACAGCACCCACAGAGAATAAGAGCAAGATCGCAGCCACTCTCACACTCTTTGCCCTTGCCCTTTATCTCAAAGAAAAACCACCTGAGAGTCTGACGACACTCCTAAGATTCTTAAACACTCTTGGAAAAGGTATTAAAATTTAGAAGGGAACGAAACCATGAAAACTTTAATACTGCTTACCTTGATATCGACAGTTGCCTGGTCAACACCACCTCAAAAAGAGATTGAAGCAGAAGATTTTTTGGATTTGCCTCCCCCCTCCACGGCAACAACACCTTCCCCCTCAGAAGAAACAACCCCAGAGTCTTCTGTACCGAGTACACCTGTGGGCTCAAAAAAACCACGGGATTGGTTAAAGGAATTAACAGAAGCCGCAAGGATTGTTGCGCTTCTTGCCCCTTAGGATGCAATTTCTCGAGGTTGGAGCATATTTTCAAGCTGTATTCTTGGGCTTGGGAGATCCTGAATGAGATGTTTTTTTAAAAAATACCCAAGGATGGAAAGTGCCTCTTTTTCACATCCTCCTTCCCGCCCCGAAAATAAGGGAGAAAGAGGGAAAAGTTTGTCGTGATAGGCCAAGCCCGCGCTTTTTGACACCGCACGCCCGGATTTTGGGGAAATATAGACAAGATTATCTGTTGCTTTTGTCACCGCACATTCTGTCAAATCCAAAGCAAAACCAAGCTCACTCAGAAGTTGTTGCTCAAACCGTATATATCCAAAAACACCAAGACCGTTTTTTAAATAAACAATAAACTCTTCAAGCGCTTTGTATACCTCAAGATAGGGGTGACGCTCGCTCAAAAGAGAATGCAAAAGCGCGCTTAAACTTTGAAGACACAAAAGATCTTGATAAGCACCATAGGCCTGTTGAAAAAGCGATTCTAGGGGTTCAAAGGTAAACATGCCCAACTGATCCGAGAGTCGGGCATTCCATGTTACTTTTCCAACCGTTGCAATATCGAGGGGTTCTTTTTTAGAAAGACGCAACATCCCACACACGCGACCGTGCTCTTTTGTAAAAATGGAAACAACAGCCTTGCTTTCCGAGAAGGGTCGCTTGTGAATCAGTAAACCTTCATCAACAATCTTTTGCATCTAGACATTAAATCTGAAGTGGAAAACATCTCCATCTTGGGCAATATAATCACGTCCTTCAAGGCGAAGTTTTCCAGCATTTTTAGCCCCTGCCTCACCTTGGCATGTGACATAGTCATCAAAGGCCACTGTTTCTGCACAAATAAAGCCCCGCTCAAAATCCGTATGGATGCATCCAGCTGCTTGAGGTGCTTTGGATCCCTTTGTTGTTGTCCACGCACGTGCTTCTTTTGGTCCCACGGTAAAAAACGTCAAAAGATCCAAAAGGTTATACCCTTCGCGGACGATTTGATTCAGTCCTGTTTCCTTCAATCCCATGCTTGAGAGAAATTCATCCTGATCCTCTTTGGGCAAAGTAGCAACTTCAGCTTCAATCGCTGCAGAAATCACAACCGCTTTTGCACCATGCTTTGCAGCATATTCAAAAACACGCTTGCTGTGCTCATTCCCCTTTGCTGCTTCGCCCTCGCTCACATTACACGCATAAAGGATCGGTTTTGATGTCAAAAGATGTAGTTGATCAAAGAGAGATTTTTGTTCTTTGCTCGGTTTATAATGTGACGCCGCTTTTCCTTCCTGAAGAAGGACAAGCACTTTTTCCGCAATCTCAAGCATTTCTTTGGATTCTTTGTCTCCACCCTTAGCCTTTTTGGAAAGGTTGAGAATACGTTTTTCCAAACTCTCCATATCCGAAAGAAGGAGTTCCGTTTCAATGGTTGTAAGATCACGAAGTGGATCCACAGAACCGTCTACGTGAGTAATATCCGTATCCTCAAAACAACGAAGGACGTGAATGATGGCATCCACCTGACGGATATGACCTAGGAATTGGTTACCGAGACCCTCACCTTTGCTCGCCCCTCGGACAAGGCCCGCGATATCCATGAATTCGAGTTGTGTAGGAATAATTTTTTGAGAACCCGCAATAGCGGCCAGTTGATCAAGCCTTGGATCCGGCACACCCACACGCCCTACATTGGGTTCAATCGTGCAAAAAGGATAGTTTGCAGCTTCTGCTGACTGTGTTGCTGTCAAAGCATTAAAGAGCGTTGATTTCCCCACATTAGGAAGTCCCACAATACCACAATTAAATCCCATAACTTTCTCTCATCCTCTCTATAAACGCTCAAGCAACCATACCTTTAAAAGGTTAATGGCTTTTGATCTGTGTGAATATGTTGCTTTTTCCTCAGCGCCCATCTGAGCATAGGTGCGTGTATCCCCTTCAGGAATAAAGATTGGGTCATAACCAAAGGTTTCTTTATCCAAATGAATATAAGATGAAAAATCAACAACACCCACGGTTTCTGCACGAATGAGTTTTTCAACATCCCTATCCACATAGGCAATCACACCCACAAAACGTGCCGTCTTATCTTCTTCACCCAACTGATGTTTCAATAATTCAAACGCTTTTGGGTAATTCCGTGTACCGTCTTCCTCTGTTGCCAGATCAGCAGCATAAACCCCTGGTGCACCACCCAATGCATCAATGGAAAGACCGGAATCATCTGCCACAGAAGGCATGCCCGTAAGATGAAAAGCAGTGCGCGCTTTAATGAGTGAATTCTCTTCAAATGTTGTTCCTGTTTCCTCAGGTATCTTGTCTGTAAAATCTGTAATCGATTGAATCTCAAAAGGAAAATCGGCAAATGCCTTTTGCATCGCTGCCAGCTTTCCCGCATTATGTGTTGCCATGACGAGGGTTTGTTTCATCACTTATTCATCACCCGCATCAGCAAGTTTGGCTGCTTGATCCTCTGCAATAAGGACATCAATCACATCATCAAGGGCCTGACCTTCCATAATTTGATCAATCTTATACAGTGTAAGGTTCACACGGTGATCAGAAACACGACCTTGTGGAAAGTTATAGGTACGAATACGTTCTGAGCGATCTCCTGAACCTACCTGAGAACGGCGGGACGCGGCACGTTCCGCATCTTTTTTTGCACGCTCCGCTTCATAAATTTTTGCACGAAGAATTTTCATGGCTTTTGCACGGTTTTTGTGTTGAGAGCGCTCATCCTGCTGGGTCACAACAACGCCTGTGGGAACGTGAGTAATACGAATCGCACTATCCGTTGTGTTAACGTGCTGGCCACCTGCACCTGAGGCACGATAGGTATCGATAATCAAATCCTTTTCCTCAATATGAATATCGACGTCCTCAACCTCTGGAAGAACAGCTACTGTCGCTGCGGATGTGTGAATACGACCGGATGCTTCTGTTTCTGGGACACGTTGCACACGATGCACACCTGATTCATATTTCAAACGCGCAAACACACCCTTTCCAGAAATAGACATACTGGCTTCTTTAAGTCCACCAATTCCCGTATCGTTCATGGCAAGGATTTCAAATTTCCACCCTTTGACTTCGCTATATCTTTGGTACATTCGGAAAAGATCACTGGCAAAAAGGGCCGCTTCATCCCCCCCTGTTCCCGCACGAACTTCGAGAATAGCGTTCTTATCATCATCAATATCTTTGGGAAGTAGAAGAATTTTAAGATCATGCTCAAGATTTGGAAGACTCTCTTTCAGTTCTTGAGCTTCAACCTCAGCGAGCTCTTTAAATTCCTTGTCCAAGCTTGCATCTTTCAGCATCTCTGTCAGCTCTAAGAATTGTTTTTCCGTATCCAAAAGAGAACGAATCCCCTCTGCGACAGGAGTGAGATCTGAAAACTCCTTAGACATTTTCGCGTAATCACTTGGATTTATGTCAGGGGAAGCAAGCTTTTCAGAAAGCTCTAGGTGACGTGCGAGGAGTTTATCGAGTTTATGACGAAAAGACATGATTAACGATCTTTGTGCTGTTTAAGTGTTTCAATGAGATTTTCTAGGGTGTTGAATGATAACTCTTTTTGATCCCCGGTTTCCAGGTTTTTTAGCATTATTCTGCCACTGCGAAGGCCTTCTGAGTCAAACAACAGAGCTTCTTTCATTCCCATTTTGTCGGCACGTTTCATACGTTTTCCTGCATTTCCAGAGAAACCATACTCCACATAAAGGCCGAGACTTCTGAGCTTTTGCGCAAAAATAAATCCTTCCTCTTCAGCACTTTCATCGAGGGGAATCAGCACATAAAAAGGAAAAGGTGTGGGTTTCAATTGAGATAACAACATGAGTCTTTCAATTCCCGCACCAAATCCGATACCACCAATATCAGGCCCACCCATGGAAGC
>JBDHTO010000011.1:0-18062 GCA_039808665.1 Alphaproteobacteria bacterium | reverse complement strand
GCTTCCTTTGCGGCCTTATCTGCGGCTTCTTTCTCAGCTTTATCAGAGGCTTCCTTTGCGGCCTTATCAGAAGCTTCCTTTGCGTCCTTATCAGAGGCTTCTTTCTCAGCTTTATCAGAAGCTTCCTTTGCGGCCTTGTCTGAAGATTGATTATTATTTTGTGAGATGTTGTTATGAGCATCATTCTTGGAACTTTGCATTGTGTTCTCTTCTTGAGAATGCCCATTCTGTTTATCAGAGAAGTATTGTTGGACAGCGGCTTTGACGTCTTCAAAAATGGGTTTATTTTCTATGGAAATAGAGCTTTGGATTGTTCCAGGACTATTTCCTGAACCTTCAGAAAACGTCTTAATGCCGCCCCCTGTATGTTCAAGGGGGGTAGAAGAAATTTTATCGATGGTGTGTGCGTGCGATTGTCCATCCATGGATGTATCTTGTTGAGTGGAAGCGCTTTTGTGTGTATTTCCTTCATCTTCTGATTTTGACGATCCGTGAGTTGAAAGAGTTTGATGAATCTCTACGCCGGATCCATACATGGCACCTGCATTTTTCTTTTCGATATCGTGATTATTTTCACTCATAATTCGTGCTCCTACATCCTTCATTATCAGGATATAGAAAAGAGATTAACAGAGTGTCACCATTAAATTTAATTTTAGAGAAATCTAGATGAAATTACGCGGAAGGTGCACCAAATTTGTTTTCTTCTTCAATAATTTCAGCAAATCGAAATACAGGTATAGGGGGCTCCATACCTATTTTTTTTGCTGTATCAAGGCTAACGATATATGAAAAACGGGAAAGCTTATCGTAGGGAAGATCTTGTATTTTTTTTCCTTCCATAAGGATTTGATAGGCCTTGTATCCACCAAAAAGACCAACGTTAATGAATCGACTCAAAACACCAAGCATGGGTTTTCCCTTCCAGTACATGGAATCTGTTGTGGCGAAGATGGGGAGATTATATTTATTTGCGGCTTCGACAAATTCTTGACAATGAACAGACATAAACGTGTCCGGGGGAGTGTAGAGGAATTCCGCCCCCTTTTCATGGGCTTTTTTCACAACTTCTGGAATACTTGAGGGATCGGGCTTTCCATCTGCTCCTAAAAAGACGGGCAAATCAATCACAGTAACGCCATACTGTTTTGCAACAAGAGCTAAGGCTTTGACTTGGAGGACAGAGTTTGTTTCGTCAGGGTTATAAATGGCTGCAATGAGTTTTGTATCCTTCTTATAAAGCAGAATAGAGTTCATCTGAACCTCTAAAGGGGCCACATGGTTAACGCCTGTAATGTTGCGTCCTGGCTTTTCTAAGCTTTTAATGAGTTTTGAGTTAATAGGGTCTGTGACAATTAAACTGATAATGGGGATATCCCAAATATATTCTTGAGGTGAGCTTCCAAGTTTTCCAGCAATTTCTTCGCAGGCAGGAGTTCCCCATGTGTAGACCAGGTCAGGTTTATAGGCACGAATGTCTTTGACAAAACTATGGCACTTTGTGCGATCTCCGGCGCAGTCCCTAACCTCAAGCTCAAAATTGATGTTCTTTCCCCTAAGATAGGATGTAAAACCTTTCTCCAGGTCAGTTTTTCCATTCCAAAGGACCATAAAGATTTTAAAGGATCTTTTTTGAACAGCTCCCATAGAAGAGCTTGTCCAACAAACTCCGAGGGTGATGATAAAAAGAATGGAAATAAATCGATTCATCAAAGTGTTTTTGCCTTTTCTTCAACTTCCTCAATGGTTCCAACCATATAAAATGCCATTTCGGGGAGGTGGTCACACTCACCATCGACGATTTTCCTAAATCCTTCGATGGTGTCACTCAGGGAAACAAAAGCACCCTTCACACCGGTAAAGACTTCTGCAACATGGAACGGCTGTGAAAGAAATCTTTGAATCTTTCTTGCGCGTGCTACAACCTGTTTATCTTCTTCTGAAAGCTCATCCATGCCCAAAATCGCAATAATATCCTGCAGGGATTTATACCGTTGAAGTGTTTCTTGTACCCTTCTTGCAATAGTGTAGTGCTTTTCACCAACCACGTCAGTAGATAAAATACGCGATGTGGAATCAAGGGGGTCCACAGCCGGGTAGATGCCAAGCTCAGCAATTTGACGAGAGAGAACGGTTGTTGCATCCAGGTGAAGGAATGATGTGGCGGGGGCAGGATCGGTCAGGTCATCGGCGGGAACATAAATTGCCTGAACACTGGTGATAGATCCTCTATTTGTACTGGTAATGCGCTCCTGGAGGAGTCCCATTTCGGTGGCAAGTGTTGGCTGATAACCCACAGCAGAGGGGATGCGACCAAGAAGTGCCGAGACTTCCGAACCTGCTTGCGTAAACCTAAAAATATTGTCCACGAAAAAGAGAACATCCTTGTTTTCTTCGTCGCGGAAATACTCAGCAAGGGTAAGGCCCGTTAATCCGACACGAAGACGGGCCCCCGGTGGTTCATTCATCTGACCATAAACGAGAGCAGCTTTTGATCCCTCTGTATTTTTGTCACCGAGCTTAATAACCCCGGAATCAATCATTTCATGATAGAGGTCATTTCCCTCACGGGTGCGCTCTCCAACACCCGCAAAGACGGAATAACCACCATGAGCCTTTGCAACGTTGTTAATAAGCTCCATGATGAGAACGGTTTTACCGACACCCGCACCGCCAAAAAGCCCGATTTTTCCACCCTTTAAATAAGGAGTCAAAAGGTCGATAACCTTAATTCCTGTGACAAGAATTTCTGTTTCTGGATCTTGTTCGACAAATTCAGGGGCAGCTCTATGGATAGAGCTTCTGAGATGTGTATCAATAGGTCCGCGCTCATCAATGGGTTCACCAGTCACATTCATGATGCGGCCAAGGGTACCAGGCCCTACAGGAACAGAGATAGGGGAGCCGGTTGCGTGAACTTTTTGTCCTCGATTAAGACCAGCTGTGGAATCCATCGCAATGGTGCGGACAATATTCTCGCCAAGATGTTGTGCCACTTCCAGGACAAGATGATGTTCCCCTTCACGTTCAATATAAAGAGCGTCAAGAATTCTTGGGAGATCCTTTTCAAAATGCACATCAATCACAGCGCCAAGAACCTGCGTGACTGTTCCCGTGGAGGATGAGTTCGTCGCAAGTGTCAGTATGCTCTCTTTTTTTGCAGCGGATCCCTGTCCTGTTTTTGCGGGAGCTTTTGGTTTTTTTGCTGCTGTCGTTGCCATATTTTTTACTCCGTAATTCTTCTATTTATCCTTCTAATGCATTTGCACCAGAAATAATTTCAATGAGTTCTCTTGTGATTCCTGCTTGACGTGTTCTGTTATAGGTTCGTTTGAGTTTTGTAATGACATCACCGGCATTTTCGGTTGCCGTATCCATAGCGCGCATACGTGAGGCTTGTTCAGAGGTCGCACTTTCATAAACGGCGTATCGTATGAGGTTTTTAAAATAGAGGGGGGCAAGAGATGAGATGAGGCTTGCTTGATCTGGCTCAAAGAGAGGGGGATATCCAGAGGATTCTTTGACTTCCTCACTATTTTTTGCCTTTACAAGATCCACACTTTCAATGTCTTGACGAAGGACATTAATGAATCGTGTGTAGTAAATTCTCACTGCACCATATCTTTCACGGGTAAGATAGGTGGAAAGATATTGAGTAAGAGTTTCAACAATCTCTTCTGTGTGGGGTTTATGTTCACGGTTGGGGAATAAAATATCTCCAAAATGGGATCCCATATCCCTCTTTAAAAGGTCAATAGCCTTATATCCAATGGGAAGAATTTTTGTGTGTGCGTTATAGCGGCTGCGTTCTTCCATAACACGCTTCATATGCCTTACCATTGCGGCGTTGTAGGATCCGCAAAGACCCCGGTCTGACATCAGTACGATATAGAGGTGATTATCTCCGTGAGGTTGCATCCAAAGTGGGAGATCGTTTGTATCAACATCCTCAGAAGCCTTGGCCCATATAGATCGTATGGCAGATGCGTATCCTTGAAACCCCTGTAGCTGATCTTGGGCTTTTTTAAGCTTTGCCGCAGAGACGAGCTTCATCGCCGTGGTGATCTTTTGTGTCGCCTGTACAGAGCGTATGCGAGTTCTAAGCGCTTTGAGTGTACTCATTAAAGATCGCCTTTAGTTGTTCTTCTCTTTTCTCTGAGAGAGTTCCTGTTGTTTCAATGTCTTCAACAAGGTCTGCGTGATATTTATGGACATACTCCAATAATCCATTGATATAGGGGGTGATGTCTTGAATATTTTTCTCATCAAGATATCCACGGACACCTGCAAAAATGGAAATTACCTGGCTTGCCACAGAAAGGGGGCTGTTTTGTGGCTGCTTTAAAACTTCTGTAAGACGTGCACCGCGTGCGAGGAGTTTTTGTGTTGAGCTATCAAGGTCGCTTGCAAATTGTGAGAATGCTGCCATTTCACGGTATTGAGCAAGCTCAAGTTTGATTTTTCCTGCAACAGATTTCATCGCTTTGGTTTGTGCTGCTGATCCCACGCGACTTACAGAGAGACCGACGTTAATGGCGGGGCGAATGCCTTGATAAAAAAGGTCTGTTTCAAGAAAGATCTGACCGTCAGTGATGGAAATCACGTTTGTGGGGATGTAGGCGGAAACATCACCAGCCTGAGTTTCAATAATAGGAAGGGCTGTGAGAGATCCACCACCCATGTCATCGCTCAGTTTTGCAGCGCGCTCCAAAAGTCGTGAGTGGAGATAGAAAACGTCTCCGGGATAAGCTTCTCGACCTGGTGGACGGCGAAGGAGAAGTGCCATTTGACGATAAGCCACAGCATGTTTAGAAAGATCATCATAGATAATAAGGGCGTGCATGCCGTTGTCTCTGAAATACTCTCCCATCGCACAAGCGGCATAAGGTGCGATGTATTGCATGGGAGCAGGATCCGATGCGGTGGCAGCGACAACGGTTGTGTATTCCATGGCGCCAGCACTTTCGAGGGTTCTGACAATGTTGGCGACCGAAGATTGTTTTTGACCAATAGCCACATAAATACAGTGAAGTTTTTTCTTTGGATCGCCAGAGAGGTTAACCGCTCTTTGGTTGATGATGGTATCAATTGCGAGAGTCGTTTTTCCTGTTTGTCGATCACCAATAATCAGCTCACGTTGACCTCTTCCAACGGGGACAAGGGCATCAATCGCCTTGATTCCGGATTGCATCGGTTCGTGAACGGATTTTCTTTTGACAATACCGGGCGCTTTGATGTCGATTTCTGCGCGTGTTTTTGAGATGATCGCGCCCTTGCCGTCAATGGGCTCTCCCAGTGCATTAACAACACGACCCAGGAGCGCCTTTCCTACAGGAACGTCAGCAATACGGTGAAGGCGTTTGACTTGATCCCCCTCTTTAATAAGGTCATCTTCACCAAAAATCACAACACCAACGTTATCGGCTTCAAGATTTAAAACCATACCTTTGACACCGGAATCGAATTCAACGAGTTCTCCGGCTTTGACGTTTTCAAGGCCATAAACACGCGCGATACCATCGCCCAAATTCAGGACGTGACCAACTTCGTAAACATCCAAACGGGACTCAAATTGCCCCAGCTCTTCTTTTAAAATGGTGGAGATTTCAGAAGCACGCAAACTCATAAGCTACCTTCAAAAATGTGTTGTTGAATAAGACGAAGTTGTTTTGAAAAAGAGGCGTCTAAAACCTTTGTGGGTAAGTGCACTCTATATCCTGCAATAAGACTTGGATCTTCTATGAATTTAATTTCTAGGTTTTTTCCGTATTGATTTCCAAGGAGTCGCTTAAGACTTTCCCTTTCATCCTTTGAGAAGGGATTGGCATAACATACCTGAATGTCCATAATGCCTTCGCCGTGGTGATAGAGGGTTTCCACATGGTCGATAATTTTTGAAAACTCTGAAAATCGACCTTTTTGAATGAGAAGAAAGATAAACCTTTCCATGAGGTCTGAAACTTTAAAAACCTTGACCAACTTTTTGGCAATTTTGAGTTGGATATCTTGATGCACGAGCTTTGTCAAAAGGCTTTTTTTAAGGCTAGGATCATCTTGGATTGTGCTCCAAAAAGATCTGGCCTCCTCAATCATTTCAGGGATATCTTTTGAAGAGGGTGCAAGTTCATAGAGTGTTCGTCCGTAACGACCCTCAAGAGATGTAAGAGAGGAAGCCAAGCTTGTCACAAACAAATCCCCGAAAACTAAACTAAGACGATAGTAGAGCTTTCCCAAAACAGACACAAGACAGATTGACAAAGAAAGGTCGGCATTTTTTTCTCCCTAAAAAATCAGATGTGCTATAAGTAGATGAAGTTTAAATTCTGCTTTTGTGAGTTCTTATGTTTTCCCGCCTTCTTGGTAAGCTTTCTGCGGATATGGCGATTGATCTTGGTACGGCAAACACCCTCGTTTATGTGAAGGGTCGCGGTATTATTTTGGATGAACCTTCTGTTGTTGCGATTGCAACGCATAAAGGAAAAAAACAAGTTTTGGCTGTGGGCGAAGAAGCAAAGCTTATGGTGGGACGTACTCCTGGGAATATCCAAGCTATCCGACCCTTGCGTGATGGTGTCATTGCAGATTTCGAAGTTGCTGAAGAAATGATTAAGCACTTTATTCGTAAGGTGCATAATCGTCACCGTTTTATGGCGCCTCAGATTATTATTTGTGTGCCCTCTGGATCAACGGCTGTCGAGCGTCGCGCGATTCAAGAATCCGCTGAAAGTGCGGGAGGTCGTCAAGTCTTTTTGATTGAAGAGCCCATGGCAGCGGCTATCGGTGCAGGCCTTCCTGTGACAGAGCCCACAGGATCCATGGTTGTGGATATTGGTGGAGGAACGACGGAGGTTGCTGTTCTCTCGCTGGGAGGGATCGTGTATGCATGCTCTGTTCGTGTGGGTGGCGATAAAATGGATGAAGCCATTATTAACTACATTCGCCGCAATCATAATCTTCTTATTGGCGAAAGCACCGCTGAAAAAATTAAAAAGGAAATTGGATCCGCTGTTGTCAAAAGTGACAGCAAGCAAGTGACAATGGCCATTAAAGGTCGCAGCCTTCAAAACGGTGTTCCTATCGAAATTAGTATTAATCAAAAACAAATTGCTGAGTCTCTTGGTGATGTTGTCGCAGCGATTGTTGAAGGTGTTAAAACAGCGCTTGAGTGCACAGCCCCAGAGCTTTCTGCAGATATTGTGGACCGCGGTATTGTGCTTACAGGTGGCGGATCACTGCTCAAGAATTTAGACCAAGTTCTCTCTGATGCCACAGGACTTCCCGTGTTTCTTGCCGAAGAGCCTTTGACATGTGTTGTGCGTGGTACGGGGAAGGCCTTGGAAGAGATGAAAACTCTTCGTGATGTTCTCACAACTATGTATTAACCTTAAGGGGTGTAGGAAAAGTTATGGACATATTGGACGCACTCGGGATTAAGGCTGTTGGTTTAAGACGCGGTGTGCCGGTTGCGAACTTTTTTACATGGCTTTTCGGTGCGCCCCGATGTGGTACAAAACCCATTCTTCCTATTATAGGCATGTGTCTTTTTGTGTTTCTTTCCTATGGAAGTTACGCGCGTGTGGCACCCGTTGTTTATCTTGAGTCTAAACTTTTAGAGGCGATTACACCGGTTGTTGCGATTTCTCATCATGTCATCAATGCTGTGGAAGGAACGCATAAGTATTTTCAAAATCAGAGTTTGTTGATAAAGGAAAATGCTGAGCTCAAACTTCAAAACGAGAATGTATTGAGAGATAACATCGCTTTTCGTCATCAGGCCTTTTTGGATAATGATATGCGAAAAAATCTGGGTTTTATTGCAACAGGAGATAAATTCATTCTTCAGGGGGCGGTGTCCGCAACGGTTTTAAATACACCGGGGAGGGGAATCCCTCTTTTGGTTTCTCACTCCGATGAGATTGAAGTTCAAGAAGATTCTGTGGCGATCGGTACACACGGGATTGTGGGGCGTCTTCAGACATCAGGACGTTCATGTTCAAAAGTTGTGACGATTCTGGATTCCACCTTTTCCGTGCCGGTTCAGGTGCATGGTGTTCAAGCCATTGCAAAGGGGCAAGGATCCTCTGTGATGATACTCAGCCATATTCAAGAGGGAGAACATCTTATTCAAATAGGTGACCCTGTGCATACTTCTGGGTTCGGAGGTATTTATAAAAAAGCACTGCCTGTCGGTTATGTAAGTGCCATTGAAAATAAAGTTATCTACGTGACGCCCTATGAATCCCTTGCAAACATTCATACATTGATTCTTATTCCCCCTGTGAGGACGGATTTGGGATGAATATCAAATCACCGATATTTCTGAGTGGGCTTGTGATCTCCTGCTCGATGATGAATATGTCATTTGATCTTCGGTTGAGTCCTCTTCTTCTGCTTCCCCTGTTTCTTCTTTCTGTTGCACCCCTTCCAAGGATTTTTACCATCAGTCTTCTTGTGCTTGGTTTATGTGAAGATGTCTTTTTCGGAAGGCTTTTGGGGATTACGCCTCTTTTTTTACTTTTGTTTCAAATCCTTTATCAGGCGGGCTTTCAAGTGCTTTTTAAGCTTGAGAACTTCTACCTTTTATGGGGTGGGTTTTTTCTCTCAACACTTCTTTTTCAAGGAGTGATGTATCTTCAATACACAGCAATTTATGAGTATTTTCATCCAAGCTCAAAAGTCTTTGTGATTAATCTTTTGACTGTTGCCGCATTTCCTTTTTTGCTTAGAAAAATCACAGACAAAAAAAACGTGCGTTATGGATCCTAAGACAATCTTTACACGGCGTGCTTTTTTGCTCGCCGGAGGGCAGAGTCTCCTTGGGGCAGGATTGCTTGGAAGACTTTATTGGCTTCAAGTTCAATCCAAGGAGCATTTTAAAACCCTTTCTGACAAAAATCGCCTCCATGCTGAATTGATGATTCCGTTAAGAGGACAAATCCTTGATGAAAAGGGGTATGTCCTTGCAGGGAATCAATATACCCATCGCGCCATTTTGATGCGTTCTGACTCGGATCAATGGAAAGAATCCCTTTATCAGGTTAAAGAGCTTCTTCTTTTGAGTGAGGAGGATATGGAACACATGTTGGAAATAACCTATAAAAAAAGCAAATTTGTTCCTTATGTTATTAAAGATCCTCTTTCTTGGGAGGAGGTTGCGAAGCTTGAATTGCATCTTTTGAATCTTCCTGGTATTCGAATTGAGCAAGGGCAACAGCGTTTTTATCCTTATCCCCTTGAGTTTTGTCATGCCCTTGGTTATGTGGGAAAACCTTCTGAGAAAGAAATGGAAAATATGTCCTCAGAGGATTTTGACCTCTATCAAAATCCGGGGTTTCGCCTAGGTAAAACGGGTGTTGAGAAAATGTATGAAAAAACACTCCTGGGTCAACCGGGGGTAAAACAGGTAGAGGTGAATGCTTACCGACAGGTTGTGCGAGAGCTTGAATCCTTTGCTCCAAAACACGGGGAAGATCTTCAAACATCTTTGAATCTTTCCCTTCATACTGCGATTTACGAACGTATTAAGGAATATGAAAGCGCAAGCGTTGTCGTGATGGATGTCAAAACAGGGGGCATCAAAGCGGCCCTTTCAACTCCTGCCTTTGACATGAATCAATTTACAAATGGTATTCCACAAAAGGTTTGGGCACCTCTTCAAAGTAATCCGTATAATCCTCTTCTTTGTAAATTTTCCCAGGGACAATACGCACCCGGATCACCTTTTAAAATGATGACAGCACTGGCGGGTCTTTATACAAAAAAAGCAACAAAAGACACGCAATTCTTTTGTCCGGGGCACTATGATCTGGGGGGGCATCGCTTTCACTGTTGGCGGCATGAGTATGGTCATGGATCCGTGAATATGCGTCAAGCGCTCGCTCAATCCTGTGATGTTTATTTTTATGAATTGGCCCTGCGTACGGGGGTGGATGCCATTGCTGAAGTTGCCCGAAAGTTTGGTCTTGGGGATGTGACATCTCTCGCCTTTCCCCATGAAAAGGCAGGCCTCATTCCCAACAAATCATGGAAGGAACGCGTGCGTGGAAAAAAATGGACAACCTCTGAAACCATTCTCACAAGTATTGGTCAGGGGTATGTTCTTGCAACGCCCCTTCAGCTTTGTGTGATGACGGCGCGTTTGGCATCCTTTGGAAAACGCGTGGATCCCAGTTTTATCCATCAATCTAAGGATTTTGAGGATTTGGGATTTCATAAAGATGATCTTGAGCTTGTGTGCCAAGGGATGCGGGATGTGATGAGTGATCCCACAGGGACAGCGTACCGCTCACGCTCTATGATGGAGGGGGTTGATTTCGCAGGAAAAACAGGCACGGCTCAGGTAAGGCGCCTTTCTCAAAAGGATCGGGAAAGCAAAGCCTTTCAAAATTGGCCATGGCATTGGCGGGATCATGCCATTTTTACAGGGTATGCCCCTGCTGCAGATCCCCGCTTTGCTGTTTCTATCGTAGTGGAGCATGGCGGCAGCGGAAGTAAGGTCGCTGCCCCCCTTGGGCGAGATGTTTTGACACTCGCCCTACAACATTCACTCTGAGTCTGAACCTGCTGAACCTGAAATTTCTTCTATCTCGATAACGTCATAGGTGTTGTAACGTTTTACTTTGGATAGAAGGGCTGATTTCAATGTATCAAAAGACATATTTCCAGAGATAGCCTCAGCATAAGCATCGAGGGCGAGGAGAGATGTCCCAAAAGAGGTTCCCTCCATATATTCATATTCTTTTGTTTCCGGATTATAAACACCACCGACACGTATGGGTTTTACACGTGCATGATTCGCGTATGCCTCTGTGTGTGCAGATTGGATGATTGTTCCCATTGTACCGCTTACCAAAATTGTGTGATCCAAGAGATTATTTCCCTCAAAAAGCTCTGCATAAAAGGGATCAATACATCCCGGCTCATTATCCAGGGCCATCATAATTAGGGTATTTGGGTGCTGAGCAACACCATTCACTAAGGCTGCTTTCATAGAATCAAAAGATCGACGAGCCTTTTGTGATCCTTCTTGGCGTACTTTTTCTACAGACATTTCTAGGTTATGGACCCAAGCTTGAGTAAGTTCTTGGGTCAAAAATTCAGTGCCTACAGTTTCTGATTTCATGCCGTTGGCACATTCCAAATAACCCTGCATCATTGCGATTGTGGAGCGAAGGAGTGATCCTTCAGGAAGTATTTCTAAATTTTCTTGGCATGATTCGATAAGGTTTTGACGCTTATCTTCCTCTCCTATGCATCCTTTAAAGATCTCAACAATGGAGGTTAATTCCCTTTCAAGTTCAGGGGGCATGCCTGGATATCCTTGTGTTCGTTGTAAACTAAGGAGGACAAGATCATCGGGGCTCTGTGTTTCTTGAAATGCTGAAAAACTCTCAAAGTTTGGTACGGCTGTGACTTTGAGCTGGTTGGGAAGAAAGCTATTTTGCCCTACGAGAACCGATGCAACCATAATACCGTACCCAGGTTTTTTTTCATCGGAATCCGTCACCGCTACGGTACTTGGAAAAACTTCAACACGCTCTGAGAAAGGAGAAGTTGGCAAAAGGTCAGTATCTTCGATAAAAGCAATTTGGACAGAAGGTGCGGCTGCAAAAATTTCCGTTGTAAAAAGAAGTGCAAAAAGAAAAACTCTCATTTTCATAAATATCTCGTTGGTACCATTGTACCCTTTATATGATAGGGCATGATTTTATTGCTATAGAAAACTATAGAAAACTTTGTGGATCAATATCAATTGTGGTGCGCACAGAGGAAGGGATAGAAACACGGTTAAGGGTGTGAGCCAGAAGTTTCCCAAAGGATACATTTTTCTCTCCTTTGAGCAAAATCCGGTATCGATAACGGCTTTGAAGTTTTGCAATCGGTGCCTCAACGGGGCCGAGTACCTGAATGCCCTCCGTTTGTCTCAAGATTTTTACAACTTGGCGCGCAGCTTCGGAGGCCTGGGATGATTGGAAACTGGAGAAAATAAGACTCGCAAGCTTTCCGTACGGGGGAAGACTCAACATTTTGCGGGCATTAAGTTCATAATCATAAAAACCATCCCGGTCATAGTGTTGGAAATAGTGAAAAAGGGGATGCTCCGTTTGATAGGTCTGGATAAAGACCTCACCCCTAAGGTCCTCTCTCCCAGCGCGCCCACCAACTTGCTGTAAAAGTTGAAAGGCACGCTCACTCGCCCGTAGATCAGAGCCCATAAGTCCCATATCCCCATCAATAACGCCCACAAGCGTGAGTTTTGGAAGGTGATGCCCCTTGGTCAGAAGCTGGGTGCCGACAATGATTTTTGCTTTTTCCTCGTAAATCGTGTCCCATGTCTCCCTTTGGGATTTGAGAGTCATATCACTCGTTAGGGTTGCGATATTTTCCTGTGGAAAATGTTGGTGTAATTCTTCGACGACTTTCTCAACACCTGGACCGTAGTGGATCAATGACTCTGTTGAGCAAGAAGGGCATGCTTTGGGCAGAGGTTGTGTGTATCCGCAGTAATGACACAAAAGCTGTGTCTCCGATTTTTTCTTATGGAGCACAAGGGAGGTGGAGCACCCCGGACATCCAAAACGAAAGCCGCATCCTTGGCAAAGTGTGAGGGGAGCGTACCCACGGCGATTAATAAAAAGAAGGCTTTGCTCATTCCGATTCAAACGTTTTTCAATTTCTTGAATCAGGGGAGTGGAGATGACACCTTTTGTATGGGTGCGACGATCGATAAGGTGAACTTTGGGAAGTTCGGCCTCTCCATGCCTGTCGGAAAGTGTAAGAAGTGTGGACTTACCGAGTTTTGTATTTGCAAACGACTCAAGGGAGGGTGTCGCCGATCCCAGGACAATGGGAATACGTGTGATGCTTGCCCTGAGGATGGCCATATCACGGGCATGATAAAGGGCCTGTTCTTCCTGTTTATAAGATGAATCATGTTCCTCATCGACAATAATCAACCCCAAATTATCGTACGGCAAAAAGAGAGAAGATCGTGCACCAACAAAAACTCCAGGAGCTTTTGATAGGACAGCATGCCATGCCATACGTTTTTGTTTTGGAGTAGAGGCAGAATGCCAAACATAGGGTTTGAAGCCAAATCTTTCTTCGAATCGTTTGATAAATGGACTGGTGAGACCTAGTTCAGGGATTAAGATAAGCACTTGTTTCTGTTGATGAAGTGCGTGAGCCACGCTGTGGAAATAAACCTCTGTCTTGCCGGATCCCGTCACTCCATCCAGGAGAAATGTTTGGAATGTGTGTTGATCCAATGATCCATTAATTTGATCGCAAGCGTGTGCTTGATCAGGATTGAGTTGAGCAAGTGTTATCTTTGAAAGGTCAGGTGGCGTAATCTCTATGTCTTTTTCATCCGAATGCAGCATCATTTTCAAGACAACCCCAGGGGGTATTAAGTTGTAGCTTGAAACCTTTTCCAAAAACTCAAGATTTTCTTTTGAAAAGAGAAGAGATGTTTCTGTAGCAGACTTAAGTTGAATCCCCTCAAGAGAGGGGTCACTTGTGGGATCAATATTTGTTTTGGTTACAAGGCCAAAAAGAGTCTTTGCTCTCCAGGGAACAGAAACAATGCTTCCCACAGGGAGGGGTTTGGAGACAGAGTAGGTAAAACTGCGTGCAAGGGGAAGCGGAAGCAAAACATCCACAAAATACATGCGCTAGCTTTTCTTAATAAAGGTTGGATTTGTTCCTTCGTCGAGAGAACTTATGACAAGACCAAAAGCTTTTCCAGACGCATCAAAACCAAACTCTACCACACCAAGGTCGTCGTAAGCATAGCCTTCTGAGAGTTCACTTCCATGGAACCTGAAGAAGTCACCATTCCAGTGTTCAAGACGAATGGTATATCCACGGTACAAAACGACCAATTGGTTGTTGTCTTCCTTTACTTCAATAGTGCCATAAATCTCGTTGTCAAAGGTCCCTGTATAAAGTTTAAGATCCGCAGCTTTGCGTGGGTTCTTAAGGCGTATTGCATCAAAGGAGCGTTTTATGTTTGCTTGCACGCTGAGGAATTTTTCACGAATCTTTTGAGCCCAATCGATACCATCATCGATGCCAAGATAAAGGTCGAGAAATTTTTGTGTAATTGCTTCTGGAAGAAGACTTGCACGCATGCCACCAATATTACCTACAACGGCAATACCTAAATTTTCCTCTGGGACAATAGTCAAAAGGGATCTTGAACCATTGATGCCACCCATTTGTGTGTGAACTTGGACACGATTTTTATCCACGCCATAGTCATAGTTAAACCATCCAAGACCGAGCGTAACTTTTTGAATACGTTCACGGGGGAATTGTTGTCCGTGAAGGATTTTTGTTCCATCCACATATCCATGGCGCATTTGTGCCATAAGCTCTTGGGGAAGAAGTGTCTTTCCTTGGGCATCCTTATCGTTGAGTTGGAAAATAAGCCACTTTCCAAGATCATTTAGAGTTGAATTTACGCCACTTGATCCCGGGAAAAGATAAAACTCTGAGTAATAGGAAAGAGGGTGAGCTTTTCCATTCTTAAGAGCGTGCTGTTTTGCATGCTTACGGGGTTCTGTGCCGCCGAACAATGGTGAGATCCATCCGACAATACGATCAATGAGAGAAACCTCTCGTGCCATGCTTTCAACGCCAACACTTGTATCCTTCATTGAGAGGTGAGACAAGAGTTCATCGTGTAGGACGGTGCCATAAGGCTCTCCTGTGACTTTTTCAATGATCAATCCGGCGATGCCTACAAAAATATTGCTATAGCTGTATGTTGTATCAAGAGGATTCTCAATAGGGAGGAGACTCATTTTTTCAATGACTTCTTGTTGGGATAAGCGGCCATGCCATAGGGAGTCTCCTGCAAAGTTCTTAAGGCCGACGGAGTGGGAAAGAAGATGACGAATGGTAAGATTTTGAGTGGTTTCTGGGCTTGAGAGTTTAAAGTCGGGAAGATATTTTGCGACTTTATCATCAAGAGAAAGTTTACCTTCAGAGACGAGCTTCATGATCAGTGTTGCGGTGAAATTCTTTGTCCCAGAAGCAAGAGAAAAAACGGTATCAGCGTCAACGGGAGTTTTATCCTCCTTGGATAAGGTGCCACATCCCTTTGCCATAATGACCTTCCCATCCTTGACGACAACAATGCCGGCGCCAGGGGTTTCAAAAATGCCGTGATAGGTGTCGATATATTTTGAAATTTCACTCAGGACATGATCAAGGGGTGGGCGACTTTCTTTGGCGCCATAATTGATCTGAGTGGAGATAAGAATCAGGAAGAAAACAAGAAAATAGCGAAACACGGTCATTTGATTTTTCAGGCCAACTTTTTTTATTACACTACACAAAAATCAATAAATTATTAACTTCTTTCATCTTTAATGAACCTAGAAAGTGAAAAAATCGGAAAGTTTTGACATGGACATGGATATGAATCAAAACACAACAAGTGGTGATTATGTTGAATCACCTAAGACATATCTCTATCCCAATCGGGGGATGGCTTTTGTCAGGGCAACTGGTATTCTTTGTTTGACATCGATTATTGGTGTTGCCATGGTTCTTTTCTACATTCATTCAACTGATCGTTTTAGTGTTATTCCCTCTGATGCAGGTGGGATTTACGTGCTTGATCGCAAAGAATCTTATCTTAATCACTGTGATGGTGGTGCACATTGTCAGACAATCGTTCTTGGACGTTCACCTGCTGAGACGGCTGCACGTGTTTGTGAAACCATGGCACAACAAGGTCAAATCATGTCCGGCATGGTGGGTGGTTTTGTGATGCCACAATTTCAAGGAACACCCATGATGGGTCCTCAGATGATGATGCAGGGTGCTCCTTCTCCAGTGTTTATGGGCGTGCAGCCTGCTGCTGTGGGAATGATGCCTCAACAAGATACTACTGGATTTTCCGGTCAAACATCTTTGACACCATCGATGATTCTTGGTGCGGGTATTCCAAGAGGAGCTCCTACCTCCGTGATTCAGGGCACGATGCAATCTGGTCAAAATATGGTGAATGCAGGAATGATGCAGCCACGTCCGACTGTTATGCCTTCTGCTGCACCAGTAGCACAGAGCGCTGCTGTTCAGCCCGTGTTTGCGGCGCCACGTCCCGCAGCCATTGCACCAACGACAGCTGCTGGTCCGGTTGGTCCTTTGCGTCCAGTGGGCACAGCCAATCTCGCAGCAATCAGGGGCGCTGCTGGAGCTGAGGATGATGACGATCAGTAAGTAAGTTTTAACTTCTATTGAAAAAGGCCGGTTTTATGCCGGCCTTTTTGCATGAGAGATTTTTTTATGCCTTTACGTTTGATGAATCCATTCCTGTAATCTGTTTCGATAATGTTTCAAATTCTCCTGTGGAAGGCATTCTAAAAAGGTAACCTCCCAACCACTCTCCTTTAAGGACAACTCGGCGGCGGCAACAATTTTTTGCCCGCCACGCTTAAAGACAAAGTGCTTTATCTGTTCATTTTTCACAAGGGCGCTGGAATCATATAAGGGATGATGAGTGGATCGAATGCTGTGGTATCCGTCCCATTCCTTTTTCAAAAGAGCTTCGAATAATGTGATGCCCTTAAAACCAGCTTTATCAATGATTTCGGAAATAAAATCATCCTTGCCCGATGTATAGGCAAACTGATCGAATCTATATTTTTCAGCAAGCTGTTTTTTAAGGGATTCATAGCGTTCAAATGCATCCGGGTGTGCACAAATGTAATCACGGAATAAAAGATGGCGCTGAATCTGGGGGTCATGTTCTTGAAAAATGTGGAGATGGTGTGTGCGTTTTTCATGGCCTTTGTACAAAAAACGACGAAAAGGGATGCCCCGTTCTCCTCGCCAAATATAGCCTTCTTTCTCAAAATCTTCTTTATTTAAAAGATTGGGCTCCCTGACACTCACAAGAATATCGATGACAGGTTTTGCAAAAATACCGGGTATGGAAGTGGACCCCATGTGATAAATGGCCTCAAGATTATTTCCGATGATTGTTCTAAGAATGTTTGATTCATTTTCAAAGTGCTGAGCCCAGAGAGGGTCATAGGGAACAACTTGCATATCCCGCATGTGCTATCTTTCCCTCCATTGTGTGAAAATCTCGACATATTACGAAATCTTATCACTCTTGAGAAGTAGAAGCATGATCCTTTATAAAAAAACATGAACTTAATAAGGATTAAAAAAATGACAATAGAGAGTAAGTTAAAAGAATACACGTTTGTGGATTTCCGTTTTACGGATTTACACGGGACATGGCATCACATTACGTTTCCAGTGAGTGAAGTCGATGATCAAATGATCAAAGACGGTATTCCTTTTGACGGATCATCGATTCCTGGATGGAAAGCGATTCATGAATCTGACATGTTATTGATTCCGGATGTTTCAAAAATTATCCAAGATCCCTTTTCCTCCATGGCAACGGCCATCATTGTTTGTGATGTTGCAGACCCTTTGACACGTGAAGCCTATTCACGCGACCCTCGCTCCATAGCAAGAAAAGCAGAGGCTTATCTTAAATCTACGGCCATTGCAGATACTGCATATTTTGGACCAGAAGCTGAATTTTTTATTTTTGATTCAGTGCAGTTTCAATCCAACCCTGATGCGTGTGGGTTCCAGCTTTTTTCAGATGAACTTCCCTATGCCAATCACAAGGAGCCGAATCACGGATATCGGTCCCCGCCAAAGGGTGGCTACATGCCATGCGGTCCGATGGATAGCCTTTCCGATATGCGGAGCGAGATGGTGCAAACCATGACCGATATGGGACTTTCTATGGAAAAACACCATCACGAAGTCGCAACGGCACAGCATGAACTTGGTTTTAAATTCAATACCATGGCAAATGTGGCGGATGATCTTCAAATTTATAAGTACGTCATCAAAAGTGTGGCCCATGCGTATGGTAAAACGGCGACGTTTATGCCCAAACCTTTGTTTGCGGATAATGGATCCGGTATGCATGTTCATCAATCTCTTTGGAAAAAGGGGGAACCTCTTTTTGCGGGTAATGGATATGCGGGTCTTTCTGACGAAGCTCTCTATTATATTGG
>JBDHTO010000010.1:0-19449 GCA_039808665.1 Alphaproteobacteria bacterium | reverse complement strand
AAATCGTCCCAGCCGTTAACCAAGGTTAAAGAGAAAGGGAAGGTGAGTGAAAAGGAACCTGGGAAGTAATTTCTGGGAGAATGAGACAAAGGTCTATGAGAACGAAACAAAGATTGATTAACTTTGCATGGACCAAAGATTGGCGTACAGACCATTTTTGTCAAGAAGCTCTTGGTGTGTTCCTTGTTCCACAATCTTTCCATGGTCCAAGACATAGATACAATCTGCATTCATAATGGTGGAGAGGCGGTGGGCCACGATAAGCGTCGTTCGCCCCTGCATCAATGTATCCAAGGCATGTTGAATTTGCTTTTCCGAGTGGGTATCCAGGGCGGATGTGGCTTCATCTAAAAGAAGGATGGCGGCATCCTTGTACATGGCGCGGGCAATGGCCAGGCGTTGACGTTGTCCCCCCGAAAGAGTGACGCCATTTTCACCGATTTTTGTATGATAGCCATCTTTCAATTTTTCAATAAAACTGTGGGCAGCGGCTTTTTTACACGCCTCAATCACGCGCTTCTCATCCACATGATCGTCACCATAGGCGACATTGGCAAAGACGGTATCATCAAAAAGAACAATTTCTTGACTGACAAGGGCAATATTTTCTCGAAGATCATGGAACGCCAGATCCTTGACATCGTGAGTATCAATAAGGATACGCCCCTTTGAGACATCGTAAAACCGTGGGATTAGGTTGATAAGGGTTGATTTTCCGGCGCCACTGGGTCCAACAAAAGCAACGTTTTTACCGGGCTCTAGGGTGAAATTTAATTTTTCAAGAACATTTGTCTTGTGGTCATAGGAAAAATTGACATGATCAAAGGTAATGCGTCCTTCAACTTTGCCTTTGAGACGTGTGGGCGATGGGGATTGCGTGATGGTGGGAACGGTGTCAAAAATCGCGTAAATACGTGCGGCGGCGGCAAGCCCTTCTTGGACATTAGCATTGATATTAGAAAGACGTTTCATGGGTTCGTAAGACAGGATCAAGGCACCGATAAAGGAGACAAACTCACCCGTTGTACGGCTTCCCTCCATGACTTGGTAGCCCCCGTAACCAATGACACTCATAATCGCAAGTCCGCCAATGGTTTCCACGATCGGGTGGGAGAGGGAGCGCGCCACGGAGGCCTTGTGCAAAAAGTGAAAGATACGCTTCACTTTTTCTTCGATGCGTGTGATTTCAAAAATTTCGGCATGATAGGCCTTGACCACACGAATACCTTGGAAAATTTGGCCAAGAAATCCTGTAAGTTCCCCGAGGATGTCTTGCGTGGAATGACTCACTTTTCGAAGGCGTTTTCCAAGCTTGAGCACAGGAAGAAAAACAAGGGGAAAGATGACAAATGTTCCAAGGGCCAGATAAAGGTCCCGGTAAAACATGAGCATAACCAGGAACAAAAGGGTGAGTGAATCTTTTCCAAGGCCGATAATGGTGTGGGCCACGGCGTTACGCATCAAATTCACATCGTTTGTAAAATGGGAAATCAGTTGTCCCGTAGAGGATTTATGAAAATACCCAAGATCCAAGCGAAGAAGATGACGGAACATGCGGTTTTGGAGGTCCGAGATGATCTTTTGCCCCACATAATTCATCATCACAGATTCGCCAAAAGAAGAAAAACCCTTTACCACAAAGGCAAGAAATACTGCGCCACAAAAAAGTGTGAGAGTTTCCCTTGTGCCATTCGTAAAGACTTCGTCAAAGACAGGTTGAAGAAGGTAGGGAAGCGCGGCTGTAGAAATGGCCGCAAAAATCATGCATACAAGGGCGATGGCAAAGTAAGATTTATACTTTGCCATATGATCGCGAATAATGCGCAGAGCGAGACTTTTTGAACTACTCACGCATCGAGGACCTTTCGAAGGATGTCGTTGACAATGCCAGGACTCGCTTGCCCTTTGGTTGCGGCCATAACTTGTCCGACAAAAAATCCAAAGATTTGCTGTTTTCCACCTTTATATTGCTCTACTTGCGCAGGATTTTTCGCCACAATATCACGGACAATCGTTTCAATGGCCGATGTGTCGGTGATCTGCTTGAGTCCAAGCTCATCTACGAGGGTCTTGGGATTTTTCCCACTTTCCCACATTTTGGCAAAGACGTCTTTTGCAATTTTTCCAGAAATTGTTCCATCTTGGATCAAGTCAATAAGCTCTGCGAGGTCCTTTGCAGGCAATTTCTCAAGAGAGGCATTATCGCGGTTCATGGCTGCAAACACTTCCGAAATAAGCCAATTCGCAAGGATTTTCCCTGCGGATGCTTTGTCTTTTGATGTAAGAGCACTAATGGCATTTTCGTAGTAAGCGGCTGTTTCCTTTTCGCTCACCAGAACATCGGCATCATAAGCGGTGAGGGAGAAGTCGTTCATAAACCGCTCCTTTTTTGCATCAGGAAGCTCAATCATAGAAGCTTTGATGGCGTCGATGCGTTCTTGTGAAAGACGAAGAGGGAGAAGATCAGGATCTGGAAAATATCGGTAGTCATAGGCATTTTCCTTGCTACGCATGGATCGTGTTTCGCCTTTACTCGGGTCAAAAAGACGGGTTTCTTGAGCAATTTCACCACCATTTTCAAGAATATCGAGTTGCCGATCGATCTCAAATTCAATAGCTTGCCCCAAAAATCGAATGGAGTTGACGTTTTTGATTTCCGCACGTGTACCAAAAGGTTTACCTGGGCGACGAAGGGAAATGTTGGCGTCCACACGAAGGCTTCCTTGATCCATGTTTCCATCACAGGTTTCAAGATATCTCAAAATGGTGCGCAGTTTTTTGACATAAGCTTGGGCTTCTGCGGCTGATCGCAAATCGGGCTCTGACACAATCTCCATCAATGCAACGCCTGCACGGTTAAAATCGATATAGGATTTTGTCGGATGAAGGTCATGGATGCTTTTGCCTGCGTCCATTTCAAGGTGAAGTCTTGTGACACCAATACGTTTGGTTTTGCCATCCACTTCGATATCTAAATATCCCTCGCCGACAATGGGGCGTGTGAACTGAGAAATCTGATATCCAAGGGGGAGATCTGCGTAGAAGTAATTCTTTCGGTCAAAGACGGAGACCAGATTAATTTCTGCGTTGAGACCAAGACCCGTTTTAATAGCTTGATCAACGCAAAATCCATTAAGGACGGGAAGCATGCCGGGCATGCCTGCATCCAAAAAATCCACATTGGCATTGGGCTCTGCACCAAAATCTGTGGGGCCTGTGGCAAATAGCTTTGATTTGGATATGACTTGTGCGTGAACCTCCAAGCCAATCACAACTTCCCATTCACCGGTTTTTCCTTTGATAAGATTTGACATTAGATCACCTTTTTCATGGAGTTAAACTGGGCGCGGAAATTGGCACGGTCTTCAATGGCTTTGCTGACATTGAAAAGAGTTTGCTCTGAAAAACGAGGTCCAATTAATTGTAAGCCCATGGGAAGATTATTCTTTGAAAGTCCTGCGGGAACAGAAATTCCAGGAAGTCCGGCAAGGTTCACGGTCACTGTATAGATATCATTCAGATACATGGTCACGGGATCTGTGGGTTTTTCATCGATGGCAAAGGCTTCTGTGGGGGTTGTTGGCGTTAAAATCACGTCCACATCCTTGAATGCCCGTTCAAAATCATTATAAATCAGGGTTTGAATTTGCTGAGCTTTCACATAATAGGCATCAAAATAACCCGCAGAAAGCACATAGGTTCCAATCATGATACGTCTGCGTACTTCGTCACCAAATCCTGCGCGACGGGTTTTTTCATACATATCGTCGAGGGTTTCTCCCTCTACACGCAGTCCGTACCTGACACCATCGTAGCGTGCAAGATTTGCTGAAGCCTCTGCGGGGGCAATAATATAATAGGTTGGAAGGGCGTGAGGCGTTGTGGGAAGGCTGAGCTCAGTAAATGTACATCCCGCGTCCTTAAGCCAGTTTATACCATCTGTGACAACCTTTTGTGCATCTTCATTCAAGTTTTCAAGATACTCTTTGACAAGACCAATACGGAGCCCCTTAACTTGAGGATTCACATGTTGGGAGTAGGAGGGAATGGGTGTTTTGAGGGAGGTACTGTCTTTGACATCATAGCTTGCCATCACTTCAAGCATGAGGGCGGCATCCTCAACGGTTTTCGTAAGAGGACCCGCTTGATCAAGGGATGAAGCAAAGGCCACCATGCCGTAGCGGGAGCAAAGACCATAGGTTGGTTTGATACCGACAAGTCCAGAAAAAGATGCAGGTTGGCGAATGGATCCGCCGGTGTCAGAGGCCGTAGCGGCCAAAGCAATGTCTGCAGCCACGGCAGTCGCTGATCCACCCGAAGATCCGCCTGGAACGATCTGTTTTTCTGGGGCGTCTTTCTTTTTCCACGGGCTGATGGTGGGACCAAAGCAGCTGGTCAGGTTTGCGGATCCCATGGCGAACTCATCCATATTAAGCTTGCCAAGAAAAACAGCGCCTTCGTCCAAAAGGTTTTGTGTGACCGTAGATTCATAAGGCGGAATAAACCCAGAAAGAATTTTTGAACATGCTGTTGTCTGGATATCTTTTGTACAAAAAAGATCCTTGATGCCAAGGGGCAATCCATCGAGCTTTTTATCCTCATTCTTTCCATAGCGAAGATCAGAAAGCTCTGCTTGCTTGAGCGCAACATCAAAAGAATCTGTGACATAGGCGTTAAGGTCTCGCGTTTGCTCAATCTTTTCTATGTGCGCTTGTGTCATCTCTTTTGAGGAGAATTTTTTGGATTTGAGGCCGTCTTTAGCCTCCAGAAGGGTAAGGGAAGTAAGATCTGTCATTTTTATTCCACGACTTTGGGTACAGCAAACATGTTATGGGCTTTTTCAGGAGCATTTTTGAGAATAAGATCCTCAAGATGAGAGACAAGAACGACATCCTCCCGTTCATGGGTGGATTCTTCAAAAAGATCGCGATAGGGGGCAACACCCTCTGTGTTGACTGCAGAAAGTTGATCGATCCAGCCAAAAATACCGGACAGTTGTTGCTCAACTGTATCATATTCCTCCTTTTCCAGGCGAATCCTGGAAAGTTGGGCAATTTTTTTGATATCATCATGGGTTAGCGCCATAATTTTTATTCCCCTTTGTTAAAATTCAAGTTCAGTGATAACAGGCGCATGATCAGAGGTTTTTTCAAGCTCTCTGATGCGCCTATCAACATAAGTTGTTCTCACCCTATCAGCGACATCTGGTGATGCCAAGAGATGATCAATACGAAGACCATGATTTTTTTGAAAACTTCCTGCGCGGTAATCCCACCAGGTAAAAATCCCCGGCTGTTCAGAGGTTGTTTCAAAGGAAAGAATATCTGTATATCCTCGGTTGAGAAGTTTTTGATAAGCGTGACGTTCCGGTGTAGAGCACAAAATCGCCTCATGCCATGACGCAGGATCATAAACATCCCTATCTGTGGGGGCGATGTTATAATCACCTCCGAAAACATAAGACTCTTGGAGGGTAAAGGCCTGATCCATATGGCTATAAAGCGCCTCAAGAAAACTGAGTTTATAGTCAAATTTTTCAGAGCCTACTTCCTGGCCATTAGGGACATATACAGAGGCAACTTTAAGATAACACTTACCCACATTGAGTCCCGCTTCGATGAATCGGCTTTGTGTGTCTTCAAAATTAGGAAGACCCCGTTGAATATCGTCAAGGGGATATTTTGAAAGAAGAGCTACACCGTTAAATGTTTTTTGTCCAAAGTGCGCAACGTTATACCCAAGATCCTCGATAACTTCGAAGGGAAAATCTTTGTCCTCACACTTTGTTTCTTGGAGGCAAGCCACATCAATTTTTTCATCTTTTAACCAATCCAGAAGAATAGGGAGCCTCATGCGGATGGAGTTAACGTTCCACGTTGCAAGTTTGAGCGTTTGTTTAGATTGAAAAAGAGTTTCCACAACCACATCCTGATTTTGCGCTGGGGTTTTTAATGACGAACATGCTTGAGGCAAGATCATCCTGATAATCGAGGGTGCTTCCATTCAAGAGCTCAAGGGAGACTTCATCAATGACAACAGTTGCTTCTCCATTGAGAAAAACGTGATCATCGGGGTTTTCAGCATCATCCATAAGGAAAGTGTATTGAAATCCTGAGCACCCGCCACCTTGGACGGCGATACGAAGCCTCTGTGACAGCTGATTCTCCTTATTTATGGAAGAAATACGTGTTGCTGCCGCTTCAGTGATGTCGAATGTAAAGCTCACAGGCTTTTTCCCAAGTTTTCAGAGTTGTTATGATGTATCCACAAGTTAATCGGATATGGAGGAAAATTCAAGTCTATCGGTTTTTTTATGAAGAAAAGAGATAAGCCCAAAAAGAAATTTGCTTTTTTAATGTTTTTTAAAGATTTTTGTCTCATAGTAGAGGTGTTGTTTCTTATAAGGGAATTTAAATAATGTTAAAGACAAGTCTAATATTAAGTGCTGTTTCTCTCTTGATGCTGGCAGAGCAATCCCAATCTGCTGCTCCTCCAGCTCCTCCTGCTCCTCCTGCTGTAGGGGCACCTGCGGCTCCAGCTCCAGCGGTAGCACCAGGTGTAGGTGCAGCTCCTGCTCATGCAGCTCCTGCTCCGGCACCAGCTCCAGCGCATGCACCAGTTCTGCCTCCACCTCCGCCTCCAGCGCATGCTCCGGCTCCGGCTCCAGTACCGGCGCCAGCAGGTTAAAGTCACGGGCTAATGGCTCTGACTAACTGAGAAAATAAAAAGCCCTCCATCGTGGGGGCTTTTTTATATAAAGAGCGCTCGACCGATGCGGATTTGTGTAGCGCCTTCTTGGAGGGCGATTTTGTAGTCATCGCTCATGCCCATGCTGACTTCTTTGAGGTGATAAGCATTTGCAAGTTCTTTGAGTTTTCTAAAAAGTGACCGCGGATCTGTGTTTTGTGGCGGCATGGTCATAAGGCCGTGGATGGGGAGTTGGAGTTTTTTCGCATAGGAAAGCAGTGAGGGGAGTTCCTCCTCTGCACATCCGCCCTTTTGTTTTTCTCCCGAAAGATTCACCTGAATTAATATTTCCCTATTCTTGTCATGGGGGAGATATTTGGCAATTTTATCCAAAACAGATGTACGATCCACACTGATGATGCTATGGCAAAAATTGAGGATTTTTGGTATGGCATGACGCTGGAGGTTGCCAATAAACTGCAGTCGTATTTTTGGATAGGTGCGTAAGAGGTTCGGCCATTTTTCCTCAATCTCTTGGATACGGTTCTCCCCAAACCAAAGATGCCCCTGATGAATAAGTTTCTCAATTTCTTGGATGCTACGTCCCTTGGTAACAGCGATAAGACGTACGTGTAAGGGGATATTAAGAGGCACAAGCTCGTCGGATTTAGTTTTTCTTTCGAAAGGCATCTAATGTAATGATGTTGCCATGGACAGCGTCTTCGGGGATTTGGAACTTTGGCTTGGGTTTAGGCTCATCTTTTGTTGAAGTTTTTGTCGTATAGCCCTTAAGATCTGCAGACTGTGACTCCATAGAAGGTGTAAATTGAAGGCCAAACTTCGCAGAAGGATCCACAAAGCTTGTCATGGCATCAAAAGGAACAACAAGGTGTTCGTGAACATTATTGAAGGAGAGGGTGATGCTAAAGTGATCTTTTGCCACATCCAGGTCCCAAAACTCGTATTGGATGACGATTGTGATGCTTTCCGGGTATTGGTCCTTGAGGTATCCAGGCATTACAACGCCGGGATGGTTGGTGTTGTAGGTGATATAGAAATGATGGGATGCAGGAAGCCCTTCCTTTGCGGCATCCTTGAGTAAATCTCGAACAACATGAACCAATGCGCGTTGTACAAGATCTTCGTAATTGATTTTTCTACTCATCATGTCACTCCTTAAAAAATTCAGTGGGGGCATTTCTGTTGCCCGGGGCCCCCTAACCGCGTTTCAAATGCTTACCTTAGCTTCGACTTGCTAGGCTTAGGCAGCTGCTGCTGCAACCACTCGGTTTGCTGCAAATGGAGTGCCTGCAAATTTGTTCGCATTGAACATATCTACAGAATTAGAACCATCTACGAGCGTTGTAACCGCTTGGTTTGCAACAAGTTTAAAACGACGTGCATTATCTGCGACATCTATTTTTTTTAGCCCGCTAACGGTGGTGCTATGCCGAATGAAAGGTCCCATCTTTATTACGCCTGTCGATCCTATTTCGTCCCCATAATTTTATTGGTGGAGACGCCGGGTACCGCCCCCGGGTCCAATACGCCTATTCCACAAGCCGTTTATCATCATAGTCGAGTTACCCCGACACCTATAAGATAGTCACTTTGTCTTTAAATTTAAAGGGTTATCCCTTATGATCGTGATATATTTTTTTCAATTGGTGCATAGATATGACAGCTTCTTCCCTGAAAAACTCCCCAAATAAGCAAGTGAATCTTGACGAGTTTGATACATTTCAAACAAAAAGAGTAGGATCCCAGGCCTTGGATGATTTGTTGTATCAGGCTATACCCATTTTGGATCATGGTTTTATCCGTGTTATTGATTATATGGGGGATGATAGTGCGATTGTCCAAGCTGCGCGGGTATCTTATGGAAAGGGGACAAAAAAAATCTCCGAAGACCAAGGATTGATTAATTATTTGATGCGTCATCGCCACACAACACCTTTTGAAATGTGTGAGATTAAGTTTCATGTCAAAATGCCTATTTTCATTGCTCGTCACTGGCTTCGTCATCGCACAGCCAATGTAAATGAGTACTCAGCACGCTATTCTGTCTTGGATAAAGAATTCTACATCCCAAAGCCAGAACACCTTGGTGCGCAATCCCTTATCAATAACCAGGGACGTGGTGAAGTGCTCGAAGGGCGTGATGCGGATCGTGTTCTTCATTTCCTTAAAGAAGATGCACTCACATCCTATCAGCATTATCAAGAGATGCTTAATTTTGATGATGAGGGTAATGTCATTGACGAAGATCGTCCAAGTGTTGCTCGTGAGCTTGCGCGTATGAATTTACCAGTGAATTTCTATACACAGTTTTATTGGAAGATTGACCTTCATAACTTTATGCATTTTATCTCACTGCGTGCGGATTCCCATGCGCAGTACGAAATTCGTGTTTATGCGGAAAAGATGCTTGATATCTTGAAGGCTTGGCTGCCAATGACCCATTATGCATTTATGGAGTATCGTATGGGAGCCAAGGCCATCTCTAGATCCGCAACGGAAATCTTGCGTCGTGCATTAAGCGGAGAAAAAGTGACGCGGGAAAATACAAAAATGAGTTTGAGAGAGTGGAGCGAACTTCTTGATGCTTTTCCTGAACTTGGAAAAGCTAGCTAAACCTTATATCTACTTGTTTTTGAGCTTTACACGAGAAAGAGCGTGCTAAGTCCTAAAAATACGGTGAAGCCAAGAACATCTGTGGTCGTTGTGAGAAAGGGTCCCGCGCTAATGGCGGGATCAAAGCCAAGGCGGTGGATCAGGATGGGAATAAATGTTCCAGCCAAACATGCCCATACCATGTTGAAAATCATGGCACTACCGAGCACAAATCCCAAAAGAGGGTCTTTGTACCAAAGTCCAGCAATGGTTGCCATCAAAAGGGCGAAAAAACCACCATTCAACAGCCCCATCACACCTTCTCTTCCAAAAAGGAAGGTGAGTCTTTTTGAAAAAAAGCTTTCTCTCGAGGATATATGTTTTGTGGCGAGGCCTCGCACTGTGAGTGTGACAGCCTGCATGCCGGCATTGCCGCCCATCGCAGCGACAATGGGCATGAGAATCGCAAGAGCTACATATTTTTCAATGACATGTTCAAACTGATATAAAACGCTTGAGGCAATGAGTGTGTTGACAAATGTTACAAAAAGCCAACGAAGACGAGAAAGGGAGGACTGTAAAAGTGGACCTGATTCGCTGTGCTCCATTACACCACCAAGGTGAAGAAAGTCTTCATCAGCCTGTTCATCCAAAACATGCAAAACGTCGTCCGCGGTAATCACACCAAGAAGTCTTCCCTTGTCATCCACAACGGGTGCATGAGAAAGCGCATATTGTTTAAAGAGATAAACGATATCTGCTTGCTTCATATGAGGTGATAGTTTGTGAAGGCAATCCTCCATCATTTCCGAAAGAGGGGTGTCCTGATTTTTATGACGAATAATGGAGAGGAGAGGGATATATCCCAAAAGATGCTGTTTAGCGTCAACGATATAAACTTCATGGAGGATATCTGGAAGATGACGACTGTATCGTAAGACACGAAGAAGCTCTTCTAGTGTTTTATCCGGAGACAGTGCAAGGATCTCCCTCTGAATCAGTCGCCCTGCGGTATCTTCTCCGTAACTGAGGGATTCGAGAAGGTGAAGTCGATCTTTTTGACTCAGTTCGTCAAGAACCTCAAGTCGCTGTTCATGATCCAAGTCTTCGATCACCGCGACAGCGTCATCGCTGTCTAACTCTTGGATTGCTGTGGCAAGCTCATGGGAGCTGTATTGCTCCAACATCGACTCAAGGATACGAGGATTAACTTCTGCAAGAACCTCAGCATCCAGTGATGGTTTTATGTACGCTAAAAAATCATGTCGTTGAGGTGGAGAAAGCTGTTCAATAAGATCAGCAACGTCAGCGGGGTGAAGAAGCCCTACAAGTTGTATGAGCTTCTTTTTTTGTCGTTTGTGCAAAGCTTCCAGAATTTTTCCCCGAAGTTCCTCTGTAATGGCTTCTACGGAAGAGGAGGGAAGCTTTGTCGCCATGCGTTACATCCTTTTAACTTGTTCCTTGTGCCTCCACAACGGCAATGGCTGCAAGATTCGCGATGCCACGTGCTGTTGTTGATGGTGTAATAATATGAGCAGGTTTTGCAAGACCAAGCAAGAGGGGGCCCACAGAAAGTCCATTGCCAACAACTTTGACAAGGTTAAACGCGATATTGGCGGCATCCAAGTTTGGCATGATTAAAAGGTTTGCAACACCTGTGAGTGTGTTATTGGGGCAAATTTTATTGCGAAATGCCGGTAAAAGCGCGGCATCTGCATGCATTTCTCCGTCAACTTCCAGTTCAGGTGCTCGTGCTTGAATGATTTCAAGGGCTGCACGCATTTTGGAAGCGCTTTCACTTTCGGATGAACCAAAGTTCGAGTGGGAAAGAAGTGCAACTTTGGGAGAAATTCCAAATCTTTCAACCTGAGCAGAGGCCATAATCGCAATTTCTGCAATTTGCTCTGCTGTTGGATTTCCGTTCACAGAGCTATCTGCAATAAAGAAATTCCCTGATTCCATTACCATAAGGTTAAGGGCAGCGAGCATATTTTGACCATTGGACATGCCAAGAATGTGTTTAATGTGATGGAGGTGGTCTTGATATTTTCCAACACCACCCGCAATAAGTGCGTCCGCATCTCCCAAGACAACGGCGAGGGCGCCAATCACCGTATTATTTGTGCGAACAACCGTTTTTGCAAGATCTGGGGATATGCCGGAACGTCCTGTGCGTGCGTGATAGGCCTGCCAATAAGTATTAAAACGTGTATCACAGGAGGGGTCGATAAGTTCAAAATCGATTCCAGGACGAATGCGAAGTCCTGCCCGTTCGATTCTTTTGGCAACAACAGAGGGTCTTCCCACCAAAATGGGTTTTGCAATCCCCTCATCCACAAGGGTTTGAGCCGCGCGAAGAACGCGATCTTCTTCACCTTCTGAAAAAATAACGCGTTTAGGATCCATTCTTGCAGCGGTAATCACAGGGCGCATGACCATGCTAGACCTTAGAACATGCTCCATGAGTTGATCACGGTAAGCTTGCATATTTTGGAGTGGTCGTGTGGCAACGCCTGTGTCCGTGGCGGCTTGAGCCACAACGGATGCAATTTCGACAATAAGGCGTGGATCAAAAGGTTTTGGGATAATGTAGTCGGGGCCAAATTTATGAACTTCACCGCCGTAAGCGTGAACGACTGCATCGTGGCTTTCTGCTTCGGCCAAGTTGGCAATGGCCTTAACACAAGCAATTTTCATGGCTTCATTAATTGTTGTGGCGCCTACATCAAGCGCACCACGGAAAATGAAGGGGAAGCAAAGAACGTTGTTGACCTGGTTGGGGTAATCAGAGCGTCCTGTGGCGATGATGGCATCGCTTCGAACTTCCTTGACAAGGTGAGGTAAAATTTCTGGCTCTGGATTTGCAAGAGCCATGATAAGCGGTTTTGGGGCCATTGATTTGACCATATCCTGAGTAAGAACACCGGGTCCAGAAAGCCCGAGGAAAATGTCTGCGTCTTTGATGGCTTCAGCGAGGGTGTTAACTTTTTTATCCGTCGCATATTTAACCTTGGGATCGCCGCTTTCGAATTGTCTATCTTTGTGAACAACACCCGCACGATCAGAGATAATAACTTTTTTAGGGTCAAGCCCAATTTCAAGAAGAAGATCAAGGCAAGCAATGGCTGCAGCCCCTGCGCCAGAGGTCACAAGGTGAACATCGCCAATTTTCTTTCCGCAAAGCTTCAATCCATTAGTAATGGCGGCTGCAACGATAATGGCTGTACCATGTTGATCATCGTGAAAAACCGGGATTTTCATCCTTTCACGAAGCTTCTGCTCAATATAAAAACATTCTGGAGCTTTAATATCCTCGAGGTTAATGCCACCAAAAGTGGGCTCTAAGGATGCGATAATATCCACAAGTTTATCGGGATCCGATTCATTAATCTCGATATCAAAAACATCGATCCCGGCAAATTTTTTAAAAAGAACAGCTTTACCTTCCATGACCGGTTTTGAAGCAAGAGCACCAATATTTCCAAGGCCAAGAACGGCTGTTCCATTGGAAATCACAGCAATAAGATTTCCTCGTGACGTAAGGGACGCAGCTTCGGAAGGATCCTCTGCAATAAGTCGACTAGCCGCAGCAACACCAGGAGAGTAGGCAAGGGCGAGATCTTGTTGATCGGCAAGAGCCTTTGTTGCTTTGATCTCTAGTTTTCCTGGCTTTGGAAAACGGTGATAGTCAAGGCTGCGTTCATAAATGTCACGGGTCATTTTATTATTTTTTTATGTGTTTTAGAGAATTAGTGTACCTAAAAATAGTGTATGTGCACAACATTTTACGACAATCGCCAAGAAAGACTTTTTCTGTAAAGGGTCTTTTCTTATGCACAACACCCCTTTGCCCAAAAAACTATCCATGGTAGGTTGAGTCACATTTATTTTTATAAAGGGATCCTGATTTGAAAATCGCTGTTATGAAAGAATCTCAGGGGCACGAACATCGTGTTGCGCTTACACCAGAAGGTGTAAAGAAGCTTACGGGCCTTGGGTATCATGTTTTTGTTCAAAGTGGTGCGGGAGAGCGTGCTGGTTTTGTCGATAACGATTATCAGGGGTGTGGCGCGACACTTTCAAAGGATACAAAAGAACTTCTTAAGGATGCAAACGTTGTCGTGCGTGTTTCTCAAGGCGATGAAAAAGATTGGAAAACCTTGCCCAAGGATTCAGTTCTCATCGGTATTTTAAAGCCCCATAGTTCTGAATCCCTAAGGGACTTTTTATGCAAACAATCTATCACGGGATTTTCCCTGGATATGATTCCCCGTATTACACGTGCTCAAAGTATGGATGTTCTGTCATCCCAGAGTAACTTATCTGGTTATCGTGCCGTTGTTGAGGCCTCAACAATGCTTCCCCGTGCTTTTCCCATGATGATGACACCGTCTGGAACGATTGCACCGGCACGGGTTCTTATCCTTGGTGCCGGCGTTGCTGGTCTTCAAGCTATTGCCACAGCCAAAAGACTCGGTGCGATTGTGTCCGTGTTCGATGTGCGTGCAGCAGCAAAAGAACAGGTAGAAAGCCTTGGTGCCACATTTATTGAGGTTCCTTTTGAAGAAAAAGGTGATGGGCAAGGCGGATATGCCAAAGAGATGAGCGAAGATTACAAAAAAGCTCAACGTGCCAAACTCATGGATGTTTTAAAAAATCAGGATGTCGTGATTGCAACGGCTCAAATTCCCTTTAAAAAGGCACCCATTCTTCTCGATCAAGACATGGTGGATGTCATGAAGCATGGCTCCCTTGTGATTGATCTGGCGATTGAGTCTGGTGGAAATTGCACGTTATCAAAATCGGATGACATCATTGATTATAAGGGGGTTAAAATTTATGCGCCCTTGAATATGCCAAGTCATATTGCCTTTGATGCAAGTCAAATGTTTAGCCGAAATGTTGTCAATTTTATCAGTAACCTATTCAAAGAAGGATCCTTGAATATGGAAGATGAAATTGTCAAGGGAACTTGTTTAGCCCACAAAGGCGACATTATCCATCCTATGTTTGCAACGAAATAAGGGGATTTTTTTATGAGTCAACTCATTCATCAAATTGAACAATTAAAAGCAACAGTGTCCGGTCTTCTTCAGCAAATGGGGGAGATGGAGATGCTGATCAAATCAGGAACGGACGTTGCTCATGTGGGAACATTGGATCCCTGGGTTGTGGGGCTTACGGTTTTTGCCCTTGCGTGTTTTGTTGGGTATTATGTGGTATGGAAAGTCACACCAGCTCTTCATTCTCCACTGATGGCCGTCACGAATGCGATTTCGAGTGTCATTATTGTGGGAGCGATGTTGGCGGCGGGTCCAGAAGGAAGTTCTGCAACATTCCTTGGGTTTTTGGCGGTCTTTCTCGCTTCAATCAATATTTTTGGAGGCTTCATCGTCACAGAACGTATGCTTTCCATGTTTTCAAAATCTAAGTAAAGAGGGTTCCTTATGTCTTCTAATATTTCTGCTCTTCTTTATCTTATTTCTGGTATCTGCTTTATCCTCGCACTTAAGGGACTTTCCTCTGCAAAAACCTCTAAGCAAGGTAATCTGTACGGTATGGTGGGTATGGGGCTTGCCATTGGGACAACGTTTTTTAGTCCTGTCATTTCCAGCTACTTTATCATCCTTGTTGCTATTGTTTCCGGTGGTTTTGTCGGGGCATTGATTGCCAAAAAGATTCAAATGACAGCGCTTCCCCAACTTGTTGCGGGTTTTCATAGCTTTGTCGGTCTTGCGGCCGTTTTTGTGGCTTTTGCAGCATTTTTGGAGCCCTCTGCTTACGGCATTGGAACGCCTGGACATATCCATACCATGAGTCTTTTTGAGATGAGTTTGGGTGCGGTGATCGGTGCGATTACGTTTTCTGGATCACTTATCGCTTTTGGAAAGCTTCAGGGACTCATTTCTGGAAAGCCGTTGGTTTTTCCGATGCAACACAAAATCAATGCCATCCTTGGGATTATTACGGTTGCATCTATCCTTCTGTTTACTCTATCGGGGTCAGAGTTTCTTCTCTATGCGGTGACGGGGCTTGCCTTTGTTTTAGGTTTTCTCCTTATCCTTCCCATCGGTGGGGCGGATATGCCCGTTGTGGTGTCGATGCTCAACTCTTACTCGGGATGGGCAGCCGCAGGGATTGGATTTACCCTTTCTAACAATCTTTTGATTATTACAGGTGCCCTTGTCGGTGCATCGGGTGCGATCCTTAGTTATATTATGTGTAAAGGTATGAACCGCTCCATCGTGAATGTTATCCTTGGTGGATTTGGGACGGATAACTCAACTTCAGGTGCCGTCGCTTCTTCTCAGGAAGATCGCCCTGTCAAGGTTTCGAGTGGTGAAGATGCAGCCTTTTTACTCGGCAACGCAAGCTCGGTCATTATCGTTCCTGGCTATGGTATGGCGGTTGCTCAGGCGCAGCATGCTCTTCGTGAAATGGCAGATACACTCAAGTCAAAGGGAGTTAAAGTACGCTATGCAATCCATCCCGTGGCAGGGCGTATGCCGGGGCATATGAACGTTCTGTTGGCTGAGGCGAATGTCCCTTATGATGATGTTCTTGAGTTGGATGAAATCAACAGCGATTTTGGAACAACGGATATTGCCTTTGTTATTGGTGCGAACGATATTACAAACCCCGCGGCGAAAACCGATACAAGCTCTCCTATTTATGGAATGCCCGTATTAGATGTTGAAAAAGCGCGAACCGTGCTCTTTGTCAAGCGCTCTTTGGCATCGGGTTATTCTGGTGTCGATAATGAGCTTTTCTACCGGGACAATACCTTTATGGTTTTGGGAGATGCGAAAAAAGTATGCGAAGAAATTATCAAGGGAATGGAGTAAGTGTTTTATTTTCAAGATATTTACCTATTTTTTCTTGCCTATCTTTTAGGATCAATTCCCTTTGGCTTATTGCTTACAAAATATGTTCAAGGCATTGATATAAGAGGCATTGGCTCAGGTAATATTGGCGCGACAAATGTTTTGCGTACGGGAAACAAAAAAATTGCCGTAGCCACACTTTTCCTTGATGCGCTTAAGGGGGCTATAGCTGTTTATCTCGCGAGTCTTTTTGGTGAGGCTGAGGGTGTTGCCCTTGTTTCAGCAATTTTTGCTGTGCTTGGGCATATCTTTCCTCTTTGGCTTTGGTTTAAGGGGGGGAAGGGGGTTGCCACAGCTCTTGGTGTGATGATTCCCCTGAATCCTTATGTGTTTTTATTTACGGTTATATGCTGGCTTGTTGTTGCCAAGATATTTAGGATTTCTTCGCTCTCGGCGCTTGTCTCCTTCATTTTAACACCGATTGCGGCTTATCTCCTTGATGAGCCTTCTCTTGCTATTCTTTCTCTTCTCATTGCGCTTTTGCTTGTGTGGACCCATCGAAGCAATCTCAAAAGGCTTTTGTCAGGAGAAGAAGGCCGATTTTAGATCATATATTGGCCGCCATTGATGTGCAGCGTTGCGCCATTGATGAATCCAGCATCTTCGGATGCTAAAAAGGCCACGGCACGACCAATTTCACTGGCTTGACCGAGTCGTTTTGCAGGGATTTGCGCGATGATTTGTTCTAAGACATTTTCAGGAACAGCCCGGACCATATCCGTATCGATATAACCAGGGGCGATAGCGTTCGCTGTTATACCTTTTGATGCACCTTCTTGTGCTAATGCTTTTGTGAAGCCAATAACCCCTGCTTTAGCCGCGCTGTAGTTTGTTTGTCCCATTTGCCCTTTTGCCGCATTGATGGAGGATAAACTGATAATACGCCCAAATCCCCGTTCACGCATGGATTCGATAACACATCGGCTCATATTAAAAAGGGAGGAGAGGTTTGTTGTGATCACATCATTCCACATCTCAGGTGTCATTTTATGAAGGAAACTGTCTCTTGTGATTCCCGCATTATTGACAAGAATATCAACAGGTCCGTGTCTCTCCGTGACAGTTTTTATGCCATGGACGCACTCTTCATAATGAGCAACATCCCATTTGTATGCAGGAATGCTATTTTTTTCTGAAAATTCACGGGCGCGTTCATCATTTCCGTGATAAGTCGCAATGACGTTGTATCCTGCCTGTTTGAGGACTGTGCAAATTCCCGCGCCAATACCGCGTGTTCCACCTGTGATAAGAGCTGTGCGTGACATAACAATAAAATCTTTTCGAAATAACTTGTCCCATTATGCAGGATGGTTATAGTGGTGAAAAGAGTGTTTGAGCCCTTATACCCATGAAAAAAAAGTATGATGTTGTAGCCATTAGTCAGGCGATTGTTGACCTTTTTGCAAAAGTAGATATGGATTTTTTTGAAGAGCATGGTATCCAAAAGGGAACGACAACCCACGTTGATAAGGCGACATCAGACGGTTTTTTGAGTCAGTTAGAGGTTTTGATGAAATGTGCGGGGAGTGCGCCTGTTAATACGCTCTCTGCCATGTCGGCGCTCGGTGGAAAATGCGCTCTTATTTCACGCATATGCAAAGATGACTTAGGAGAAATATTTAAAAAATCTTTAGATGAACAGGGAATCGATTTTTCTCATGGGTTGTGTGACAAAGGAATGGGGACCGGTCGCTGTATTAGCCTTATTACAGAAGATAATGATCGTACGATGATTACGTATCTTGGGACGGCCCATGAATTTAGCGATGCAGACATGGATGAAAGTCTCGTTTTAAACGCAGAGTACATTCTTTTTGAGGCCTATCAGTTTGAAAGCCCCAATATGCTGCGTGTTACAGAAAAAGCTTTAGCAAAAGCAAAAGAAGGTGGTGCTAAGATTGTGTTGGGTGCAGCAAATCCCGCCTGCCTTTTGAAAAATAGAGATCTTATACTTCGTTTTATTGAAAAATACGTGGATATATTTATAGGAAACGAAAATGAAGTGAGATCAGTTTTTTGTGAGGGCGAGCATGATATGTTTTCACCAGAAATCCTTCTGGATCATCTCCAGGTGTGTATTGTGACACGTGGTGCGGAGGGTTCGCTTGTTTTTGCAAGAGGGGAAGACCCTCTCTCTTTTCCAGCTCCTGATATTTCCAATATCGTTGATACAACAGGTGCAGGAGATCACTATCTTGGTGGGTTTCTTTATGCTTTGACACGGGGTTATCCCCTTCAAAAATGTGTAGACCTTGCAACGAAAACCTCAGGTGCTATGCTTTCCGAGCTTGGTGCACGCGCGCGTACAAGCTTGGCGTATTTATATCATGATGCGTAAGTGAAACTTATTTGCAACACTATAATGTTCAAATAATGAATAATAAAAAAATGTATTGCATATTAAAAAATATAATGTATGATGAAGGATGTTGATATGTCATAGCAGGGTTGCAAAAATGTTGTCCTTCGAAGATATGAAAAAGCTAGATCGCTCACTTACAGAGCTAAAACAAAAACATCAAAATCTTGATTCCGCGATTTCCTCATTGAGGACGCATTCCCGGTTAAATGATTTTGAGGAACATCGGTTAAAAAAAGAAAAACTGAGGGTCAAAGACGCTATTGTAAAATTACAAGGCATCCTTCGTCCCAATATTATTGCATAGGATTCGGAAAATGGGCTTGAGACAGCCCAATTTTTTTGTGTGTCCATCGCTCCACTTCTTCTATCCATGCCAGTCATTTTAACCTCAGCATCTCGGCAAATAAAATGGAGGGGTGGGGCGGTACCTTCTTGTTAAGAGTCTTGTATTCCAAGCACGCCTGGGATGGCCAGGAGTTTGGATCGTATTTCTGGCGTAACGTTATAGAGAGACGGTAGAAAAATTTCCACAAAGGGTGAATTAATCAACTGTACATTGAGGACAACACTTGTGCTACCTTCTCCGGCCTCGGACAGAATAGTCTCTATATGACGCGCAGAGAGCGTTTCATCCACAGTAATGCGAAGGGCTTTTGTAAGAGTCTGCATAGCCTGATCGAGAGGTGCAATGGATTGTGTGACCAACCTATAGTTTTCACCATCAACCCTTAAATTTACGTTAACAATAACAGCCGTGCCTGGGACGAGTAAATCTCGTCCCTTTGTATAGACCTCTGAAAAGAGGGCGACTTCGAAAACACCAAATTGATCCGAAATCTGAGCAAAGGCGTATTTTTGCCCTGTTTTGCTTGTTTTTTCTACTTTTGTGATAATGACGCCTAT
>JBDHTO010000009.1:0-19518 GCA_039808665.1 Alphaproteobacteria bacterium | reverse complement strand
CTCAAAGGAACCGTACCCACAAAAGATCTTGCAGCAATCCTTGCTGGGAAATACAACATACCGAAAAAGGATGTTTATACAAGAATCACAAAGTTACTTGATCGGTAAAGAATTAGGCACCACGGAGTTTTTGGGAAATGACAGCGCTCCTCGCAAGGTCGTCTGCACGTTCATTATACTCATCCCCAGCATGCCCCTTAACCCAATGCCATTCAATGGTGTGAAGGGATGCTGCTGCATCGAGTCGCATCCAAAGATCCTGATTCTTCACAGGTTTTTTAGCCGCTGTCATCCATCCGTTTTTTTTCCAGTTTTGGACCCATGATGTGATGCCATCCTGAACATATTTGCTATCTGTATACAGATCAATCTGACAAGGCTTTGAAAGTGCCTCAAGAGAAGAGATCACAGCCATAAGCTCCATACGATTATTTGTGGTTTGAGGCTCTCCCCCAAAAAGATCTTCTTCCAAGGCATCCAAAAGTAAAACAGCACCCCATCCTCCTGGCCCTGGATTACCACTGCATGCACCATCTGTATAAATCTTGATATGATGGGTCCCCGCATTATCTTTAACAAATTTCGTTACAGCATCATCCACAAGAGTCTCGGGATCTTTTTTTAAAATAGACTTCATTACATATCCAAAAATTTATTGAGCCGCCAAATATCCGGACTCCAAAAGGTAGACAATACGGTTCCCTGCAACAATCGGCATGGCACCCACCGGATCCTTCACATCCATTGTGTGCATTACTTTTCCATGGCGAGGATCCACAAAAATCACGCGATTATCATAGCTACCCAAAACAATCGAGTCATTCACCGCCAACGGTGACGACCACTGCGTCGGCTTATTATCCTTATCCACAGGAAGAACCATAATCCAATGGATCCGACCAGAAGTTTTGTCAAGGCACATCAACCTATTGTGTGCTTCGAGAACAAAAAGATAATTCCCCAACAAAAGAGGAGATTTGACAGAGCCCACCTCCTGTTGCCACACTGTAAGACCTGTCGTCAGGTCATAGGCCATGGTTTTTCCACCATGACTTGTCACATACAACATATGGCCATCCACAATCGGATTTCCCACAACATGTGGAATACTTGAGATCGAATCTGTACGTAATGATGTTGTGATTGTATCCGACCACACAACGGCACCATTATCAGTTTTTAGAGCATAAAGCTCGCCCGATGAGTAAGTTACAATAACAATATCATCCTTAATCACAGGAGACGCACCACCAAGAATATTCGTCAAATCATTGATCCCGTGGTGGTTCCACAAAAGCTCGCCATTTTTAGCGCTATAGGCATGACTTTTTCCATCAATCGTCATGACAAAGACGCGACCATCTTTTACCGCAGGCATCACACGCACCGGTGCACCAACATTTATTGACCAAAGAATTTGCCCCGTTCCGGCATCAAGAGCAAGCAAACTTCCCACAGATGTTGCCGCAAAGAGTTTACCCGCATCATAGGCAAGATTGACAGGCATCGCGTTATCCGCTTCTTCTTCCGAGATCGCATGGGCTGTCCAACTGATGGATCCATCACTCACTTTCACAGCAGAAATTTTTCCACTCGCATCACTGACAAAAACATGTTTTCCATCGGATACGGGGTGAGAAAGTGCCACACGTTCCTTGTCCATAGCATGTCCGACGGAAACCTTCCACGCGGGCTCAAAGGTATTTGAAACACTCTTTCCACTTACTGCATAGGGAGCAAAGGTATGATCAAAGTTTGCCATGGCTTGGGGAAAATTTTCTACAGGACGCGCTTTTGGAAGGTTTATATGCGCATTTTTAAGCTGAGCATCCGCCTGGAGATTCAGTCCAGCCATATTAAGGTAAGAAATACGCTCACCTGGAATAGGCTCTTTATCCTTATCGCACCCTTGCATTAAAAGCGCAGAAGAAAGAAGTAATAAAATACGAGTGCGTGACATAAACATCCCCAATATTAATTTTTAAGTGCGCTGTTGGCTACTTGGACCATCAACTGAGCACGCAACATAATCCCCTCTGGCACACCAGAAGATCTTGCGATTTCAGCGAACCCCTCAAGAGCTTTTTGTGTTTGCCCTGCTTTATATTGCAGTTCTGACAGCATCTCAAGTGCAAAGAAACGCCAAGCATGCCACTCTTTCATCAAGGGTTCCAAAACTTTCGTCACATCATCCACGGACTTTCCACCCGCAATTTCAACTTTTGCAAACAACAATCTGGCAAGATCCCTGATCCCCGTAGGAAGCGAACTGTTCATCATTTTCGTGTAAATACCAGACGCTTCTTTATGTTTTTCTGGATCGGTGGAGGCTAAAAAGATGGCCGCCTTTTGAAAATCCTTAAGGTAACCATAAACGTTGGATTCACTTGCACCGATGTTAGACAACACTGCGGTCGCCTCATCAAATTTTCCTTGATAGATATAGGTTTGAGCCTGAAGAAACTGATCTGAGTACTCAAGTTGCTTACGATGAGCATAGTTTTGCCACAGAGTAAAAGCCGCAACAAGCACAAGGATGGCGGTTACGGCGCCAGAAATATACTTTCCGTACATATTCCAAAGGCGCATATATTTCTCTTGACGGATGTCATTTTGTACTTCCTCGAGAAACTCATCAAATTTTTCTTGCATAATCTTTCTTTATCTTGATGTGGCTATATTAATAGCTTGTAAACGATTAAAAACTACTATAGCAATTGATGACCAGATTACGTATAAAAAAATGAGAGTATTTTGACGGATATACACCCCGTGAACACCTATCCTGTTTATGCTATGACAACGGACCATGTGCGCGTGAGTGTTTATCCTATTTTCCTTGAGGGACAATCTAATCCTGAGGAATATCACTTTCTATGGGCCTATCACGTTAAGATCGAAAACCTCGGTGATGAGGTGGTTCAACTCAAAAGTCGATTCTGGCGCATCACGGATGCCTTTGGACGCACTCAAGAAGTCAAAGGCCCAGGCGTCGTAGGCGAACAACCCGTGCTCAACCCCGGAGATTCTTTTGAATACACAAGTGGCACGCCCCTTAGCACACCCTCGGGTATTATGGAGGGCCACTATTTAATGGAGGACCTCAGCAACGGCAAAGAACTTCACATCAGCATCCCAAGCTTTTCTTTAGATAGCCCCTTCACTGCTGTTGCCGTCCACTAAATTCATTCCTATATAAATAAATATCGTGCATGTTTCAGCATTCGTGATAAGCTGAGACCATACGCCGTAGCCAAAAATAAAAATAAAAAAGAGAGGGCTTTTGAACGGACTTTATTTTCTCCCCCTCGGGGGATCGGACGAAATTGGAATGAATCTCAATCTCTACCACTGCGATGGCAAGTGGCTGATTGTTGATTTAGGCATCACATTCACAGACACACTGGGCACAGAGATTGTAACCCCCGACATTCGTTTCCTCGAGGACAAACTCGATGATATCGTAGGCATTGTTTTGACCCATGGACACGAGGATCATATTGGCGCCATTCCCTATCTTTGGGATCGCATTCGTGTTCCCATGTATGCCACAAAATTCACATGCGAGCTGATTAAAAACAAACTCAAAGAAACTTCTTTTGCAAATGCACCCCTTCGGGAGGTTCCCCTTTCTGGAAAAGTTTCCTTGGGCCCCTTTGGTGTTGAATTTATTACACTCACACACTCTATACCTGAGCCTAATGCTTTGGCTATCACAACACCCCACGGTGTGATTATGCATACAGGTGATTGGAAAATTGACCCAGAGCCACTTGTAGGCAAAGCCACAGATGACAACTCTCTTAAGAGATACGGGGATAAAGGCATCCTTGCCCTTGTTTGCGATTCTACAAATGTCTTTCAAGATGGCGTTTCTGGATCCGAAGGAGATATGCGCAACAACTTAATTGATGTTGTCAAACGGTATCCAAGACAGAGAGTGACTGTAGCTTGCTTTGCCTCTAACGTTGCACGCCTTGAGTCTGCCGCCATTGCTGCACAGGAAACAGGACGGCAAGTTGTGCTGATCGGAAGATCTTTGATCAAAATGGAACAAGCTGCACGTGCTTCCGGATACCTTAAAAATATCCCCGCATTTTTGTCGGACAAGGATGCAAAAGATCTTCCCGCAGAAAAAACTCTCCTCATCTGCACCGGCTCTCAAGGCGAATCCAAATCCGTCTTAAGCCGCATCACAAACGGAGCACATCCAAACATACGTTTTGATGCGGGCGATGTTGTGATCTTCTCTGCGCGTACCATCCCGGGGAATGAGCGTCACGTGGGCGCTATTCAAAACAAACTCACTCGCCAAGGCGTCTTGATCGTCACAGCAAATGAGGAAGATATTCACGTATCAGGACACCCCTACCGTGACGAACTGAAACAAATGTACACATGGACACGCCCTCAAATTCTTATCCCTGTGCACGGTGAAGCAAGGCATCTTTATGAGCATCGAAGACTCGGTCTTTCCTGTGGAATTCCAACATCCCTTATTCCAAACAATGGAACATTGATCAAACTTGCCCCCGGCGCCGCTGAAATCATTGACAATACGATTCCCGTTGGACGATTGACAAGAGATGGAGATCGCATGATCTCAACACAAAGCTTGATTCTCAAACAACGCGCGAAGCTTTCCATTAACGGTTCGATTTTTGCATCTATTGCTTTTGGAAAAAAAGGAATCAAAGACCTTCAGCTTTCCATCCACGGCATCACAGATCCCGGAAAAGACACAGAAATACTCACGAATGAGCTTTGCGATATTCTCTTTGACCTTTTCAAGGAGGATCACGCAAGTCAAGAATCGTTAAGGGAGAAAGTTTATCAAGCCATTCGAAAACACTGTCATCTTTTGTTTGGAAAAAAACCTGTCACAGATGTTCATCTCATCGCGCTATAGCTCATAAAAAAAGCCCCCAAAAAGGGGGCTTTTTCATATATTTTGAAGTGCAGCAAATTAAGCGGCGCGAAGGACGTCTTCTACCTGGTTAACAGCCTTAAACTCATCGATACTCTCAATCACCGCAAGCTCACGGGCAAACCTTTCGATAGCCACTTGATAAATCTGTCTCTCACTATAGGATTGGTCCGGCTGACTTGCATTTCTGTAAAGATCACGAATCACTTCCGCAATGGCTTTTGGATCACCAGAGTTAATCTTTGTCTCATATTCTTGAGCACGACGACTCCACATGGTACGACGAATCTTTGCCTTTTGCTTAAAGATTTCCATCGCATGCTTCATGTCATCTTTTGAGGAAAGAGGGCGAAGACCAGAGTTCGTGGCCTTGCTCATGGGAATGCGCAGAACCATGCGCTCTTTATCAAAAGAGATCACCAGAAGCTTCACTTCATGACCTTCAACTTCATAGGATTCAAAGCCCATTAATTTTCCCACACCATGCACGGGATAAACGACGTAATCACCTTCTTTAAAATTCAATTCAGCCACACTCATCTCCTTTGTCATGCTTTTCATATGGTAACCGTTTTCGATTATTTCAAGTCTTTGTTTAAGATTTCCCCGGGGCCTCACTAAGGTGTGCTAATTTATGGGGAACATCTTTCCACGCATCTGCATCAGAAAGAGGTTCCTTTTTTCGCACAATATTGGGCCAGGTTTTTGCATATTTTTGATTCAGTTCAACCCACTTTTCCATCTCTGGAGCAGTATCAGGCTTAATCGCCTCTATGGGACATTCCGGCTCACACACACCGCAATCGATGCATTGTTCCGGGTTAATCACAATCATGTTTTCACCCTCAAAGAAACAATCCACAGGACACACCTCAATACAGTCGGTGTATTTACACTTAATGCAAGCCTCAGTAACGACGTAAGTCATAATTTTTCGCGTATGAATTTTGAGCTTTTATAGCACACCTCACAATTGTTTTCAATCTTCGCATTTTTTAGTATTGATCCTCAAAAAAACTTCATTTATAAAAATACCCCCTTTCCCACAAAAGGATTGCTCTACCAAAAAAACTGTCTTAATTTTGAGCTTATGAACATGATACGCGCTTTTTTTAACTCCCTTGCAGGACTCTCGTGGACGCTCAAATATGAAAGGGCGATCCGACAGGAATTTTTTGTCCTTATCCTAGGGGTATTTATCGCCCTCATCATTCCCGCATCCCCTTTGGAGCAGATCGCCCTCATCGGAAGCATCCTTTTTGTCATCATCATAGAGCTTATCAATACCGCCATTGAAAAAACCGTTGATCGCATCTCAAAAGAGATTCACCCTCTCTCAAAGATTGCAAAAGACACAGCCAGCGCCGCTGTGCTACTATCCATCATTCTATGTGTCAGCATTTGGCTTGTGATTTGTCTTCCTCTGATCAAAACTTATTTTTAAAGTGTTTTCTTCTGATTTTATCAGCGGTTCTTCTGACACATATTTTAGAAGTTTTTTCTGTGGACCCCACAATTCAAGGCATATTTTTTAATCCTCAAACAAAGTCCTGGTTCGTCGATAGTGGAAATCTTTTTTACAAAAGAATTTTTTACTCCTCCCCAAAAATCATCATTATTATGTGTGGAATCCCCACACTTTTCTACGTTATTTACAAAAAATTCACACAACAACGCACACCTAGATCTTTTATTTTTGTAGCATCCATTATTGCTGTCCCTTTGATTCTTTCCTCACTTAAGGAAATTACCTTTGTCTATTGCCCATCACAACTTACCTTCTATGGTGGAGAAAAATCTTTCCGCGCTCTTTTTGATTTTTCTGGAGACATAAAATGGATAGGCCGAGGTAAATGCTTTCCTGGTGGCCACGCAAGCGGTGGTTTTGCCCTCATGTCTCTTTATTTTGTTTTTCAAAAGAGAGCCTTTAAAATTCTTGGTCTTATCCTAGGTCTTATACTGGGATGGATTATGGCCTCTTATCAAGTGATGAAAGGAGCGCATTTCTTTTCTCACTCTATCGCCAGTATGTTGTTTTCCTGGGCTATTATTCTCTATATAAAATACATATACGAAAAATATCTAAGCTCTCCAGAATGACGAATTCTTATTTTTACTTCCCATCTTCTCTCAAAAGATTTTTTTCAGGATTTCTTCTTCTTGAAATTGTCATCCGAACAATCCTTCTTGCACAGGCATGGAGCGATATCCCCCACGGTGCGTTAGATATCACAAAGATGTATACCGTGGGTGCACTTTTTGACACGATCGTTTTTATCTTTCTTTTTTCTCCTTTTGTCCTTTGGAAAACATTTCAACAATACCCCGGAAAAGCATCACGCATTTTTGGTCAAACACTCTTTTTTACCCTTGCTATCGCTTTATTTTTCAAAGCTTTTTCAGAAGTCCTTTTTTGGGATGAGTTCCAAGCACGTTTTAATTTCATCGCCATCGATTACCTTATTTACACCCATGAGGTCTCTCAAAATGTGAGGGAGTCTTACAACCTCCCCCTTCTTCTCTCCCTTATCGGATTTTGTGGGATTGGGACGCCCTATCTCTTTTATAGGCTACAGAAAAATGAGATAGCAGAGATTTCACATCAAAAAATTTCATCGCGCCTCTTATTTTTTGTCCTTTATCTTGGCACCGGATTTTTGGGGATAAAAATTTGCGAGCAAACTCCCCCGTTGTTTCCCTCTCCCATGGCCCAAGAGATTAGCCAAAACGGACTTTACACTATGGCAAAGGCTGCCATTGAAAATGGCCTTGAATACGAAAGATTCTATCTCACCACAAAAGATCTTGGTGCATCTCTTCCTGAAAACCTCCTCGCTCCCACAGCTCCTCATCAAAAACGGAAACCTCTCAACGTCATCCTCGTTTTGATGGAAAGCATGAGCGCGAGTTTCATGCACACTTTTGGTAACACAGAAAACATCACCCCCAATCTGGATCGGTTATTCAAAGAATCCATTTCCTTTTCCAATATGTATGCCACCGGAACGCGCACGGTTCGCGGCATCGAGGCTGTTATTCTCTCCTCACCACCTCTCCCCGGTCAATCAATCGTAAAACGCCCCAATAATGAAAACTTACAAGGTTTGGGATGGGAATTTAAAAATCAGGGGTATGTCACTCAATTTATCTATGGTGGGTACAGTTATTTTGACAACATGAAACATTTCTTTGGCGAGAATGGATTTGAGATCATCGATCGATCTCACTTCAACAGTCATGAAATTACTTTTGAAAATGCCTGGGGACTATGCGACGAAGACCTTTTTGACAAAGTTATTCACCAAGCAACCGAGGCTTATGAAAAGAAATCTCCCTTTATGATGATCGCCCTCACCACATCCAATCACAGGCCCTATACCTATCCCGAGGGAAAGATTGACCTTCTTCCAAAGATCAGCCATCGAAGTGGCGGCGTTAAATATTCAGACTACGCTGTGGGTCAACTGATTGAAAAAGCAAAATCAAAGGAATGGTTCAAAGATACTATCTTTGTCTTTGTCGCTGATCATACCGCCGGCACCGTTGGAAAAATTGAGATTGATCCGACGAAATATCATATTCCAGCCATTCTCTACTGCCCCCATCACTTTAAACCACAGGTGATTAAGCAAGCCGTGAGTCAGATTGACCTTCCCACAACCCTTTTGAGTTTGATTGGTATCAAATCCCAGGGAAAATACCTTGGTCGTGATGCCCTTCATGCAAAAATCGAAAGGGCTTTCATCAGCAACAATCAAAAGGTTGGCTATGTTGAAGGGGATAAAGTGGCTATCTTAAAACCTGCAAAATCCCAAACAACTTATCACCTTGACGGAAAACCTCTTGATCAAAAGGATGTTAACCCCCTTCTTAAAAAATCGGTCAGCTTTTATGAAACCGCGTCAAAGTGGAAAGAGCTTTATAAAAAAAGTAACGTTAATCAACCTCCAAAATAACTCCGGGCAACTGGAAAAAGCACCCTTGTCCCACCTCTTAAAATATGATTCATTGACCTTAGTTTACAAAAACTAAGGTTTTTACCCATGCATAATCTCCCCCGCGTTGAAGGTCTTTGTTCCAGACAAGCTCATGCCGACTTTCCAGAAGGCACTTATGAGCGGGAACTCGGGCAAGAAGGATTTTTCGGACTCGCCACACACATGATGCACAAAAATGCGCATACCGCCTGGACAAAAATTGAGGGACCACTTCAACCCCATGCATGGGATCTGACGAAACTCCACACCCAAGAAGAATCTCCATGGAAAGCCACAGACGTCCTCACCAATGAAGCATGCCGGGTAAGATGGTGGAATATTTCGAAAAACATGGATCATCTGGTCAGGAATGCGGATGGAGATGAGCTTCTTTTTATCCATAAAGGGAAAGCTGAGCTTTTTTGTGATTATGGTCATCTTACGATCGAGGCCGGAGATTACGTTCTCCTCCCCCGCGGCACCATGTGGAGATTAGAGGTCATCGATCCGCTAAAAATTCTTATGACAGAGGCAAGCGGTGGCGCGTACCGCCTTCCTGATAAAGGAATGGTGGGACCCCATGCCATTTTTGACCCCGCCATGATGGATACTCCCAAAATTAATGATGTTTTTAAGGCACAACAAAGTGATCACCAAGAAACACGCCTTGTGATCAAACGCAGGAATCAACTCACCACATTTACGTTTGCCTTTAATCCTCTTGATGCGGTGGGTTGGCACGGAAATTTAATTCCCGTACGCATTAACGTCAAAGATATTCGTCCCTTGATGAGCCACAGGTTTCACCTTCCGCCAAGCGCCCATACAACTTTTGTTGCGCGGAGATTTGTTGTTTGCACATTTGCTCCACGCCCCATCGAATCGGATCCGGGTGCGTTAAAGGTGCCCTTCTATCACAACAATGATGACTATGATGAATTTATCTTCTATCACGCAGGTGAATTTTTTAGTCGCGATAATATCCACCCCGGCATGACAACCTTTCACCCCGCAGGGTTCACACACGGCCCTCATCCCGGTGCATTTAAAAAAGGCACTGATTTTTCCCGCAAAGAAACCGATGAATACGCGGTGATGATTGATTTTCGAGATGCCGCCAATATTGGTCCAGACATGGAAAAAATCGCGTGGAAGGAATATCTTCACTCATGGAAAGGAATTACAAAACCGTGACAGCACTCACCCTTGCAACACTCAAAGATGGAACACGTGACGGTCAATTGATTGTGGTTTCCTCTGATCACAAGACCTATGCCATGTCTGATCAATTTAAAACACTTCAATCTGCTTTAGACCATTGGAAAGAAGCACGCAGTGTTCTAGAAGCTGGGGCAAAACACCTTGATACTCACAAGGATTCTGGACTCCCCCTTCCAACGTTTGATGCCTTTCACTCCCCTCTCCCCAGAGCCTATGCATGGATGGACGGAAGTGCTTACGTCAATCATGTAGAACTTGTAAGAAAAGCACGTGGCGCAGAAATGCCCCCAAGTTTCTGGACAGATCCTCTTATGTATCAAGGGGGATCGGATTCGTTTCTCGCCCCCCATGAAGCAATCTCCCTTGCAAGCGAAGATTTTGGCATTGATATGGAAGCTGAAGTCGCGGTCATCACCGATGATGTCCCCATGGGAGTCAGTACCTCAGAAGCCGCAAAGCATATTAAACTTATCATGCTTGTTAATGATGTAAGCCTTCGAAACCTTATTCCCGCAGAACTTGCCAAGGGATTTGGGTTTTTTCAAAGCAAGCCCTCCTCATCCTTTTCTCCCTTTGTCGTCACCCCAGAAACCCTTGGAGAGCATTGGAATGACGGAAAAGTACACCTTCCTTTGAAGGTAGAGATTGCACGAAAAGGTCAGGATTTTACAACATTTGGCGCCCCTAATGCCGGCATAGATATGACGTTTAATTTCCAGGCCCTGATCGCACATGCCGCAAAAACCCGCCCCCTTTTGTCGGGGAGCATTATTGGTTCGGGAACCGTTTCCAACGCGGATAGAAGCAAGGGATCCTGCTGCATTGCAGAGCGTCGTATGCTGGAAACTATCGACTCTGGAAAACCCGAAACACCGTTTCTTCAATTTGGGGACCGTGTTCGGATTACGATGGGTGAGTATTTTGGAACCATCGAACAAGAAGTCAAAAAATATTCCCTATAAACAAGACGACACAAACATAAGCGCAAGTGTGGAAACTTATTTTTGAGTTTTCACCCTCTGTTTATGAATCGTTAAGACATTCATGGCAAAATGACAATGCATGGATCTGTGTGTGCAGGGATAGTCTTACGTGACGTTTATTGTCGGATTTTTAGTGGTTATAGGATGCGTCCTTGGTGGATATGCCGCCATGGGAGGGCATATTGCCGTCCTTTGGCAACCCTTTGAATTTGTCATCATTTTCGGCGCTGCTATTGGAGCTTTTATTATCGGAAACCCTAAGCACGTCCTTGGAAAAGCACCAGGTGCCTTTGGCGCTGTTCTCAAGGGGGCAAGTCTTGGAAAGAATGAGTATCTTGAGCTTTTGACGATGATGTATTCTGTCTTTAAGCTTGCAAAAGGCAAGGGAATGCTCGCTCTTGAGGTACATATTGAAAAACCAGAAGAAAGCGATCTTTTCCAAAAGTTCCCAAAATTCCTCCACCACCACCACGCGGTACATTTCCTTTGTGATTATATGCGTATGATGACCATGGGATCGGAAAATCCCCATCAGATGGAGGATTTAATGAATGAAGAGCTTGAAATCCATCATCAAGAGGATCACCACCTCCAATCATCTATGCAAACCCTCGCCGACAGTACTCCTGCACTTGGTATTGTGGCTGCGGTTTTGGGTGTGATTCACACCATGGGATCTATTAACTCTCCTCCAGAAGTTCTCGGGCACCTTATTGGTGGCGCTCTTGTTGGAACATTTATGGGAATTTTGGTTTCCTATGGCATCATGGCGCCCATTGCCCAAGGGTTAGGAGCCGTTCAAACATCTGAGGCGAAATATCTTCAATGCATTAAAGCAGGACTTCTTGCTTACATGAATGGCTATGCTCCTGCTGTCGCCGTTGAATTTGCGAGAAAATCTATCAACTCTGAAAATCGTCCCTCATTCTATGAACTTGAAGAGGGAATTAACAACCTAAGCGCTTAGGGAATTTTAAAAAATGTCGGACAAAGATCGGCCGATTATCATCAAAAAGATAAAAAAGGGCGGTGGACACGGTCATCACGGTGGTGCGTGGAAAATTGCTTATGCCGATTTCGTTACCGCGATGATGGCGTTTTTCCTTCTTATGTGGCTTTTAAACGCAACATCTGAGGAGCAAAAACGTGGTATTGCCAACTATTTCGATCCTATTACCATTGGTGAACGTAACGGCGGTGGAAGCGGCGTCATGGGTGGACAAGCCGTCACAGAAACGGATGGTGCACAACAAAGTGCGACAAGTCAGATGACCATTAAAAAAAGTGACCCTCAAGAAAAAGGAGAGGGCGGGAAAACCGTCCAAACAAAATACCAAGAGACCGATGACGAAGCTATTATCAACGAAGAGCAAACTTTTCAGCAGGTTAAAGAAGACCTCGAAAAAGCGATGGAGAATAGCCCAGAACTCAAGGAGATGCTAAAAAATCTTATTATCGATGAAACCCCAGAAGGTCTTCGTATACAGATTGTCGATCAAAATGAAAAATCTATGTTCCCAAGTGGGAGCAGTATCATGTACGACCACACAAAAAATCTTCTCAAACAGGTAGCCTCTATTATTCACAAAGTTCCCAATAAACTGGCTATTTCAGGCCATACAGACGCCACACCCTATAACACAAAAAATTATGGCAACTGGGAACTTTCTTCAGACCGCGCCAATGCCAGTCGTCGTGTTCTTGAGGAAAATGGGGTCCTTGATCAAAAATTCGCCTCTGTTATCGGAAAAGCTTCCGAAGAGTCATTTGTCAAAGACAACCCCTTTGCCGCCCAAAATCGAAGAATCAGTATCGTGCTTCTGCGTCGCGCGCCACAAAAAATAAATAAGCCCGCGGCAATCCCTCCAGAAAAAAGCTAGTGTATTAAAAAACCTCAACAACCTTAAGGGCATGGGTACTTCCTTCTTTAAAGGGAATACCCGCCGTAAGGACAATTTTATCGCCCTTTTGAATGAGGTGATGGGCCTTTGCAAGGCTTACGGCTATTTCTTCTATATTGTGAGCCATACTATCAACTGTTGCAGCATAAGCCCCCCAACACAAGGAAAGCTGTCTTGCTGTTTTAAGTGACTGAGTCAGGGCTAAAATAGCAGCATGGGGACGTTCCTTTGCCGCCGCAAGTGTGGTTGCGCCAGAATCTGTTACCGTAATAATTAAGGGAATATTCAAGTGACACGTAATTTCCCGCGCAGCTGCTGTAATTGCACCTGAAACACTTGTATGGCCACGAATTCCGTCCAGCTCACCTTCGTCATGGACAAGCTCTCTCTCAATGGCGTGAATGATTTTGCTCATCATCATGACCGCTTCCAAAGGATGGGAACCCGATGCAGACTCCGCCGAAAGCATCACCGCATCCACCTGATCAAAAATCGCCCCCGCAACATCAGAAACTTCTGCACGGGTGGGAGAAGCATTATGAATCATAGATTCCAACATCTGCGTCGCAACAACAACAGGTTTTCCCACTTTGCGACATGCTTTAATGATCTTTTTTTGAGCAACCGGAACATCCTCAAGGGCAAGCTCAACCCCCAAATCACCCCGTGCGACCATTACCGCATCACTTGCATCCACAATATCTTTTAAATGTTTAAGAGCCAGAGGCTTTTCAAGTTTGGCGATAACTTTGGCTTTTCCTTGAATATGCTTTTTAAGATCCAAGACATCCTCAGCCGTTTGTACAAAAGAAAGAGCAATCCAATCTACGTCCTGGGTCAAAATAAAATCCAGATCGGTTTTATCTTTTTGAGTCATCGCAGAAAGAGGGAGATGAATTCCAGGAACATTCACTCCCTTGCGGTTAGAAATTTCCCCGCCGATAACAATCTGACACACAAGTTTTTTTTCCTGTTTTTCTTTGACAGAAAGTTTTACAAGTCCATCATTAATGAGAAGAATGGAGCCTATCTCTGCGGCTTTGAAAATTTCTGGGTGGGGAAGCGTAACCTGATCTTGATCCCCCATAACTTTATCAAGGGTGAGTGTGAACGTTCCTCCAGCAAGAAGCGTGATCTTTTCTTGTTTAAATGTACCGATCCTCAGCTTAGGACCTTGAAGATCAGCTAAAATACCAAGAATATGACCGGTTTCTTTCTCAACGCGTCGAATATGCTCAATATTGGCTTGGTGAGTTTTATGATCACCATGGGAGAAATTTAATCTAAAAACATCCACACCCTTTTCTGCAAGGGTGTGAATCACGTCATAGCTGCTTGAGGATGGGCCAAGAGTTGCAACAATTTTTGTACGCTTGGCCCTTTTCATTTATCTGGATACCGCTTCTGATTTGGTATCTTCTGAGTCACTGGACTTTTCATCCCTTCCCTTTCCGATTTTCATATAAAGGAGAAGAGGTGACGCCAAGCAAATGGAGGAAAATGAACCAATGATAATACCGATAAGAATGGGTAAACTGAATTCGGAAATCACTTTTCCACCAAGAAAGTAAAGAGCAAGAACAGCAATAAGAGTCGTCGATGCTGTCAACATTGTCCGAGAAAGAGTTTCATTCACGCTTTTGTTAATAAGATCCGCAAGAGGCATCTTTTTATATTTTCTCAGATTTTCACGAATACGATCGAAAATCACAATGGTGTCATTAATAGAGTATCCGGCTGTAATCAAAAGTGCCAAGATCGCCGTTTCTTTAAACTCCAAACCAAAAACTGTGAAAAGACCTAGAATTGCGACACAATCGTGGGCCAATGCAAAAATCGCACAGGCAGCAAACTGCCACTCGAAACGAAGGGCAATATAGGCAAGCATCGCAAGAAGCGCAAAGCCAACAGCTTTGATACCATTATTGACAAGATCCGCACCCACCTTGGGTCCTACCGTTTCAACACGGCGGTAGTCAACGTTTTGACCCAAAACATCTTTGATAGAAGAAATCGCTTTTGTTTGTTCTTCCTCAGAGCCATCACGCCTTTCTACACGAATCAGCAAATCCTTGTCATCTCCAAAGGATTGCAACTCAACTTCACCCAGGTGAAGATTTTGAAACTTTCCTCTTAAATCGGGAAGATTGGGAACTTCAGGGAGACGAACTTCAAGAATGTATCCCCCCAAAAAGTCGATGCCATAGTTAACACCCTTTGTGGCAAGCCCTGTGAATGTTCCAAGAACAATAATGAGAGAGATTGCAAAGGAAATAACGCGAAGTTTGACGAAATCAATCTTCGTGTTATAGGGAACGATTTGAAGAAGAGCCATAGCAAAAAATCCTTAGATAGGCAGAGATGTTGGGTTTTTACGGCCAATGTATTTGGCAACGACGAGTTTTGTAAGTGCAATGGCTGTAAACATAGAAATAAGAATTCCCAAAGCAAGGTTGACAGCAAATCCACGGATGGGTCCGGTTCCAAACTCAAACAAAACAGCCGAACCAATCATGGTCGTGAGGTTGGAGTCAATAATGGTTGTCATCGCACGGTTATAACCCGCCTCAATCGCTGCAATGGGTCTCAACCCATTTCTCAACTCTTCCTTAATACGCTCATAAATTAAAACGTTCGCATCCACCGCCATCCCCATACTGAGGGCAATCGCCGCAATACCCGGAAGAGTCAAAGTCGCCTGTAACAAGGAAAGTGCTGCAAACAACAAGATGATGTTAAAGGTCAAGGCAATATCCGCAAAAGCGCCGAACATAGAGTAATTCAAAATCATAAAGACAGAAATGAGAACAAACGCAAGAATTGTTGCATTACGTCCATCCTGGATAGAGTCTGCACCAAGGCTTGGCCCAACTGTGCGTTCTTCAATAACTTTTAAGGGTGCAGGAAGCGCACCTGCGCGAAGAAGTAAGGCAAGCTCGTTTGCATCTTTGATCGTAAAGTGACCACTGATTTGACCATTTCCATCAGGAATAACCGATTGGAAAACGGGCGCACTAATGACAACGTTATCCAAAACAATAGCAAATTGCTTTTTCAAAAGCTGTCTAGACATGTCACCAAACTTACGTCCCCCGACAGAGTTAAACTTAAGACTTACCGCAGGCTGACCATTTTCACTCACAGCCACTTGAGAGTCTACCAGTTGATCACCGCTCACATAAACCTGCTTTTTAACGGCGATATAACGACGAATTTCCCGCCCACCTTTATTTTCGACTTCAGCAAGAACTTCCGTCCCTGGTGGCACTTGAACCGTTGGGCGACCACTTTCATCTGTTGGAACATAACCAAGAGTCTCATCCACAGCACGGAACGTCATTTTTGCCGTTTTTCCAAGAAGTCGCTTAACTTCCGCAGGATCAGAAATACCAGGAAGCTGTAGAGTAATACGATCGATACCCTGCGCTTGAATCACAGGTTCCTTTGTTCCAGACGCGTCCACACGACGGCGCACAACTTCAATGGATTGCTCAACGATACGTTTATTTCGTTTTTCAAGTGTCTCTTTTGTAATACTAAGTTGACCATCTCCTTTTGCATTCACAGAAACAACCCAGTCACGATCCAGTTTGGAAAGAGCTTTCTGCGCTTCATCTGACTGCGCACTTTCTCTCAAGGAAAAAGTCACAAAAGGAATTTGAGTTTTCTCATCGATGACAACTTTAAGGTTGGTATAACCAATCTGATGCTTTCTTAAAGCTGCACGCACCTCATCCATCATGGTATTCATCATGTCTTTTTGAACGGTTTTAAGATCCACTTCAAATTGAAGATGAGAACCACCACGAAGCTCGAGTCCAAGGTTAATGGTTTTTTGCATGAAGGACGGAAGTTTTTCCCGCATCTCATCACTTAAAACATTTGGAAGGGAAAACATAATCCCCCAAAGGCATACAATAAAAATGGCAAAAATCTTCCAGCGTGCAACTTTAATCATCGTCTTTTATTTTCCTTTTTTAGGCGCTGCTTTTGAAGCTGCCGCTTTTTTCACCGGCGCTTTAGGTGCCGGTTTTTTAGGTGCTGCTGCCTTTTGACTTGGCTTTGCAGCAGGCTTTGGAAATTGAGCAACTTCGCTTGTTGTCACAGGTTCACTTTTTGAAACGACCTCTGTCACGGCACTTTTGATCACACGAAGCTTCACCTGATCTTCCACTTCAATGATCACTTCGTTGTCATTTACCACACGGCTTACTGTCGCAAGGATCCCTCCCGAAGTTACAACACGATCACCACGACGAAGGTTTTGAACCATTTCTTGGTGTGCCTTAGCTTTCTTTTGTTGTGGACGAAGAAGCAAAAAGTAAAATACAGCGAAAATCATAACGATAGGAAGAAGAGACATCACATCAAACCCACCCACAGCGTTTGCATGGGCAAAGGTTGGTGTGGAAAGCGCCAAAAGGGCAAGAGCAAGTTTTTTAGACATAAGAGTTCCGATTTTGTTAAAAATTTCTATCTACAGTATAAAAAAACCATGGACTTTGGCAAGAGTATTGAGAACAAAGCATGCATTCCGCCAATTCATGAGCAAATATTTTTCCCCTTCAAACCCCATCTTTAAGGGCATATTCATAGGGCAAAAAACTTGCAAAAAACGAAAGGAACCATTACCTTCTGTGGGTATACAATGAAATTTTTCAAAGTTCCATGATGACAAAGCCAAATTACATGCGAGAAGTGATTGACACGAATGCATTAAAAGAAAATATTCTTTCCAAACAAGCGAAGATTGGCATTATTGGTCTTGGTTACGTGGGGCTTCCTCTTGCTCATGTTGCCCATGGCGCACATTTCAGTGTCACGGGATTCGATGTTGATACCCTGAAAATTCAAAAACTCAATCAAAAGACATCATACATTCGCCACATTGGCAACGACGTTATTTCAGAAATCATGGACTCTGGTCGATTTATGCCAACGGATGATTTCACGCAACTGTCGAATATGGACGTCATTATCATGTGCGTCCCCACCCCGCTTAGTAAGTACCGCGATCCGGATATGAGCTATGTGGAAAGCACAACCCGGACGATCGCAAAGTATTTACGGCCCGGCCAACTTGTGATTTTGGAATCAACAACCTATCCGGGGACAAGCCGCGATTTAATGCTTCCCATTCTTGAGGAAACAGGACTCAAAGCTGGACGTGATTTTTTTATTGGCTACTCTCCAGAACGTGAAGATCCAGGCAACCCCAAATTCAGTACCATTAAAATCCCAAAGGTTGTTGGTGGATTTGGCGAAGAAAGTATCGCCTTTACAGATGCGCTTTATCAAACCTTTGGAATCACGACGATTCCTGTTTCATCCTTGGAAACTGCAGAAGCTGTTAAACTCACGGAAAATATCTTCAGATCCGTCAATATCGCCCTTGTAAACGAACTCAAAGTTGTCTTTTCAGCCATGGGTATCGACATTTGGGAAGTGATTGAGGCCGCAAAAACAAAACCTTTTGGTTTTATGCCCTTTTATCCTGGCCCTGGTCTTGGCGGTCACTGCATTCCCATTGATCCTTTTTACCTCACATGGAAGGCACGCGAGTTTGGCCTTTCCACAAGGTTTATTGAGCTCGCAGGAGAAATCAATACAAGCATGCCCCATTATGTGATTGGACAACTCCAAGAAGCCTTGGATCAACGCTTTCAAAAATCACTCCACGGTAGTAAAATCCTGATCGTTGGTGCCGCTTATAAAAAGAATGTGGACGATCCAAGGGAAAGCCCTTCTTTTGTGATCATGGAATCTTTGATCAAACGTGGTGCGGTAGTCAGTTATTTTGATCCCTTTGTTCCAGAAATTCTTCCCATGCGCGAGCATCCAACCCTTGTGGGCATGAGGAGCATTTCACTCTCCCCTCAAAACCTTAGAACATATGATGCTGCGTTTATCATTACCGATCACGATGATGTTGATTATGACATGATTGTCGAAAATACACCTGTGACCGTAGACACACGTCACGCAACAAAAAATATCAACAACGCGCTTCTTCAAAAAGTCATCAAAGCATAGGAAGGTTTTATGGCATTCCCTCTTTCTTCTGAATTCAAAATTTCACTGCCTTCTTGGGTCAGTGACATTCATATTCCGGAAAAAATTGAGGGTGACCATGCAAAAATGACTTTTGTCATCGAGCTTTCGCGGCTTAACATCACTCACGGCACTGGCGGTCCTTTTTCTGCAGCTGTCTTTGCAGGAGATACATTAGTTTCCATTGGTGTTAATCGCGTCGTCCCAAACCACACATCCCTTGCTCATGCAGAAATGGTCGCTCTCTCCCTGGCTCAAGAACGTCTTAAAACCTTTGACCTTGGGGGAAAGGATCAGCAAGAACACACCATGTATGTGAATGCACAGCCTTGCTGCATGTGCTACGGGAATGTTATTTGGTCTGGCATTCGTCACGTTGTGGTTGCAGCAACCGCAAAGGATGTGGAGGAACTTACCGGATTTGATGAAGGCCCCATGCGTGATGACTGGATGGATCA
>JBDHTO010000008.1:0-20856 GCA_039808665.1 Alphaproteobacteria bacterium | reverse complement strand
TCGTCTAAAAGAGGCGGAGCCCTTGCAGGATTGCTTGCAGCGTCCACTACTCAAGAAAAAAAGGCTCAAGTGGTAAGTAGTGAAGAACCTTCTTCCGCACCAAAAAAAACCTCCTCGTCTAAAAAAGGCGGAGCCCTTGCAGGATTGCTTGCAGCGTCCACTACTCAAGAAAAAAAGGCTCAAGTGGTAAGCAGTGAAGAACCTTCTTCCGCACAAAGAAAAACCTCCTCGTCTAAAAGAGGCGGAGCCCTTGCAGGATTGCTTGCAGTATCAAGTAAAAACACAGGCGCGCCGACACCTCCTGACGCCATGCCTCGAGCAAAAGCACCGCCTCCTCCTCCCGGAACACGTGGTGGACCACCACCGCCTCCTCCGCCAGGTGGAGCACCTCGTACGACAGGCCAAGCTCCACTAGCATTTTTGGGGCAGATTGGTACTAAACCTCAATTAAAAAAGGTTGATCCTAGTCAAATAAAAGATAGAAGCTCAGCACATGGAGTAAAAGAACAGTCCAGTGAACCCGCCGCGATGGGTGGAATGTGGGGCGCTCTAATGACTAACCTGGAAAATAGAAGAAATATTATAGGAGAGTCAAAACAACAAGATAGTGAATCATCCAGCGGCTCTTTTAGCGACTGACGCCCACGAACTAACGACACTATACAAAAACCTCCACATATACTGTGGAGGTTTTTGATTGTCACAAAGCTGTTCGGTTTATAAAATTTCATCCTCTTTCAGAGGGGGGAGAATGGGGTTTGCTATTTGATAACCTTTCTTATTATTTAAACTCATGACCTGATGGAAAAACCGGTTATTGATATAACATCTCTCAAGGGACATTTTCAAAAAACTCCATCACATCATGGCGAGTCATGTTTTTTTGTAGTGTCAAACTTCGCTTACCCAAAAATTCAGCAAAATCATGAATCGTTTTATAGGAACGCTCCGCCTTTTGAAGGAAAAGCTCAATAATATTTTCTGAAAAGGATACCCCAAGATCTTGGAGCTGCTTGCGCAAGAGCAACCGAAAGGTTTGATCATCCGGTTCAAGGAGGGGGATTACGTAAAAACTCATGAGCCTTGAACGTACATCCCTAGTCAACGCAGGCATTTCAGAAGGGGACATGACTGAAAACAAGATCAAAGGATAACCTGTTATTTTTGCTCTGTTATAAAGGTGAAAAAGAATTTCCTCATCCATATTTTCTGCGTCATCTACGATAATGGCGCGATTTTCTGGAATCTCCAACAGAGGTGTGCCTGGATTCACAAGAAAAGCGTTTATCCTCTTTCTATACATTTTAGAAAGGGTAGATTTTCCTGATTTCTCTGGCCCCTCTACATAGATAAAAGGGATCGGCCAATCCGGGAAGCGTTCCAACCAAGCAAAGGCATCCGCGTTACAGCTCCCATAGACAAGCTCTTCCGCATAACGCCCTTCAACCTCAAGGGGGAGAAGAAGTTGATTAAGAGGGTTTTGTAACATGCTTGCCGTAAAGTTTACTTTTATAATAATCCTGCATCATCACACCCGTCATCGCACTTAACATCGCGGCCACGGGAAGCGCCACAACAACTCCCATAAATCCAAACCAATTAGCCGCCGCCAAAAGAGAGAAGATAATCCAAATGGGATGCAGACCGACCTTTTCACCGATGAGCTTGGGCGTAAGGAAATTCCCCTCAAAAAGGTTTATCACGGCAAAGACGATTAAAAGTGCACCAACCTGCCAAGCCCCTACAAAATTAATCATGATCACGATAAAGGACAGGGTAAATCCGATGAAGGCGCCGAGATAGGGAATAAACGTCAAAAATCCTGTGATAAAGCCAATAAAAAAGGCATCAGGAACCTGAATCAACCAGAGGCCCAAACTATAGGTACACATTTGAATCAAACATACGATGGCCTGCCCTTTGGCATATCCCCCAAGTGTTGTATCCACCGCGCGTACATATTTCATCACCCTATCCCGGTAACGATGGGGGATGAGTTTATAGACTCCCTCCAAAAAGAGAGGCCAATCCTTGAGAAAATAAAACATCACCACAGGAGTCAGGATCAAAATCGAAATCATATTGGCAATAGCCATACCACTTCCGACAACGCTGATGAGAAAGCTGACCACCACTTGTGCAATTTGTCCCAAATGGTTGCTTAGCTGTGTCTTAATCTCGGCCACAGATGGTGTACCAAACTCCTTGGAAATGTAATCAAGGGTTGGGGTGATATGCGTAACAATTTTTTGACTTAACCCTGGGATATTTGACGATATCTGAATTAGCTCCCGGTGAACATAGGGAACAATAATCATCAAAAGTCCCCCTACGCAGGTAAAGAAAATAAGCATGGCTAAAATCGTTCCAAGAACACGCCCCAAATGTAGAGATTCAAAAAACCTCACAAGCGGAGAAAGAGCATAGGCACCAATGCATCCAGCAAGAAAAGGAATGAGAATAGGACTAAGACTTTGAAGAACAAATGCCGCAACGAAAACTGCGACAACAACCAAAATCTCACGCAAGGTAATATTCATCATGGAACGTGCCTTTTAGGTTAAACGGTCGTATCCTGGTGAGTGTACCATGTTTTGAAAACGTGAATATAGAGTAAAGCACTGAGGAGGGTCGTAAGGCTTGCAAGGCAACCCAAGAAAACGCTCCACTCTGGCTTAATTTGAAAGGCAACCACAGCAATATAAAGCATTTGCAGCGCCGTATTCCACTTACTCAAGCGCGCAGGCTTCATACGAAAATCATATTTTTTAAGAAGAATAAAGAGTCCTGAAACCAAAAGGAGCACATCGCGCCCCACAGCAACAATCATGATCCAAAAGGGAATTTTTCCCATAAGGAAAAATCCAATAAAACTCGCCATCAATAAAATTTTGTCGGCAATGGGATCAAGGACTTCTCCCAAAACGGACTCTCTCTTCAGCAGACGGGCAAAAAAACCATCCGCCCAATCACTCAGCACGGCTGCAAAAAACAGCGCCATGGCGACGAGGGATTCCCCATGAAAGGAGAAATAAAGAAAAAAGGGTGTAACGATAATACGAAAAAGCGACAAAGCATTTGGGAGGGAGATGATAACTGCTTTGCCGCCTTGAACAACCACTGAATTGTTATCCTACGATTTCTATATCAGAGAAAAAGTAGGCAATTTCAATGGCTGCATTCTCTTTTGAGTCGGATCCGTGAACGGAGTTTGCCTCAATACTTTCTGCAAACTCTTTACGAATTGTGCCTTCTGCAGCATTTGCCGGATTGGTTGCCCCCATAACGGTACGGTACGCTTCCACAGCGTTTTCACCTTCGAGGACCTGAACAACAACGGGACCGCTTACCATAAAATCGCAAAGCTCGCCAAAGAAGGAGCGCTCTTTGTGTACAGCGTAAAAGCCCTCAGCTTGTGTTCTTGTCAATTGAAGGCGCTTTTGCGCAACAATGCGAAGCCCTGAAGCCTCAATCACTGCGTTGATTCTACCTGTAAGGTTACGGCGTGTTGCATCGGGTTTAAGAATAGAAAATGTACGTTCAATAGCCATTGTGTTGGGTCTGTTTTTAAATTGATAAACTATACCCTTACACATAGCGAATTTTTTCTCATTCCTCAAGGATAAGGTATAAAAATTTTCCTTTCATCTCCCTTAAAAACGCAGGCTTACGCATATGATTTTAAAAAATAAACCTATTCGCATTTATTTGCTTGACCCACTATGGAAGACGCCGTATAAGTAAACACATGATTTTTGGGGCCCTTAGCTCAGTTGGTAGAGCACCTGACTTTTAATCAGGGTGTCGAAGGTTCGAATCCTTCAGGGCCCACCACTCAAAATCTTTTTTTCCTCCTCTTTACCTATTATTAAAGAAAAATCAGTAATAATTAAGTCAAAGCGCTTATAGAGAGAATAATCATGGCTGACGTTGCAACTATACTTATCCTTACGGGTCTTTTCGGCGGTTATGCGGCTGAGGGAGTAAAATATAACAATTCAGACAAGGATCCGCATGTTAACTATGTTTATGATCCTTCCTATTATACCCTTGATGAAAACGTTCCGTTCCCGGAGAAATGCTGCAGCCGTTGCGCTGTGAAATAAATTAGCTTAAGAGAGCTTTTTTAACAGCGTTTGCGTTATAACGCAGCATCTCGAGGTATGTGGGCGCTGGCCCGCTTTCCTTTGAGAGGGAGTCCGCATACAGGGTTCCGTCGATCTCAGCTCCTGTTTCCCTGACAATTTGCTCTACAGATTTTTGATTACTTAAGTTCTCTATGAATATCGCTCGGATATCATCCTTTTTAATACGATCAATCATATTTTGAATAGCAAAAGGAGTGGGCTCCGCATCCGTAGATATACCAAGAGGAGCGATAAACTCTATACCATAATGCTCCCCAAAGTAATGAAACGCATCATGGGTTGTGAGCACAATACGTTTGACCTGAGGCAGTAAAGAATCAAATTCAGCCCTAATTTCCTTGTCCAGCAACTTGAGCTTTTTTTCATAAACTTCACCACGAACCCGAAAGCCATGGGCTTTTTCTGGATACGCCTTACTGAGAGAATCAATAATGATAGGGAGACTTGTCAGCATAAATAATGGATTATGCCACGTGTGCGGGTCAAATAACCCCTTCCCCACACGCCGCGCAGGATGATGAGAGGCCACATAAATAACCTTCCCAGCGTGGGATTTCAGAATTTTTTCAAGCCACCCTTCAAAGTGAAGGCCATGCGCAAAAATAATTTTTGCTTTTTCCACAGCTACAAAACTTTCTGGAGTAGGCTCAAAAATATGGGGATCCGAAAGCCGCGGCACAATAGACGTGACGCGAATCTCGTCCCCCGCAATATTTTGGACAATATCTTGAAGGATAGAATAGGTACATACCACCTCTGAGAGTCTTTCTTGTTGCTTATGAGGCTCACATGCCACAACAAGCAAACAAGAAAAAATCACCAAAGCATGCCTTAAAAGAGCCACTGAACCACCCCGGAGATGAACAAAACTCCGTAAAAAATGGGTTTTGAATAATCCATCTTAAACCAGAAAGTCATAATATGGTGAAGAGCAAGACCAATCAACGCTGGATAAGACAAGGTCAAAACAAAGCCTAGCATCCCGCTAATTTTGGAGAACCCAAGAAGAGAGATGAGATATGTCACCGCAAGCGTCAGGAGGATAACAGCACTTTGAGATGCATTTGCTTTTATTCTTTTCTCCAAAATATCTTCCTTAACGAAGCTAACGTATAAACTTGATAAGATCACGGCCGTAGCAAGGCAAGAAACCGCAAGGGTTACAGACACAACAACAAGCGCATATTTCCCCATTGTAAGTCCTGCAATCGCAGCAAGAAGAGACTCTGGACTTGTGCTATGCAAGCTTCCCGCGTAGCTTGCCCCAAGCTTCACAAAACCGAAATACACAAGAGCTAAAAGTGCTGCGCCAATTAAGGAAGCAGAGATGCTCGATTTTAAAAGAGAAGGCTTATGCTCTCCATTAATTAAACTATCACGAAGATAGTGAACAATGGTTGCAGAGAAGAAAAACGCCGCAACAAGATCCATCGTTTGATATCCGAGGGTGAATCCGGAATAAGCCGCAACAGAAGGAGTATAGGCATAAGAGGAAGGCTCCACAGCGTAGTACATGCCAAAAGCAATAAGAAGAAGCAATCCACCAAGCTTAAAAGGTGTCAAAACCACCCCGATGATATTAACAACTCGATTGGGTCGCCAGATAAGTACACCAATACAAACAGAAAAAAGCAAACTAAACAACGGGAACGAAAGCTCCGGAAATACAAGCTGAAGCCCCCCATAAGCCACCGTGATACAGCGAGGAATAACCCCAAACGGCCCCATGAGAGATAAGAGCGCAAATGTTAATAAAAATCCAGGAAGTTCCCCAATCTTTGAAAAAAAGAGTTCTCTCTTCCCATCAAAAACAATCATGGCAATAAGACCAATAAAGGGAACCACAACCGCGGTGACTAAAAAGCCCAACGTGGCATAGAGTGAATGATCAAGGGCTTCTGTCCCAAGAAGGAGAGGAAAAACAAGGTTGCCAGAACCAAAAAACATGGAAAACATGGCAAACCCAGCAATACAGGTTGTTTTAAACATAACGAATCCTTGTGTGTGTTAGGGTAAAATTACAGAAAATAAGGGAAAAGTAAAGGATATCGGTCGGCATCAGCCGACAATAATGACAACAACAATGATATTGCGAAGTGTTTTATCCATAACTCTTTTATGATAGAGGATATTCATGACTAAGGTCAAGGATTTAGATTGACATAATTATTGACCCCTCTCCAAAACCTTTCATTTCAAGGCCTATAAGTAAACACCGGATTAACTAAATGTGTTTTTTGTGTAACACACCAAAATTTCACACAAAAAAAAGACACCCCAAAAGTTGCACCACGATCTCTTATGACATACAAAGGGAGTGTAGAAAGATAAACCTAGAAATTTTCTGGGTCTTACATTTAGGAGTTAAATAATGAAAAAACTTACAATCGCTGCTCTTACAACAGCTCTTCTCGCTGGCGCAGCTTCTGCAAACCAAACAGGTTTCTTCGTCGGTGTTGGTGCTGTAACAGGTGCTGTAACAGGTCAATACAATGATAAGGGTAACATTGCAACAGCTGGCGCAACACGTGACCGTGTTTACAAAACAAACACAGGAAAAACAATGTTTGGTGGACGCCTTGAAGCTGGTTATGGCATCACATTCGCTGGTTGCGGTTATGCATCTATCAGCGTTTATGGCACGTTGAAAAGCGCAAAGTGGACAGCATACTCTGATATCGGTTCACCAGTTGCAGCATCCAGAATTCTTGAAGCAAAAGTTCGCAACAAGCATGACTACGGTGCAGAAGTAAAACTCGGTTATCACATCACAAAAGATACCATTGGATTCATCGGTATCGCTGCTGAAGTAAACAAAGTTGAACTCACATGGCAACAAGCTAACGCAACAGCAACAGGTTTCCAACCAACATTGAAGAAATCCAAGTCAAGCGTTTCCGCAAAGCCAGTGATCGGTCTTCGCACAATGTTCACAAAGAACATGTATTTGGAAGCAAAATATGGTTATAACTTTGGATCCAAAGTAACACTCAATGTTCCAACAGATGCTAATGGTGCGTTGACAAACACAAACCAAACACGTACGGCTTCTATCCGTCCACGTACACACGAGTTCTCTGTAACAATCGGTTGGAGATTCTAATCGAGACAGACTCTCGTCTGACTTCAAAAACAACCCAGGAAATTCCTGGGTTGTTTTTTTATACACGCATAATAATCAGAGAGAAGACAAAAATCCCCCCCCGCCTACTCCTTCAACAAAAGTGCTTTCTCTAAATCTCTAAGCTCATCACGAAGTTTTGCTGCCTTTTCAAACTCAAGAGATTCCGCAGCTTTTATCATTTCTTTTTCCAACTGGACGCAACGTTTTTTCATTTCATCAATAGAAATAACGCCTTGAACGTTTTTATTTTTTTCCGTTTGAGATTGCTTTAAAGCTCGCACCACAGATTGAGGTGTAATCCCATTTTTCTCGTTGTAGGCTCTTTGTTTTTCCCGGCGCCTTTCTGTTTCTCCTAAGGCTGCCTCCATAGATTTTGTCACCGTGTCCGCATATAGAATGACTTTACCATCTACATTTCTAGCCGCACGACCAATAGTTTGAAGAAGTGAGGTTTTGGACCTTAAGAATCCTTCTTTGTCCGCATCCAAGATAGCCACAAGAGCACATTCAGGGATATCCAACCCCTCACGAAGAAGGTTAATCCCCACAAGCACATCAAACTCCCCGGAACGAAGACCTCTGATAATCTCAATGCGCTCAAGTGTTTCAATATCAGAGTGTAAGTATTTAACACGTACACCGGCTTCTTCCATATAGTCGGTGAGCGCCTCTGCCATTTTCTTTGTAAGGGTTGTCACAAGGGTTCTGTAACCACGTTCTGCGACCTGACGACACTCATGGAGAAGGTCATCCACCTGATTTTGACAAGGCTTCACAATACACACAGGATCCAACAACCCGGTAGGACGAATAATCTGATCCGCAAACTCTCCCTCCGTCGCCCTTAACTCATAAGGCCCCGGCGTTGCAGAAACATAAATGGTTTGAGAGCGAAGATCATCCCATTCCTGAAACTTTAAGGGACGATTATCTTTACATGACGGAAGACGAAACCCATGCTCAGAAAGAACACTTTTTCTTGCCTGATCCCCTTTATACATACCATCAATTTGTGGAACGGTTACATGGCTTTCATCGATAACCACCAAAGCATCCTTGGGTAAATATTCAAAGAGTGTGGGAGGCGGCTCCCCCGGAGCGCGTCCTGTCAGATACCTAGAGTAATTTTCAATACCCGCTGTCATCCCCGTCGCACGCAGCATTTCAAGATCAAATCGCGTCCGTTCTTCAAGCCTCTGCCTTTCCAGCAGCTTCCCCTCTTCTTCAAATTCCTTCAGTCGAATCACAAGATCCTCTTCAATCATGTGAATCGCTTGTTTCATGGTTGGGCCACCTGTAACGTAGTGACTATTGGCATAAACACGCACGGTGTCCATTGTTTCAAACTTTTCCCCGGTCAATGGATCAAATTCATGGATGCCATCCACCTCTTCATCAAAGAAGGAAATGCGCCATGCCCGATCTGAATAATGGGAGGGAAAAATATCCAAAACATCGCCACGCACACGAAAACTTCCCCGTGTCAGATAAAGGTCATTCCGTTTATACTGAAGCTCCACAAGCTGTCTGAGGAGTTTCGTACGCTCAAAGGTCCCCCCCACAGATAAATCAATAATCATAGAGCTGTATTCCGCAGCACTTCCAATACCATAAATACACGACACACTCGCTACAATCACAACATCACGTCGCTCAAAAAGTGCACGCGTCGCACTGTGACGCATGCGATCAATTTCCTCATTAATAGAGGCTGTCTTCTCAATATAAGTTCCTGTACGCGGAACATAGGCTTCTGGCTGATAATAATCATAATAGGAAACAAAATATTCCACCGCATTTTGTGGAAAAAAGTCTTTCATTTCTTCATAAAGCTGAGCGGCGAGGATTTTGTTTGGCGCCATAATAAGTGTTGGCTTTTGTGTCGCCTGAATCACATTGGCAATGGTAAAGGTTTTTCCCGTACCTGTGGCCCCCAATAACACTTGATCACGCCTTCCCTCATTTACCCCCTTAATAAGTTGTGCAATGGCGTCAGGTTGGTCCCCCGCAGGTTGAAAAGGTGATGTGAGATGAAACATCTTATCTCGCGCGTCATTTTAGTTTAGTCTTATCCTATACGATTATGTACGGGTACGCTTTGTCTATGTCCAGTTTAAAGATTTTTTTCCTCCCCCTCCTCGTTTCCTCCATGTCCGCTCTGGCTGAAACACCTACATCCTCCTCCACAGCAACGACAACACTTCACGGTGATACGGCCCATTCCCAAAAGGCAAATCCCAAAGAAGTAGTATCACCTTCAAATAAAACACTTGATCCGGATACCCTTGTGCAAGAGTTTATAAAGGCGGCTCAAATTGAGGCTCAGCTAAATGCGACTTTTGATGAAGTTGTTGCGGAGTTTGGCGGCAATATCAAAGAGGTTAAGGAACGCATGGCCGAAGAGATGGGAGAACACGGTATCAAACCTGAGGAAGTTTCACGGCGACTTGTCCCTCTTGAAGATCTCCATCAAAAGATTAAAAATGCAAGAGAACCCTTGATTCGGGACCTTTTAAACCAACTCATGACACACTATAAAGATAACTTAACACCCGAAGAGATCAAGAAACTGATCGATCTCTTCAAAGATCCCGTGATGCAAAAACTTCAAACAGCATCCGCAGAGTTTCTCCCAGAAGTCATGTTTGAACTGCAAACAAAAGCACTTTCTCTTGTGGCACCTCTGATCTTGGTCATGCAAAAGAGTATCAAAGACATGGAAACGGGCATCAAAAAAACAGAAGAGGCCGCCACGACCAATTAAACTACTCCTTATAATGCATAGATCGCGTCCTAGTGGCTTGTAGCGACGCGTTCAAAATGATTGACCCATCCGGCAAGTTTTTCAACATCCTTTGCCGCAAAGGAAGATGGATTCATGGCAAGGAGCGGTGTTTGCTTACAAATGGATTGACGCACCTGAGAATCCTTTCGGATGACCCCTGCGAGAGGAGGTTTGAATCCAAGGTAGTTCTCACAGACCTTGGCAAAACCCTCATAAATTTTTTCTCCTCGTTCGGCGTTTTCTGCCATATTTACAACAACTGCAGGCTTAATTTTGGGATGCTTTTTTGAAATGACCTTAAGAAAGGCATAGGCATCTGTCATGGATGTAGGCTCTTCATTCAACACCACCAAACAGAGATCACCAAAGCCACTCATGTTTTGAGTCATGGCATCAACACCCGCAGCAAGATCGATGACTGTGGCACCATAGGACTCACTCACTTCTTGGAGTTCTTTCAAAATTGTTGTTTGTTTATTTTCCGGTAGTGTCGCGAACTGGCCTGTTCCTGAACGTCCACTAATCACATCAAATCCCTTGGAGTAGTTACTGATCACATCCATGAGTCGAGATTTTCCTTGAATAACTTCAGAAATATCCTTTTTGGGGAGCATGCCCAACTGAATATCCACATTCGCCATACCAAGGTCACCGTCAAACAAAAGGACGCGATCTCCTTTAAGAGAGAGAGCTTGGGAAAGTGTAATGGCGAGCCAGGTTTTACCCACTCCCCCCTTACCAGATGCCACAAGCAAGCGCTTTCCTGTCATTGACCCAACCTTTTCCATGGACTTTTTTCCCGAACATAAGCATATGATAACCACAGAACATTTAACTTTTCCTTAATGCACCGCCAAAGATGCTCACATCACTTGAACAAAGACTAGGACACACATTCAAGGCCCCCAACCTCCTTGAACGGGCACTTACGCACAGAAGTCAAAAAACCTCTAGAAATCAAGAAAGCTTTGAACGCCTTGAGTTTTTGGGTGATCGTGTTTTGGGCCTTGTAATCGCAGAAACGCTTTATCTTGAGTTTGAACATGAGGCTGAAGGAATTCTTGCAAAACGCCTCGCATCCCTTGTCTCCAAAGAATCCTGCGGAAAGATTGCTCAAATACTGAATATCTCAACGGTGATAAGGGCTGCACAAAACGATGTGACGCCCACATCCCATATTCTCTCCGATGCCGTAGAAGCTCTTATCGGTGCAGTTTTTCTGGATGCTGATTTTGAAACCGCAAAACGCGTAATCCTTCAACTTTGGGCACCTTTGTTTCTTGAACAAAGTGCCCCTCCCGTAGACTACAAAACAGCTCTTCAAGAGTGGTCTCAAAAAAACTTTGGGATCGTGCCAACTTATACGCTACTATCCTCCTCTGGTCCCGATCATGCACCGGAATTTCTTGTGGAGGTTAAAGTGGGTCCTCACATCGCAACGGCATCCGGCAATACAAAACGTTCAGCAGAAACAAAAGCTGCAGCACAGCTTTATCAACAACACGAAAGAAAAAAGGCTTAGATTTTATGAACACACGATGCGGTATTATTGCACTGATTGGCGCTCCAAATGCAGGAAAATCAACCCTTACAAATAACCTTGTGGGAGAAAAAGTTTCCATCGTCACCCATAAAGTACAAACAACGCGTACACGTGTTCTCGGCATTGCGCTGCATAACGAAACACAGATGATCCTGTTAGACACACCTGGAATTTTTGAGCCTAAGAAAAAACTTGAACGCGCCATGGTTGATGCCGCTTATGATGCCGCAAAGGATGCCGATCTCAGATTATTGATTGTCGATGTCTCTCAAAAAATTGATGAATCCACATTCCTCAATCAGATCGAAAAACTCAAACAACCCTATGCCATTATCTTGAACAAAGTCGATATTGCGAAACAAGAAGACATCCTCAAAGCTGCTGCCCTTTGCTCTCAAGCACAAGCTGAGCACGTTTTTATGATCTCTGCACGCACCCATGATGGTGTTGAGGATCTGAAAACTTACCTTAGTGAACGTCTCCCCCTCTCCCCTTGGCTTTACCCCGAGGATCATATCACAGACGTTCCAGAACGTATGCTGGCCGCAGAAATTACAAGGGAGCATGTTATTTTAAATCTGCGCCAAGAGCTTCCCTATGATACCTATGTTGAAACAGAAGCTTTTGAAGAGTTTAATAATGGCGCTGTCAAAATCTCCCAAGTCATTGTCGTTGATAAAGAAAGTCAAAAGTCTATCGTCCTTGGTCACAAAGGCGAACGCATCAAAACAATTCGTGAAAAGGCTCAAAAAGAACTTGAGCACATGATGCAACGCAAGGTTCATCTTTTTCTTTTTGTTAAAGTCATCGAAGGGTGGAAGGAAAAGTCTGATTTTTATCGCCTTGTAGGACTCCACACAAAGTAAAACCTTCTTAGGGAGGGTTGCCAAGATTCCCGCGGTTTCCTACACTGAGGTATCGTCATCAAACAAAAGAATGCGATATGAGCCGCGCCCAAGTGCAACCTGACCTTCCTGAGCATTACATCAACAAAATCAAACGCATTCCCTATCTGACCAATGACGAGGAATTTCATCTTGCAAAAAAGTGGCGAGAAGAAGGAGACAAGGATGCAGTTGATAAACTGATTGCAAGTCATCTTCGTCTTGTTGCAAAAATGGCTCAAGGATACCGAGGTTACGGCCTGCCTATGTCAGATCTCATTGCAGAGGGCCACATCGGCATGATGCAAGCCGTTAAACATTTTGATCCGGATAAAGGGTTTCGATTCTCCACCTATGCCATGTGGTGGATCCGCGCCAGCATGCAGGAGTATATTCTCAATTCCTGGTCCCTTGTAAAAATTGGAACTACCTCTGCTCAGAAAAAACTTTTCTTTAAACTCCGCACGATCAAGCAAAAATTAGGTGCACATACCCTCACCCCGGAACAAGTCAGTGAGGTTGCAAAAACGCTATCGGTGAGGGAAAGTGATGTCCTTTTGATGCAAGAACGTATGCAAGGGGGAGATCACTCTTTGAATGCCCCCCTTAAAACAGAGAATGACAGTGATTCGGAATGGATTGACTGGGTCGAAGATCACAAAGATAGCCAAGAGCTTTCCCTTATTCACCGGGATGAATATACAAAACGCAAAAAACTTTTGGATGATGCCTTGGATGCTTTGAGTGAACGGGAGCGAAAGATATTTCAAGATCGTCGTATTCATGAACCACCCATGACCCTAGACGAACTCAGCGAGAAATATAAACTTTCCCGCGAGCGTATACGACAAATTGAACTCAAGGCCTTTGAAAAACTTCAAAAATCCATTAAATATCACAGTTTTGGAAAGTTATATTAAGAATCCCCTTTCTCGCAATCATTGCAAAACAACCGCTTTTATGAGAGAAATAAGTAGAGACAATGCGTTATTTTACTTTGATTGATGAAATTTTTCTTTTCTTTCTTCGCGGCTTTGGCTTTGACTGCCTGCACACCCACCATTGATAATCGTGGTTTTGACTTTGAGCTTGTTAAGGCAGAGCAAATTCAAAAGGGTCAAACCAAACAAGACGTCATAAATATCTTGGGATCCCCCTCTGCAACATCTTCCTTCAAAGATAAAGCGTGGTACTATGTCTCCCGTCGTATTTCAACGAAATCATTCTTTGCCCCAGATGTGCAAGATAACAAAGTGCTGGCTATTTATTTCGATACCAGCGATCGTGTAGAAAAAGTTGAGCATGTCACAAAAGATAACGTCATCAACGTCACACCCAACAAGGAAAAAACGGAAACATCCGGATACGAAACAGGCGTTATGCGTGAGGTCTTTGGAAACTTTGGAAGATTCGGAACAACCGCTCCAAAGAAAGGCCCGTAACTTCTAACATTAAAGATATGCTTAGGAGAATTAAAAAAGTACTTGAAAAAAAATCTTATACCCAATAAATCAGTGTAAGCCTTTTTTTATTACATTTAATTTATGCGCCATTTTTTTCATTTTTCTTTTTTTATCCTCTTTACTCTTTTACCGGTAATTTCCTATGCATCAAATCATGTATCGGAGTACTCTCTGTTTGGAAAATCTCCCCTTGATGGTCTTCCTGAGATCTTGATTCAGGGGAGACATACCACTTTAGATCAATCACACGAGCTTCTTGAAACACAGGTCACAACATTGAAGACAGAAGTTGCTGAGCTACAAGCCACACTTGCGGAAGAGGGAGTATCTCAAAAAGAACGTGAGCTTATCCATCTTCTTGATGAGGATAGTTTAAGAGATGAAAATAAGCATCTTGCCGCACGTGTGGATGCCCTAGAAAAGCAGCTTCAAGATGCCCTCAAGCTTACGCAAGAACAAGCTCAGAAAATCCACACATTAAGAGGAGCGAATCATGAGCTTCTTTCTGAGCTGTTGGATACATCCGAAGATGCGATTAATTACCTTTTACTTTATAGAAAAGCAAATTCCAAAAAATCTGAGAAAAAAGGTGGATTTTCTAAAAAAGCAGCAATACAGGGTGACGGAAATAACCGTTTTGCAAAGACGCAACGCAAGGGAACCCGAAAAGCAAGAGTGAGAGACCACGATCCTTCAAGCGATGAATAGTTAAATTATTTTTAAACCTTTTTGTGATGAGCTTAAGAAAACACGCCATAAAGAATATAAAAAATGCATATCATTTCACTTTTCACACTCGCATGGGTGATGATGTCCGCACACCCCACAACCGCGGCGGATGATGGGACGGAAGGTAGAGATGAGACGACGAATAAACGACACCTCCGCACCCTAGAAGAAGAAAACGATCATCTTCGTGAGCAACTCCAGATTGCGAAAAAAAATTTATCACAAAGGGCGCACTATACAAAAGAGCTTGAAAGCAAACTCAGTGATCTTCTCAGGTCCCTCAGAAAAAAATCGAGCATCACACGAATAAAAGCTCGAATAGCCATACTTGAAAGCCTCTTAAAAGAACACCACCCTCGTTGGGATTTTGAAAATGACACATCTTCTGGGGATGAATCGATTCACACAGACAGTGATGAGAGCTTGATCCAATAAGACTTTTTATCAACAACCCCTACATCTTCTGCAAAAGACGCAAGACAAAGCTACCATTGATAGACTAAAAAAGCCCGCGAAGAAGCATCCCGCGGGCCTTTGAATATCTTAAAAAACTACTCTACCGTGATGTAGCAGAGGAATTTCTTACCTGAGGTGTTTTTTGCACCCAAAAGCCAAGAGGAAGAAGCAATCACAGCTGTACGTGTTAGTTGTGTTGTCCCACCTGCTTCATTGGCAACCGTTTCCGTATAAGTTACATGCGCAAGACCTTTTTCTTTGTTTGCCTTAAGCGCACCTACAAACGTAGGGAGGACAAGATTTCCGTGTGAATCTTTCCAATTTGCTGTTGTCGCATCGAGCTGGCGAGGGTTATTGGTTGCGACAAACTTACTGTCTTGGATACATTTTACACCTGAAACACCATTTTCTGGATCGCTGATGCTTTTGAAGTCGCCTTCAACAGCCTCACGCTGACCGGGTGTATTTGTTGCATCGTGACCATTTAACGACCTAAACACAACTTCAACGCTTCCCGCATTGGATCCAAAGTATTTTTTAAGTTTTGCAAGACGTGCTTCCGCATCCGCAACTTTCGATTGATCAATAGCAACAGCTGTCTGCGCCACCGCAGACTCTGTTTTCGTCTCACTTTTCGATGTATCTGAAAAAGCTGTTGTCGCAAGGACAAGTGAAAGTAAAGTGACAGTTGTTTTCATGATTTTTTCCTTCCATGTCATAAGGTTTTGTTTACCTTAAGTACAACTTTAGAGATTTTTTTATAAAAGATAAAGTGGGAGAATGTCCTTATCCCCTGAAAACACCACTTTTTTTTACTCTTTGCCCCATCAAAGCAGCAGAAGTAATCTACCCTTGAGGCATGCTCCCTGTGAGCATTCCCAATTGTTTTTGAAGCTCGGCTGCGTGATTCATAATCTGGCTCGATGCCCGTGCAATTTCATCTGATTTTGCCCCAGACTCACTGGTCATCCCTTCAACATCAATAATTTTTTCAGATACCTCTTGTGTTCCTTGAAAAACCTGATGAACATGGGCGGCTATATCCCGTGTAGCAGCCGTTTGCTCCTCAACAGAGGATGCTATTTCGTTGGCTGTTTCATTCACCTGATGAATAATCTCACTGATCGCACGAATGGAGGTCACCGTATCTTGGGTTGCGAGCTGAATCTGCTCAATTTGATCGCTAATATCATCCGTCGCCTTGGCTGTTTGATTGGCAAGATTCTTCACTTCGCTCGCCACAACAGCAAAACCTTTTCCAGCCTCACCTGCACGAGCTGCCTCAATCGTGGCATTCAATGCAAGAAGGTGTGTTTGATTCGCAATATCTTGAATAAGCTGAACGACATCATTAATTTTTGACGCAGCTGTGGCAAGACCATTAACTCGTGTATCCGTCTCTTCTGCAGCCTGAGAAGCTTGACGCGCAATATTTGCAGATTCCATTACCTGACGGCTAATGGCAGCAATACTGACGGAAAGCTGTTCTGCAGCAGACGCTACGGCTTGAACCTTCATACTTGATTCTTCCGCCACAGAAGAAACGGCCCCCATATTCCCCTTTGACGACTGGCTAAGCTCACTCATGCCACGTGCGAACTCTTGAACCTTCTCTGCCACTGAACAAAGCATATTGCAGCTTTCATCAGCGTGCTTTTTAAAATCAAATACAATAGACGAAGAGATATAGTTTCCTGTATCTGGAACAGGGGTAATGTTTGGAACAGGATCAGAAACCGGTGCAAGTTCAAAATCAGCAATATTTGGAGCAGATGCAGAGGAAGTTTGAAGAGCAGCAACTTCTGGAACGGAGACGGATTGTGATGGTTGTGTGTCAATATCAAGAATATCTTCTGAAGGCTTTTGCCCCTGATCAACTGCAATTTTTCGCGACTCTTCAAGCAATCTCGCCAACTCACCAATCTCAGACTTATCCCCCGTCAAGGGAAGGGATTTTGTCATATCTGAGGGGAGTCTTTTCACAGCATCAATTAATGTCTCAACCTTTCCACGAAGCATCGTAGAGATAATGTAAAACAAACATACGCCAGTCATGACATAAGCGGGCAGTATCCACGTTTCAATTGCTGGTGGAAGATGCCAAAATATAACCGCAGCCAAGCTGTACAGGGCGCCGACAAAAAAGAAAAGCCGATGAATTGCCATTAAACATCATGATATACATGTCAATCTGCTTTTCATTAGAACGCCGGAAATTTAAAATTTCCTTAACAGAATGAAAGATTTTATGTCAATGGTGGAATAAATTGATAACTTTCACTGCAATAATCACAAGTTACTGTTATTTTCCCATCCTTTGTAATGGCTTCAATATCCTCTTCGGGCAATGTTTTGAGGACAAAGATAATCTTTTCCTGACTACAACGGCATTTAAAACTAAACCCCTGAGAAGCGTGAACAGAAAGTCCTTCTTGCCAAAACAGTCGGTGAAGCACTTCTTCCATAGTATTCTCGCCCAGTGCCTCGTCCTTTTTGATCGTTGAAAGAAGAGCATTGGCCGTAAACCAACCATCATAATCATCCGGATCCGTTTCTGGATTAAAAGGAAGTTTTTGAATCATCAAACACGCCGACATATAATTTTCATTAGATGTCACATAAAAGGATGTTTCAAGCTGCTCAGATTGCCTGAAGTAATGCTGAAGACACTCTGAAAAAGAATTACCCTTCATTTCCACAATACCTTGGTATCGCTCTGTGTGATCCCCCTGATCAATGGTATAGGCGATGTATCCCTCACCAAACAGGTTCATCAAACTTGTTGTGGAAAGATTGGCGACTTTTTCCTCATCAAAATTAGCACACGCACGCACGTGTCCCTCGGAATCCACATCAACGACCATAAATTTTACAGGTGACCCTCCGCCGCCTTGGGCCTGAAGGGTAAAGATCCCCTGAAACTTAAAAACTCCAGCCAACGCAAGGGCAAGTGGAATAAGCTCTGCAAGATAAGCATTAATAATACTTGGATAATCATGTCGCCCAAGGATTTCCCGTGGCAAAGATTCCAATCGAACAAACCGTCCTCTTACTGAGGATTTACTAAGGTGAAAGGGCAAAGAAATATTCATGTTAATCTACCACCACCCAAGAACTTTCCACCAAATACCACCAACACCACCCCACACAAGAAGGCTAAGCACACTCACAAGGAAACCAAGGCCCCACCACGTTCCAATGGGCACATACCCGGTACCAAAAAGGACAACCGCTGAAGAGGAACCATAGTGGGTCATGTGGGAAAAGAGGCTGCTACAGTAACCAAGAACAAGCGCCGCAAGAAGAGGTGGTGTTCCAGCCGCAACCGCAACCGTTAAAAACGCCGCATACATAGCCCCCACGTGGGCGGTATTACTTGCAAATAAATAATGACTATAAAAATACACAAGGATAAGGATCAAAAATGCGGTATGCCACTCAAGTCCGGTCACACAACCACCTACCATCTGACTAAACCAACCAACAAAGCCAAATTCCTGAAGAAATTCCGCCATCGCCACAAGAATGGCAAACCAAACCAGAGTATGCCACGCATCCTCTTCTCGAAGAATATCTTTAAAGGTTACAACTTCAGTCAGCAATAAGGCTGATAAACCAATAAGAGCGGTTGTTGTGCTATCAATACCAAAATTCATACCAAAAATCCAAAGCCCCAGCATTAAGCCAAAAACAGAGATCATGATCCATTCTGCACGCTTCATGGGCCCCATTTCCTCAAGTTTCTTTTTTGCAAGCCCCACAGCATGGGGAAGGACTTTTTGCTTGGGAGGATAAACAAAATAAAGAACAAGGGGCATAATTAAAATACTTGCTAAACCTGGAACAATCGATCCCGTAAACCAATTCATCCACGTAATTTCAACACCTGCCTTTGCAGCAATCTTTTGCGCCATAGGGTTTGCCGCCATCGCGGTCAAGAACATGGCACTTGTAATCAGGTTACCGTGGTAACTGACCTGAACAAGGAAACTTCCAATATTGCGTGCTGTGCCATCTTCGGGACGGCTTCCAAGGGACTCCGCCATGGATTTTAAAATGGGATAAATCACACCACCCGCACGGGCTGAGTTACTGGGAATAAGGGGGGCAATAAGAAATTCTGTAAAAACAATACCATACCCCAAACCCAGGCTGTATTTACCGAGCAATCTCACAAAAAGGTAGGCAATACGTGTACCCAGTTGGCTATTGATAAATCCCCTAGCAATAAAAAAGACATAGACCACAAGCCAAATCACCGGAGAGGAGTAACCATTTAAAGCTTGTTTCCCAAGATCCAAAACACCGGTAAGAGTCGCAATCAACATACTGAAAAGTGCAATGACCCCCATGGGAAAGGGCTTAAGGACAATTCCTGCGATCGTTGCCACAAAAATTGAAAACATGTGCCATGCCTTGGGATTCAACCCTTCTGGTATCGGACAAAACCAAAGGATCGTTCCAATCACCAAAGGCATTAAAATTTTAAGGTACATGATATGTCTATAGTCGGAGTCAAACGTTCCAAGATTGTAAAAGATTTAAAAAGCGCCGGCAAAAGATTTTTTTCATTCATCGAGTGTTGCTAAAGAACACATATAAAAAAAGGACGCATAGAGCGTCCCCTTCTTTAATAGTTTAGATACAATACTTTTTTAGTCTTGCTTAAACCTTTTTAAATGCTTTTGAGCATTCTTGGCACCAAGGCCTGGCGTCTCATCGAGATTCTTACGTGCCGCAACTCTTACCAGGTAATCATATCCAGAGGTTGACGTTCCACGACCTGGCGTAAATCCAAGCTTTCCAGAATAAGCTGCTTTATTAAGCATTTTTTGAGCATCTTTCGCGCTAACACTGGGCGTCCCATCGGGATTTTTTAACAAAGAAACAGCAACCAAATAGGCTCGACGACTTGTTTCTGAAACACCTTTAAGACCCAAGCTCCCGTAATAGGCATCACTATTCAAGCCTCTATGCCCCGCGTCGATAGAGATCTTGGGGTATAACCTCCCCGGAAGAGTATTGAGCAAACTCCCCCAAAGAAAAGGTTTTTCTTGAACATTTTCTAAAAGATTGATCATGATATCCGATGTGAAAGAATCACCTCTCAAAGGAACCGCAGCCAATAAAGTTTCTTGAGACTCCTGAATAATTTTCCCACGGATTTTTTCTGCTGTATCCTCATCTTTTGTCAAAGAAATCCCATGAATACCCCCAAAAATCTCCCATACCTCCCCATGGTTACGGTGAGTTTTTTTCGCACTTAAAAACACCCACCCGTCCTTGAAAGGAAGATTGACAAGAATACGCCCCATCGTATCCGGAATCATATTCCCGACAAGGGCTCCTTGAGGCTGCTCCGTCATTGAGACCCTAGGTTTTACCGGCCCCTCAGGCGTTCCTGAAAACTCGGGCGCCCCTGCAAAAATACCTTGCCATGACATGAGCATAAAAACAGTAGAGAGAAGAAATTTTTTATTCATTTTATTTTGACCTTAAAAAAAGTGAAGTAACAACGGATATATAGGAGTCAATTCTCAATATGCAAGAAGTTTTTATCAAGGGAGGGATGCATAAAAGGTATGGATATAACTCTCCCTTAACGACAGGAAAAAAATGAAGAAAAAACATAGCAAAAGGGGAATTCCGCCGTGGAAATACCCTTGAAAACCTGTGAAAATTATGCGATATTTTACGAATTATTTAGCCAATTGACTTTCGACT
>JBDHTO010000007.1:0-20883 GCA_039808665.1 Alphaproteobacteria bacterium | reverse complement strand
CCTCCCAAGTCAACTCCTTTTTTCAAAAATCATTCATCTTTTTTACCCACTCCACCCCCTTCAAACAAAAAAGCCCCCACAGGGGCGCTTTTTTGAAACTCTGAATAAATTCAGAGAACCTATTCAGAGTCAAAAGCACTCAGTAAATACCGAGCAGCTTTCTCCGCTCCAAGGCCAGGTGTCCCATCGGGATTCTTACGTGCTGCAACCTTCACTAGATAATCATACCCAGAGGTTGGCGTCCCACGATCCTTCGTAAATCCAAGGATTCCATTATCAGCAGCATCAATAAGTAGATCTTGGGCATATTCCGCTCCAAGGCCGGGTGTGCCATCGGGATTCCTACGTGCCGCAACCTCCACGAGATAATCATACCCAGAGGTTGGCGTCCCACGATCCCCCGTAAATCCAAGATCTCCATCATAAGCAGCTAGGGTAAGTCTACTTTGGGCATGTTCTGCTCCAAGGCCAGGCGTCCCATCGGGATTCCTACGCGCCGCAATCCTTACCAGGTAATCATAACCAGAGTTTGGCGTTCCACGATCCTGCGTAAATCCAAGTTTCCCCGCATAAGCAGCTCTGTTAAGATTTTCCTGACCAAACTCTGCGTCAGCGCTGGGTGAGCCATCTGGATTTCTCCTTGCCGCAACCCTTACGCAATAATCATAAGCAGAGTTTGGCGTTCCACGATCATGCGTAAATCCAAGCTTTTTCTCAAAAATAACAGAATTAAGACACATCTGAGCATGCTCTGCACGAGACTTGAGTCTGCCATCAGAATTCACACGTTCCACAGCCGCATTCATACGTTCCACAGCCGCAATCAGAAACGCCCGACGATTACCCTCGGAAACACCATCAAAAGACTTGTACCCTCGATAGGCCTCATCTATCAGTTCTATCAGTCGAGCATGATCCTCATACTTCTCATGATTCTCATACTTCTCCTGAAGGGCTGTGATCAACGTCTCCCACAAAAAGGGTTTTTCCTGGGCACTTTGCAAAAGATCCGTCATCAACTCAGGCGTTATCAACTCTGCGGATTCAATCTCTGTGCGAAGAGAATTCTTCATTCCCTCAATCATCTCCCCACGCACTTGTTCTGCTGTCTCGGCATCCTTGGAGACAGGAATACCATGAAGGCTTGCAAAAACCCTCCACACATCCACATCATTATGATGGGTTTTATCCACGCTCAAAAACTCCCATCCCTCCTTAAAGGGTAAACCCTTCAAAATCATCATGATCGTATCAGGCGCCATATTCCCTATAAGGGGCCGCTGCGTCCATGCTGCATGCGGGTTGGACTTCTTACCTTCTCCTAAAACGTTCGGATCCGCCGCAAATATATCCGACCCTGACATCAACGTAAAAACAGTAGAGAGAAAAAATATTTTTTGATTCACGAAAATTACTCCTTAAACACAGTTACATTAAATTAAGTCTAAGGAAGATATTTTAATTAATACTTAAAAACAATTTTTTTGGAGTGAAGTTAGAAAAATGCAAAAATAAAAATCCATCCTCAAAGGAAAAAGGGACGTACTCAACACAGAAAATCAGAAAACCCACTCAAAAAGATGGGGAATCCTTTGGAAAAAGAGGCAAAATCCTCTCCCTACAAGCAAACTTTTTACCACACACACAATCCTATTCAGGCGGAAGGAGCCACATCCCTTCCCCCCCCCATCGCAGCCGCAAGCCAAGTTTGCTCATCACGAGAAAGATTACAAACTTCCGTCACCTCATCAATAAACCTCACAACAGCAGCATAATCATCCCCGTCACCCAGGATCGTAAACTCCTCCTCAAGATCATCAAGATCAATCCCAAGACCAGAAAGATAATCACGTGCACCTTGGACCACACCTAACTCAGAGTCTAAGTCAAAGCCAATAATAGGACCTGGTGTTGGATCGATATAGCTCGAGGTCGATGATGACACCCGCTCCTCCAACTCACGCCTTATTGCTTCCAGCTCAATCAACCCTCTCTCTAGAGCCACTATAACCGCAGTACCATCACCACCTTCGCCAAGCCCAACAAGCAGAGACTGAAAAATATATAGAGGATCAATGGAACCTCGGAGCATTACTGGAATAGAGGAGCTCTCAAACCTTTGCTCTTGATCATTCGAATCGGCATTATTCGAAGAAGCTGCAACCTCCGGCGTTGGAACAGTCGGCGCTGAGGGTGGCGCATCCCCAGATGGCGCATCTTCATCTGCGGCCACACCGCCTCCAGATAAACCAAGAAAACAGCACAACACAATACCTACACTTACTTTTTTTAAATTCATAATTTTTCCCTACCTTACAACACATCCAACACACACCCTCAGCGAGGGGCAGAGCGCGTCTCGCTTCTTCCTTCTAGGCACGGTGAAGAACGAAACTCAGCAAAATAAATTATATAAAAAAACAAAAATAAAAAATAAAAAACAAATTCTTAATACATAAAAAAATAAAAATAAATTATTAATAAAATAATATATTCCCTCTTAAATCTTTTTTAACTTTCTCTCCCTACCCTCATAGGTATGGGGGAATTTTGAAGCACGGGAGAAGCTTTTTACACCACACCATGCGTTATCTTTTAAGCTTCATTTTTTTCCTTATTTTCGCGTCTTTCCCGGACGTGAGAGCTGAAAACATCCCATCAAAACACACCGTGACTATGGGTGTTTTGCCCCTTTCTCTTCATACATTTGACTATTTTAAAAACTCTTTTAAAACGAGTTTTTACGTCTGGTGGCTTTACGATGATGCCGCTTACAAACCACAAAACAGTGTTGAGATTACAAACTCTTATGAGTTTAATGTAAAATTTGGCGGCACAGATAAGGTAGACGGAAAAATAAGAACACAAGCACGTTATTTCGCAACCGTCCAACAACATTGGAACATCACGAATTTTCCCTTTGATCTACAGACAATTGTTATACCGATTGAAGATTCCGAACAGGAGATCGCAAACCTCAAATTTTCTCCCGATCGAATTAATAGCACCTTGCCCAGAGATTTTACGATTCCTGGCTGGGAGATTCTTAACTTTCACGTGGAGGAAGCTCCCTTTCATTACAATACAAACTTTGGTGACCCTTCCGTCAAAGAAACAACCTACTCTCGACTCGCCATAGTTTTCGACATAAAACGTCTGGGACTGCGCCTATTCTTCAACTATTTTATTGGATTTTTTGTGGCTTTTGTTGTGTGCCTTTTAACGTTTTTTGTAGATCGTCACAATTTGAACGCGAAATACAGTCTTTGTATGGCTGCTGTCTTTGCTTCTGTTGGAAATAAATACGTTCTTGATAGTTTTTTGCCCTTTACAACAACATTCACACTCTCAGATGCCATACAAGTTGCAACATTCACCTATATCATTACAGCCGCTATAACAGCCACATTTCAATCCCTTCCCCCACGCTCCGAAGAAAATGAGATTCGCCTGAAGAAAACAGCCCGCATCACGTTTTTTGGATTTACGATGATCTGGATCGCTTTTGTTGGGCACTTCCTTCTAAGGGCGATTTTCTCTTAAACCCTGTTAATGGAAGACGCTGGATATGGATTGGTTGGTCTGAACAAGTTCAATCACCTGAGCAAGCAATGGCGCCACGGAAATGGTCACAATTTTATCACCGTAAGGCTTTCTTGAGGGAAGCGTATCCGTCACAAACACTTTTGTAAATTTTGAACCAGAGAGTTTTTCAACCGCTTTTTCAGAAAAAACAGGGTGAGTAAAGACGGCATAAACAGCTTTTGCTCCATGTTTAAGGAGCTCTTCACCAGCTGCAACCATCGTCCCACCGGTATCACACATATCATCAATAATAATGGCTGTCTTCCCCTTTACATCCCCCACAAGCGTGGAACTCTCCACCTCTCCTGCACGCAAACGTTTTTTAATCATAATGGCAAAGTCCACCTTGTCACCCTTTACCTCTAGGTACTCTTTAAACATCTCGGCACGACGGGTCCCGCCTGCATCGGGAGACACAACGACAACATCTTTGAGCCCCAAGGTGTTCATGTGCTCCGCAAAAAGTTTGGTAGCTGTCAGATTATCCACACCAATATTTTGAAAAGCTCCCTGTATTTGATCCGCGTGAAGATCGAGAGTGATCACCTGATGAACACCGCACACACGCTCCAAAATAAGGGCCATCATAGAAGCTGAGATAGGAGTACGCCCTCCTGTTTTTCTGTCCTGACGAGCATAGGGGTAAAAGGGAAGAATCGCGATAATTCTCTTTGCTCCCGCACGTTTCACCGCATCACAAAGGAGCATAAACTCCATGATATAGTCATTATAGCTTTTGTCTTCTGTTGTCGCGAAAGAGGTCACGATAAAAATATCCTTTCCTCGCACAGTGTCCGCGATTTTTACAAAGGCCTCGCCATTTTTAAATTGGGTTGACCCCGTGTCTGTAAGTTTAACACCAAGCTTATCAACAACAGCCTTGGCAAGATCTGGATTACATGTCCCCGACAGAAAAACTGTATTTTCTTTCCACCCCGAAGCCTCCGTATTAAGTGAAAAACACACAACAAAAGCGAGGGCTAAAATTTTTTGAAACATGGAAGAAAAATTTTTCATGATATTGGCTGGAGGTATTTAAAAGAATCTCTTTACCCTTGTCCAGAGAAATTCATATCACAAAAATTTATTTTTTAAATATTCACCCATTTTTTATACATATGCTCAAAACTCCCCTCACGCAGACCTTTGCGCACGTCTTCCATAAGGCGATTCATAAAGGCAATATTGTGAATTGAGATTAATGTATGTGCGAGAAGTTCCTTTGCCTTGAGAAGGTGGTGGAGATACGACTTGCTAAAATTTTTACACGTATAGCAAGGACAATCTCCCTCAAGAGGGGAGGTATCCGTTTTATTTTTCGTATTATTCAGGTTGAGGTGATCTCGACCCTTTTTATCATTGTATTCCGGACGGACAAGCGCCCCCCCATGCCGGGCAAGGCGTGTTGGATGGACACAATCGAATGTATCAATACCCTGAACCACACCGTGAAAGATATCCTCAACCCCACCAATGCCCAATAAATGAATGGGACGTGTGGGATCAAGTCTTTCTGCTGTGTATGACACGATATCGTACATCTGAGATTTGTTTGCCCCCAAAGATCCCCCTATCGCATGACCAAAAAATGGGTGCGTGTTGACAAAATCCACCGACTCATCCCGCAAATCCTCATAAACGCCACCCTGAATAATTCCATACAGACGTTGACGTCCGGATTCATTAAGTTTTGTAAATTCCGTTAGAGAACGCATCTCCCATCTGTGACTCATGCGCATGGAACGTGCCGTGTATGTTTTATCCACATGAAAGGGTGTACACTCATCAAAACATACGATAAGATCCGCACCCAACTTCACCTGGGTTTCAATGGATTTCTCAGGCGTCAAGAGATGCTCTTTCCCATCGATATAAGACCGGAACTTCGCTCCTTCTTCTGTAATTTTAAGAAGCGTTTTGGGACGTTGAGTATTCCGCTTTCCTTTGATTTCCGAGCTTACAGATCCATGCCCCAAACTAAAGATCTGGAACCCCCCAGAATCCGTTAGCATAGGACCATCCCATCCCATAAACTTATGAAGCCCACCTGCATTGGCGACAACATCCGCACCCGGTTGAAGAAAAAGGTGATACGTATTCGAAAGAATAATCTGAGTCCCCGCTTCCTTCACCTGCGCAGGTGAAACCCCCTTAATGCTTGCCTTTGTCGCACAAAAAATAAAGGCTGGCGTTTCGATCACGCCATGGGGTGTTGTTATTTTTCCAAGTCTTGCTCGTCCAGGAGAAACAACATTAAAATCAAAGGCAAAGTGGTTCATGGGCGCTCATACAAAAGTTATAGATCTTATATAAATCCTAAGCACGCCGAATATCCAATAAAAAAATCCCCTTCAAAAAAGAAGGGGATAAGGAAAATCTCAAAAATAAACTCTGAGACATCAGACGTTACGTCTTAACTTTGGAGATAACCGCTTCCAAACGAAGTTAAAAAATCTGGAAATTCTTCTTTCGGTTCGGCAATTTTTCCTTCTTTGTTCTTTGACAAAAGGTTACGCACCAGTTTTCTCATCCAGCTTTTCCCAGCTTCTTCACGCACGTAATCATCGGCATAGTGCTCCAATCTTTTGATGACGTGGGGATCTGTGCAATCAAGGCTAGCACACTCTCCCGCAACCACAGGATCAATCTCGTAAAGTTGCTGAAAGGATCCAATGGACGGCAACATTTGCGTCAAAATATAGCGCGCTGTGTCCTTATTTCCCGTAATGGCATAATCAATGATATCACTCACTTGACTCAAAGCTCCTCGACCAATCAACTCGTAGGGTTCTCTCAAGCCGTGATCAATTTTTCCTGTGCCCACGAGAACGGCCATATGATTAACTTTCCCGTAGCGTTTAGTAATTTCTGCATAAGCACAGGCTCCAGGATCATTTGCAAAAATGCCCCCATCAACATAAGCTTCTCCATCAATCACGACAGGATCAAAGTAAGTAGGTGCTGCCGCGGTTGCTGCAAGAAGATCAACGAGATAAGGATTTCTCATCTCATTTCCAGGGTCTTGGCGCGCTTCCCAACTTTTAAAAACCTGAGTTCTATTCCTAGAAATATTATAAGCTGTAATCAATAAATCCCCTGGAACATCCGCAAGACGTTGATCTCCCACATACCGGTAAATAACTTCTTTCAGATTATCAATGTCGTATCGAGGTCCTCTTACACCACTCGGATTAAAACGATACTGAGATTCAAAAATACTTGTTGCGTATTGTCGGTACATTTCAACAGCTTCTGAGCCCGGAATACCCAATTTAAAAAGTGCGGCAAGCAGCCCACCTGTCGATGTTCCCGCCATAAAGGGGAAAAGCTCTCGCACTTGTTTTCCTGTTTTTTCCTCAAAGATGGCAAGCATTTTTGCCCCAATCATTCCGCGAATACCTCCCCCCGAAAAAGACAACCAAGGAAGATATTTTCTCGTTTCTAAACGCTTAAAGGCTTTTGAATACTCCGCATAAGCCCTTGGATTTCGTTCACGCAAAGCTTCCCAATCCCTTACCTTCTTTCTAAGGTAACTCGTTGGCGAGACAGGAATCTCTGAGCTAGAAGGCTCCCTTTTCACTTGACCTAGGGGAAGATCAAGTTTTTTTCCGCTACTTGAATACCCATCAGCTTCTCCAGATTCTTCTGCCGATACATCCCCAGAAAACAACCTCTGCTTAAGAGGAGGAGAGGATGTCGCTCCTTTCTTTGGAGTCACTGACTCAGATGTTGACCGACCCAAATCGTCTTCTGAATCACTTTCTGAACCAATTCCGCTAATATCTCTTGGTGTACCTGATGCATCTCCTGACTCAAAGGATACAAAAAATTCACGGGAAGATGACTTTGAAAGAGCCGAATTGGCCATCTCCTCCTTGCTCTCCTCCCGATCCATGGCATAACTTGCATGGGATAAAAAAAAGATTGCGAGAACACTTGCAATCTTGAATCTATTCTTAATTTTTCTCATTTTAACCTCCATTAACTCAGCAATGGAGCAGTTAGTTTGAGAGCATTAAGCTTTCGTTAACGATTGAAAGAATTGAAGATAAATCTGGTTGCATTCCTCATAAAAATACAATCATAGGATGTATTTTTATGCACAAACTCTAGGAAAACCAACATATTTGGGAAAAGTTACAGAAATTTCATTTTTCTTAAGAAAAAATAACAATCGACGCTATTTTCCCATCAAATTCTCGACCTTTTTTTCCAAATGAACTATATTACCCCCATGTATTTGAGGCTTATTCATGTCTGACCTTTCCCCATTTATTGAAATCCTTCGCGAAAGACTCAGCGTATCTTCCGTGGTGGGAAAATATATTAAGCTCAAACGTCACGGGCATGAGTTTCAGGGCTTATGCCCCTTTCATCAGGAAAAAACACCTTCTTTTACCGTCAATGATCGCAAAAGGTTTTATCACTGTTTTGGTTGCGGCGCTCATGGAGACATTGTTTCTTTTGTCATGGAGACTCAATCCACACCTTTTCTCGAAGCGATTCAACAGCTCGCAGAGATGGCAGGGCTTCCCATGCCCGACACAAAGCCAAAGGATATCAATATCGCCGCGGAAAAGGAGAGGCTTCTTACTCTTTTGGAATACACCTGCAAATATTTCGAACATGCACTGCAACAAACGCCAAAAGTCTTGGACTACTTGGAAAAGCGTCACATTAGCAAGGATACACAACAAAAATACCGTTTAGGATTTGCTACGCAAAAACTTATTGATGTCCTCATTAAAAAGGGCTTCACAGGGGAAGAAATGGCCAAAGCCGGAATTACGGCCAATACCAAAAATCCAACAAACCGCTTTCATCATCGGGTCATCATCCCCATCTTGGACCGTCAAATGCGCGTTATTGCTTTTGGGGGGAGATCCCTTCAAAAAGAACAAGAGCCCAAATATCTCAACTCTCCGGAAACCATTCTCTTTCATAAAAGTACAACGCTTTTTGGACTCCCCTTTCTTGGAAAAATTAACCAAGATCACCCTCTCTATGTTGTTGAGGGGTATTTTGATGTCACCACATGCCAAACCTTTGGGATTAATGCTGTGGCACCTCTTGGAACAGCGCTTACGCAGGATCATATGCGTGCCCTCTGGAGGTTATCCTATGAGCCCATTTTGTGCTTTGATGGAGATGTTGCGGGCCAAAAAGCTGCACTTCGTGCATGCTATCATGCTCTTCCCATTCTCAAAGCTGGGTATAGCTTTAAAATACTCACACTGCCTTCTGGGGAAGATCCCGATAGCTTTTTGAAAAAGGATGGATTATCTGCATTTTGTTCTCTTGAAACACAAAGTTTAAAGGATTTACTTTTTAACGATTACCTTAAACAAATCCAAGGGAAGCAACCGGAGATTCAAGCAAAGATAAAAAAGGATCTCACTCAAGCCCTTGATGGCATTGAAGATAACGACGTTAAGGGATTTTACAAACAAGCTTTTTTTGAACTCAGCACAACAGCCACACCACAACGTGTACAACGCCCCTTTAAAAAAGAGGAGGCGTCCCTCAAAAAACTTGTAAAACCAATCCCCATCTCCGGAGTGCAACAAAATTTACTTTCAGAGAAAATTCTGCTTGCAACTTTAGTAAATCACCCCACATTAATAGCATCAAGAGCTGAGGAATTGATGGATACAGAATTCCAGATTCTGGGAAGTGATAAGTTTTTGCATCTTACCCTTGAATCTCTTGCGGATGGCGTGCATGATTTTGATGCGGCGTCCTATCCCGCACTTGCTGGATTTATAAAGGCTCTTGATATGGATAAACTCGTATTTATTGCGCCGTTTATCAAAAAATCTGCACCAGAAAATGAGGCAGAAGAAGGATTTAACAACGTCTGGAAAAGGTTTATCGCACAAAATCAACTGCGAAAAACCCTTGCAGAGTATGAGAGGAAGCTCAAAGAAAGCTTTGACAACAAAACCTGGGAAGCATTGAAGCAAATTCAACGCGACCTTTTAGAACAAGAAAGTGCTTAAGGAGTCATGCATGGCAAGTAAAAATACATCCCGCAAAGACGATGTGGTCGAAGATGGTGAGACAGATATTCCTTTGATGGAGCTGAGCAAGTCAAATCCAGGACTTCGTAAACTTCTTGCCAAGGGAAAAGAGCGCGGGTATATCACCTATGATGAGCTTAATGAAGCGCTACCCCAAGATCAGATGACCTCTGATCAAATTGATGAATCCATGACCATGATTTCTGATCTTGGCATCAGCATCGTGGATAGCGACGAAGAAGCTGAGGAAACCCTAACGGCGAACGCAGATGTCAACTTTGACAAAAGCGAATTTAACTTCACAGGCGAAGAAACCGAAGAAGTTGAAGATACATCAGGACGTACCGATGACCCCGTGCGTATGTATCTCAGGGAAATGGGCACCGTTGAGCTTCTCTCCAGAGATGGGGAAATCTCCATTGCAAAACGCATCGAATCAGGCCGCGAGATGATGTTGGGTGGACTTGCAGAAAGCCCCGTCACAACAAAAGCTTTGTCTCATTGGCATAACCTTCTATCCGAAGGAAAGGCTCTGCTCCGCGATATTATCACAATTGACACCAGCGGAAATTTTGAGGAAGAGGATGAAGACGATTCCGAAAGCGATGTTGCCGCCGAAGGAACCACAGAAGAAGCAGCTTCTACAGAGGTGACACACCAGCTTTCTGACTTTGAGGCATCTCTCCTTCCAAAGGTTATTGCCCAATTCGATACATACTTTGAAAAATATAAAGACTTGGATACCTATCGCCAAAAGTTCATGAAAAAGAACAAAGGCAAGTCTCCTGTTGATGACAAGGAATTCATTGAAATCCGGACAACCCTTGCGGAACAGCTCTCTGAGATGAAGCTTAACCTTTATCGTGTCGATGAGCTTCTTGAAGGACATAACGACTTTAACAAGCGTGTGGCCAATGCAGAACGTGCTCTTTTCAGTCAAGCAGAAAGCGTCGGCATTAAACGTGACGCAGTGCTCAAGCAGTTTAGTGGGCAAATCATTACCCCTGAATGGATTGAAAAAGTTCGTGCCAACAAGGATAAAAAATGGGAAACCTTCGCGGAAAAGAATGATGTAGAACTTCAGGCTTTGATCAAAAATATCGCGTCTATCGAAGATCAAGTGGGAATTCCCTTCGAAGAATTTCGTCGTATTATTACAGTTGTTCAACGTGGTGAACGCGAGTCTTCCCGTGCAAAGAAAGAGATGATTGAAGCCAACCTCCGTCTTGTTATTTCCATTGCAAAGAAATACACAAACCGTGGACTTCAGTTTCTTGATCTGATTCAAGAAGGAAACATCGGCCTCATGAAAGCCGTAGACAAGTTTGAATACAAGCGTGGTTATAAGTTTTCAACCTATGCAACATGGTGGATTCGTCAGGCAATCACCCGCTCCATTGCGGACCAAGCACGCACCATCCGTATTCCTGTACATATGATTGAGACGATTAACAAACTTGTTCGTACATCTCGTCAAATTATGCACGAAATCGGTCGTGAGCCTACACCAGAAGAGCTCGCGGAAAAGCTTCTTATGCCACTCGACAAAGTGCGCAAAGTATTAAAGATCGCCAAAGAGCCAATCTCCCTTGAAACACCTATTGGTGATGAGGAAGATAGCCACCTTGGTGACTTTATTGAAGATAAAAATGCTGTTCTTCCTGTGGAAGCCGCGATACATTCAAACTTACGAGAAACAACAACGCGTGTTCTTGCGAGCTTAACCCCAAGGGAAGAGCGTGTTTTGCGTATGCGATTTGGTATCGGAATGAATACTGACCACACCCTCGAGGAAGTTGGTCAACAATTCGCCGTGACCCGTGAGCGTATTCGTCAGATTGAGGCAAAAGCACTGCGTAAACTCAAACACCCAAGTAGATCCCGTAAACTCAGGAGCTTCTTGGATACCTAAGAAAGAACAGGAGACAGGCATACATGATCAAATTACTTCTTGTATGTCTTCTCCCTCTACAGCTCTTTGCTTCCGCTCACACTAGCTTTCGTGACATCCTCGAAGACTTGCACCCACGCACAATCCTAAAAACTTTAGAGAGGGAAAAATTCCTCCGAAGCGACTTCCTTGAATGTATCCCCATCCTCGATGGAAAGAATAATCAGGGAGTTATGTTGATTCATGATGCCTCCACACATCAGCGTCTTTGCGCAAAAGTCATGAGTTTAGAGAATGGGGAAGAAGTATCTCGTATAGCGAAAAAGCTCCGCAAGCATTTCGGCATCCCCCTAGACAAAAAATTTACACGTATTGAGAATGGTCCCATTCTTGTTCGCAGTCTAGGGCTCTTCAAAATTTTTAATCCCCAACGCCCCAAAGAGCATATTGGATACCTTCAGATGCAGCCTGAGGCACCAGGGACTATTTTATTTGATATTCTCTTTCACGCTGATGATCCTGATATCCCGGGAATTTTTAACAAACTTGGACAAGAAATTCGGGCACTTCTTCACGATGCGGGCAATCTCTCTATTGATGAGGGTTCCGGCTATGTGGAAAGCAGCTTCACGCATAATGACCTTCACTTATGCAACATTATTCTTGGAGAGAATAATGAGTTTTATATCCTCGATCTTGATCGATATGAAAAGGGACGACCCTGTCTTGATTTTAGATTGCTTTTACTTAGATGCCTTTGCATGAACATCACAGCAAATGAAAAATACAGAACGCGTATCGCGACAGCAGGAGAACATTTCCTTTTGGGATATTTTTCAGATATGACTCTTCCTTATTCCAGAGAACTCTTGAAAGATTTTGGACGGCTTTTGAATGATTACACCCAAGCTTTTGAACACACACAGTTTAAATCACTCAAGACACACGTTAGAGAAGACCTGGAAGACCTACGGTCATACAAGTCCTTAAACAAGAAAGAAGTCAGAAAGAGCTTTAATAACATCAAAGCGCGTTGGCTGAATGTCTTAAAAGAAAAAGAGAGCCCTCCCAGACTTTAAGCGGCATCTGCGGCTGTGCTCTTTTGAGAATTTCCACCACGCACACTGATACTTGACAAAAGTGGTGACCACGTAGGGTCAGATGCATCGTGGGGTGTTTTAAGATCAATTTTCAAAAGCCCCGTCATATCCGTACAGCAAAGTCGTGACTTCACACGCCCCCCTCCAAGATGGGTTTCTTTTGTATAAAGGATATAACGACCATTTGGTGACCAAGAAACTCCCTCAATCAGATACGCGCTGTCGATAAGGCGCTCATTGCTTCCGTCAATATCCATCACCCCTAAATAGAACACACCATTCTCACGCTTACAAAAGGCGATAATATCTCCTCGTGGTGACCATACGGGTTGAGAGTACTTGCCATTACCACGGCTTACTTTATGCGCTCCTGAACCATCCGCACTCATGGCCCAAATTTTCTCCATCCCTCCCTCACGATCGCTTGTAAAGACAATAAACTTCCCATCGGGGGAGTAGCATGGAGAGGTATCAATTTGTGCATGGGGTGTGATTTGATGCTTTTCTTTTGAGCTAATATTATAGGTATAAAGAGCTGTGGTTCCCCCCTTAGAGAGGCTCATCACAACCGTTGATCCGTCTGGTGAAAAGCGCGGCGCAAAAGTCATGCCCACAAAATCCCCTAAATGCTTTGTGGAGTGTTGACGCACATCCATAAGGTAAACACCTGCACTCATTCCCTTGCCCTCTTTGCGATAAGCAAGATAGGCAATGTGTTGTGTTGATGGTGAAAAACGTGGCGTTAGAACAAGATGGTCTCCGTCTGTAAGCATTTTTGAATTGAACCCATCGAAATCCATCACAGCGAGGCGCCTTTTCTTACTTTTTCCAGATCCCCGCTCATCAACAAAGACAATCTGTGAATCAAAAAGCCCTGCATCACCCGTAACACGTTCAAAAATGGCATCCGCTACCATGTGTGCAAGCTTACGCCACTTATCTTCATCCGCATTAAGGGAAAGACCGACCATCATCGTCCCCTTAAATACGTCAAAAATACGAAATTCAACCTTAAGCTTACCACTCTCCTCAATCACTTTTCCCGTTACAAGGATTTGGGAATTGATGGCACGCCAATCGGCAAATCGTACATTTTCAAGAACAGAGTGTTGATCTTGTATAAATGCTTCTGGACCAATAATACGAAAACGACCACACATGGTCAGATCGTTCTTCACCACTGCTGTGATTTTTTTTGAAAATTCGCTATCTCCACCAAAGTCTGGAATAGCAATCGGTGTGGGGGCCACATTTCCCTTTGTAATTTCAATCACTTTTGGCAGCTCTGTTTTTGCTGGAAGTGCAGCCTGGATAAGTTTTTTGGGCATAGACGATCCCAAAGGTTTTGCGGGAGCAGCACTCACAGACGATACAGAGGCAATTACAAATAAAAGAGAAAGAATTTTTTTCATCATTAGTACATATCTTTGGGGTTAAATCTAAGAGTAAGATCCTTCCACTGTTCATATTTTTCAGGGGAAAGGGGCAAGGGGTTACAGTTTGGATCCAAAACGGCACGCTGTGCACTTTCCGCCGCCGCTTGGAAGTTTGCATCATTCATACGTTCTTTATTAATAATATCTGCTTTTTGAACAACACCTTCTTTTGAGATGTGCATCTGAACATCAACAACGAGATTTTTTGCATCTTTGACACCGGGTGGGACAAGCCAGCACTTATAAATACGCTCACGAATAGCATCGATTTCTGTGGCTGTGACTTCATCACCGACAACCTGAGCAGGCGCAGAACTTTGCCCCTGATCATCAGAAGTATCGCCCAAAAGACTATCAATCAACTCATCTGCAGATTTTGACTTTGCAAGGGGTTTAGGCTTTGATTTTTTCTTTTTCAAATCCACAACAGCCTTGTCATTCTTGACTTCTTTCTTAGCCTTTTTCTTATCGTCATCTTTCTTCGGAGTCTTTTTTTCTTCTTTTTTCTGCTCCTTGGGTTTTTCCTTTTTAACTTCTTTTTTAGGAAGGGGTGACGGTTCTGGATCAGGTTCGACCTCCTTTTCCTTCACTGGCTCGGGCGCTTCTTCCTTTGGCTCTTCCTTGGCTTCTTCTTTAGGTTCCTCTTTAACTTCTTCCTTCGGCTCTTCTTTGGGAGGCTCCGGTTTTTTTATAGGTTTGTTTTCCGGTTTTTTTGAATTTTCTGGCGCAAGCACAGGCGCTTTACTGATCGTATCAATTTTAGAAAACTCAAGGATAATAGGTTGTTCAGAGACATCGACTTGCCGTTGAGGCAAAGGAATCCCCACAAGCAAAAGGATCAAAACCACTGCATGCAAAATTGCGGAATACAGCGCTTGTTTTTTCATCACTTACCCTTATTTCTTTTTCCCAGCAGAAGGAAGCTCTGCAAGAAGTGATACTTTTGTGAATCCTCCTGCAGCAATCGCACCCATGGTTTCCATAATCGTACCATACGCAAGACCTTTATCTCCGCGCACATAAATTTTGGCTTCAGGATTCTGGTTTGTCACCGCAAGCAGTCTTGGGACCAGTGTTTGCATATCGATTTCTGTTTCTTGAAGAAACACTCTTCCTGAGGCATCTACAGAAACAACAAGTGGCTCAACTTGATCATTGAGTTTAGCTGCACTTGTTTTTGGGAGCTCAAGCGGAACACCGACCGTTAAAAGCGGTGCCGTCAGCATAAAAATAAGAAGCAAAACAAGCATCACATCCACAAGAGGAGTCACGTTGATTTCCGCAAACGCCGCCCGTTTCACGCGACGATTGGGACGAGAGAATTGTTGCGTCGATGCCATTTATGCCGCCTCTTCTAGCTGCCTTGAAATGATGGAGGTAAATTCACCTACAAACGTATCAAGACGATTCGCATAACGATTAATATCACTGGAAAGCTTGTTGTAGGCCACCATAGCAGGAATCGCAGCAACAAGACCGATCGCTGTGGCAAAAAGTGCCTCCGCAATACCGGGAGCAACCACCGCAAGGTTAGCGTTTTGCTGTGCAGCAATGGATTCAAAGCTGTTCATGATACCAATCACTGTCCCAAACAAACCAATAATCATTCCTGTTGATCCAACCGTTGCCAAAAATCCCATATGCTTCTCAATGGATTCCATTTCTCTTGACAGGGTAACCTGCATCACACGTTCGATACGTTGTTGAAGGGTGCTCCTCAGCTCTCCCGTGCGGGCAATCCCCTTTGAAAGGGAACGACGCCACTCACGCATAGCTGAACAAAAAATCACACAAAGAGGATCCTTTGCTCTTGATTGAACACGTTCAAAAAGTTCATCCAAAGAACCTCCGGACCAAAAAGCTTCTTCAAAATGATCAGCCCCAGAATTCAGGGATCTTAGCTTCATCACCTTATTAAAGATGATCGTCCATGACCAAAAAGACGCGACCAAAAGGATCAACATCACGGCCTTAACAATAGGTGTCGCCCCCCAAAACAGCTCCCAAAGTGATGTGCCACTATGGGCCGCAGGTGAAGCTGCAGCACCCGCCATATTTTGAACAGCAACCCCCGCTGCTTGGGCATTTTGTATTGCTACAGGATCCATAATTAACCTACCTTAAGTTTCTTCATCATTTCTGAAATATCGTGTGGAAGCTTTTTTGGACGACCGCTTGCATCAACCCACACAAGTATAACGTCCATCTCTGTTACTGTTTTACCATTCAATTGCATATTTTGTCTAATATTTACACGCGCAGACCCTATATCCTTCACAAAAGTTTCAATGTCCACGATATCTGCAATTTTAACGGGATGTTTATAGGTAATCCCAATGTTAGCAATGACAAAACACTCCCCCGTCTCGACAAAGTGTTTCGTGTGATCAAAACCAATCTCTGCGAACTGATCTGTGCGCGCACGCTCAAAAATTTTTAAATAACGCCCGTGATACACAACACCCGCAGCGTCCGTATCATCAAAATAAATCCGGCTTTTGACCTTGGGTAAATGCATCATTTGATCTCACGCCTTTTCATTATCCTGAATTTCAGAAATAAAATCCTTGAAATCCTTAATACTATCAAATTCTTTATACACACTGGCAAAACGTATATAGGCGACTGGATCCAATCCCTCCAAAACATCTAAAACACTTTGTCCGATCATTTGGGTTGTGATTTCAGCTTCCCCCCTTGTCTCAAGCTGTCTGATCAACGCGCTCACAATGCGTTCCATTTGATTTTGATCAATGGGTCTTTTCCTAAGGGCTGTGCGCACAGAACGTGTGAGTTTTTCACGATCAAAAGGCTCCAGTGCACCATCTCTTTTTTGAACCATAATCTGGCGCAGTTCCACACGTTCATAGGTTGTAAAACGCGCACCACACGAACCACAAAAACGACGCCTGCGAATACTCGCCTCATCTTCACTGACGCGGGAATCTTTAACAGCTGTATCAAGGGCACCACAAAAAGGACAACGCATCGAACCTTACCTCACGCCGCTTTCAGCATATCAGAATAGATGGGAAAGCGCTTACAAAGCTCAATCATCCTGCCCTTTGTCCCTTGAATTTTTTGCTGAAGAGCATCCGATGATCCATGGTCACGCATAGCTTTCAAAAGATCCACAATCGCAAAGGCAACCTCTCTAAATTCATCCTCGCCAAAACCACGCGTCGTGCAGGCAGGTGTGCCAAGGCGAATCCCTGATGTTACAAAGGGCCCAGTTTTATCAAAGGGAATGCTATTTTTGTTACACGTAATATGGGCCTCTTCCAAGACAGCTGTCGAATCTTTCCCTGTCAGATTATAAGGCGTAAGATCCACAAGAATAAGGTGAGAATCCGTCCCACCACTCACAAGTTTAAGACCCTCAGCAAAAAGAACCTCCCCCATAGCTTTGGCATTTTTTACAACTTGTGCAGCGTATTTTTTGAAATTTGGTTGAAGAGCCTCTCCAAAAGCCACAGCTTTTGCGGCAATCACGTGCATCAAAGGACCACCCTGCAACCCTGGAAAAACCGCAGAATTAATTTTTTTGGCAAGGTCTTCGTCATTTGTCAAAATGATCCCACCCCGCGGTCCGCGAAGTGTTTTATGGGTTGTGGACGTCACGACATGGGCATGGGGAATCGGGGATGGATAAGCTTCCCCCGCAACCAATCCTGAGAAATGGGCCATATCCACCATAAGATAGGCCCCCACCGCATCTGCAATACTACGCATTTTTGCAAAATCAATCGTCCTTGGATAGGCGGATCCCCCTGCGATAATGAGCTTGGGCTTGTGTTCCTTGGCCATGCGCTCAATCTCATCATAATCCATCAGGTGTGTTTCAGGATGAACACCATACCCCACAGGCTTAAACCATTTACCCGAAAGGTTAACGGGTGATCCGTGGGTTAAGTGTCCGCCGCAGGCAAGATCAAGCCCCATAAATGTGTCGCCCGGTTGCAAGAGCGCTAAAAACACAGCCTGATTTGCCTGTGCACCGCTATGGGGTTGAACATTGGCAAACTTACACCCAAACATTTCCTTGAGTCGATCGATGGCAAGACTTTCCACAATATCCACAAACTCACATCCATTGTAATAACGTTTTCCTGGGTATCCTTCTGCATACTTATTCGTCAAAACAGAGCCTTGAGCATCTAACACCGCTGTAGAAACAATATTTTCAGAGGCAATCAGTTCAATTTGATACTGCTGACGATGAAACTCGTCCGCAATCGCTTTTGCCACTTGAGGGTCACTATGGATGAGGGTGTGATGCATGAACGCTCTCTATTTTTATGAATATTCTGTTTGTGAATATAGTCCACTTTCTCGTTTCAAAAAAGGCCTGGATGGCTTAGATTGAAGATCTTATGTACAAATCAATAGATATTAAAAACACTTCTCATGCTTGCACTTCTTAAGTCTCTTCCCTTTCAGTTGATCCTCAGCATTACGCTGGCGTTTGGCCTTGGGGAGATTGTTTCCCTTGAGATTGTAAGATTTTTCTTTGCCCTTAGCTCAAGCTTCGTAAGCGTTCTCCTTCTTCTTTTACCCTTTATGGTTTTTGCGTTTATTTTTCGCGCTATCCTCGCACTTGAAAAGGGGTCAGGCATCCTCCTTGTCATGATCCTTATTGGTGTCACGCTCTCAAACGCTATTGCCCTTTTCGTGTCCTATGGAACAGCTCAGATTTTCTTGCCCGCACTCAAAGTGGGTCAATGCGTGGGTTTTGCTGATCATTTTGCATCAAAAGTAACACCTCTTTGGACATTTTCTCTGCCACAGCTTTTTGATACGAGCCGCGCTCTTCTCGCGGGTATCGTCTTAGGTTTGCTTGTATCATTTCTTGAGGAAAAATCCCCCCTTAAAAAGGGTTCCAAGGCTTTTTCTGTAACCGTAAGCGATAAAATCACACTCTTTCTGCAAAAGATTTTCATCCCCCTTCTCCCCTTCTATGTCTTTGGGTTTTGCTTAAAGCTTAGTTACGATGATGCTCTTGTGCACCTTTTTACCCACTACGGTCGCGTCTTTGTCCTCAGCATGTCATTGATGTTGACATATATCGTTCTTTTCTACGCTGTGGCTCATAAATTCAATTTGAGTAAGACGCTTCAAAGCATCAAAACATTTCTTCCCGCAGGGCTTACAGGGTTCAGCACCATGTCCACAGCGGCAACTATGCCTGTAACACTGGATTGCGCAGAGCGTGCCACAGGAAATCGAAGTTATGCGGATCTTGTCGTCCCATCCACCGGCAATGTACACATGCTTGGGGATGATCTTACTGTCACCATGACGGCCATGGCCCTTTTGACGTTATGTGGTCATGGTATGCCTGATCTTTACACATTCCTCGTTTACACGGGGGCATTTTGTATTGCTAAATTCTCCTGCGTAGGCATTCCTGGCGCGAGCGTTCTTGTGGTATTGCCCGTACTGCAGGAGTTTTTAGGATTCACACCCGAAATGGTAAGTATGCTCACAACCATTTACATTCTCCAAGATCCCTTTGGAACCTTTGGTAATGTCATGGGTAATGGTGCTTTTGCAGAGGGTATCTACGCGCTCTTTAAACGCTTTGGCAAACAAAAGACTGCTGAGAATCCAAAATAATTCTATCGCGCAAGAATAGATTTTTTGACAGTCTCAACATCACCTCGGAAAAAATGGGTATCCACGGGACAAATGTCAAAACACCCAGGAAGATCAGATTTTTGAATTTCCTCAAAGCCCTTCTTAACATAAAAACGTTGAGCCGCGTGGAGCACACTCACAGTCCCTAAGTAAATTATTGTAAAGCCCCCCACAGCAATAGACTGCACAGCTTTGTGTATGAGCTTTTGCGCAACCCCCATCCCACGAAAATTTTTATGAACAAAAAACTTTTTAATCTCAACCTCAGTTTCTGAAAGCTTTTTAAGACCGATGGATCCAATGACCTCTCCATCACCACTCACCGCATACCAAAAATGACATTTTCCATAAAAATGAAAAGTCGTTTCCGCCTTTAAAATGTTTTCGTTCAGCTCAGGCGTCACAGGGATGGAAAACTCTCCAACCTGGATCCCCTCAATCATTTGAATAACCTGCCTGCGCACATCTCGAGAGGTAGGAAGTGTTCGAAGAGTAATCTTTTCATGGATCAGCCTTTGTTTCTCAAGAGCTTTTCCATAAGCCGTAATCCCCTCTAAAACCTCCTGCTGCATATGTTCCGTCATGTGATGCAGCGCGCCAACAATACGTGTATTGGAAAAATCATCAATACGCGTTATTTCTTGAAGCCCCAATGGAGTGATAAATAAGTCTTTTTGGCGTTTATCCAAAGAATTGGGCACAGTTTCCACCCACCCAAGATCAAGCAAAACATCCACAATCCTGGATATTGCAGAGGGTGTCAGCAGCAGAAGATCCGACAGCTTAGACATGGTAATGCCAGGCTCTCGCTCAATTTCCATCAGCGCATGCCAATGGCTGTGAGTACGCCCTTGCTCCGGCTGATTAAGCTCCAACATTCCCAACTCTCGTATTAATTTCCGAGAAGCCCTTCGAAGCTTTTGAATATAGTCTCGCTGATTCATAACCGTACTTTTATAAAATTTAACCCTCACTGTTTTAAGAAAAATAATTGAATTAGTCAATTTATTTTATCATTTTTTGAATATTCTGATATTACATAGCCCTACCTTATGAAAAATGATTGCCTTCTGGCAAAAGATTCTGTAGTGTTTCCCTATCCTTTTTGGAGAGGTGGCCGAGCGGTTGAAGGCGCACGATTGGAAATCGTGTATACGGTAAAACGTATCGAGGGTTCGAATCCCTCTCTCTCCGCCAGATCTTCGCTATCATAA
>JBDHTO010000006.1:0-26113 GCA_039808665.1 Alphaproteobacteria bacterium | reverse complement strand
TAACCAATTGTTAGAGAGTTCTGATACCCACTCCTCAAAGAAATTTGAGATTGCAGCAAACCCTATCAAGGTAGAGAAACCACAACAAAAGGAAGGGACTCTACCCACGAATCAAGAGCCCTCATCCCTAGAAAAGCTTCTAGCAATTCTTAAAAATGAGAAGGAAGCGATTCTTTATTCAAATCTTATCGCGGATGTTGCCATTTCCCAATTTGAGTTTGGACGTGTGATTTTTCATCCAAAGCCGTCTGCACCCAGCAACCTTCAGCAGTCTCTCAAAAAATTTCTCGATACCCACACACAGCACCCATGGGTTGTTGAAAATGGAGGAGAGAATGCAGAGCTCCTTTCTTTAAAAGAAATTCAGGATCAAGATTTTGAACGACAAAAGCAGGAATCTGTGGAGCATACTTTGGTGCAAAACCTTTTGGAAACATTCCCGGGAGCGCGCGTTTCTATCCCTGAGTAGTTTTTAGGGCAAAAAGAATATCAAATTGAAAAGCACCTCCATTCCCATGAACATGCTTTTGAGGAAATAGGCCCCCCCGCGCCTTGGTTGTCGAAGATCCATCTTGTAAAGGACATAGCCCACATCCAAAATCATAAAAATAAGCGCAATAAAATACCAAAGATCTGCCTGGAAATAAATTCCAGCCAGACATACACAAAAAATCATCCCTCCACAAAAAATTGAAAGAGCCTGTTTGAGATGATTTTTAAAAAAAAGCACACTTGAGTAAAGACCAAGCTTTTCATCATCTTTCATGTCTTGAACGGCATAAACCGTATCATAATAAAGTGTCCAAAAGATCCCAGCAGCGTACAAAAGCCATGGTGATGGAGACCACAGAAGCTCAGGCCTCAGTTGCGCAACAGCCACAATCACACCACTATTAAAGGCGAGCCCCAAAACGAATTGAGGGATCGGAAAAAAGCGCTTCATAAGTGGATAAACGACAGCGATAGCAAAGGCAATTAAGGAAAAAATCTTTGCCTCGCGCGTAAGATTGATAAAAATAAAAAGGCTTCCCAAAAGAATAAGCACTAAAAAGATAATGGCCTGTGTTTTCGTCAAAATGCCTGAGGCAAGAGGGCGCTCCTTTGTGCGTTCTACATCACGATCAAATCTTGCATCAAAAAGATCATTAATAATACATCCCGCACTCCTAAGAAGTACGGCACCCAATAAAAAAATCCCCCCCCACAGAAGAGAGCGCTGAACACCCACAGAAGAAGAACAGAGCGCGACACCCCAAAGACAAGGAATACCAAGCAAGATACTCCCAATCGGCTTATCAAAACGAATCAAATTAAAGAAAGGTTTCAGGACAAAATCTCTCATCATTTTTTATTTTTTTCTAACTTTTTAACGCAATATTTCGGTAAGAATCATCGCCATTTTGATTTGACATTGCAATATTATTCATGCTTTTCTGTCCCCCTTGGTTGAGCCTATTTGAAATATCATGAAATCCTCTGAAAAGCGTCGCATGATTGTATCATGTCTTTCCGGCAATGTCCTCGAATGGTTTGACTTTGCGGTGTATGGATTTGTCGCACACATTATCGCAGAACAATTTTTTCCATCAGGCAATCGATTTCTGTCGATCATTTTGACGTACAGTGTTTTTGCCGTGGGATTTTTTGCGCGTCCTTTAGGCTCTGTTATTTTTGGGCACATTGGCGACACCATGGGACGACGAAAAGCTCTTGTCCTTTCCAATTTTGTGATGGCGATTCCAACTGTTCTTATTGGTCTTTTACCGACCTATGAAAGCATTAACATGCTTGCTCCATGCTTACTCCTTATCTGTCGCATTTTTCAAGGCGCCTCCATCGGCGGAGAGTTCACAGGATCTTTTGTCTATCTGGTGGAGCAGGCACCAAAGGATCAAAAAGGTTCCATGGGAAGATGGGCGGATATCGGTTGTCATTTGGGCATGCTTTCAGGTGGTCTCACCGTTGCCTTTCTTTCACATCAAATGCATCCTGAAAACTTCCACAGTTACGGTTGGCGCATTCCTTTTATATGCGGTGTTTTTCTCGCACTTTTGGGGGTTTATATGCGCAGAAAACTCCCCGAATCCAAAGAGGAAATTAAGCCCGAAAAAACCCCCGTAAAGACACTCCTTCAAAAACATAAAAAACGCGTTGTTTTTGCATCCCTCATGATGACCATTACATCCATTGGATACAACACCGTTTGCGTTTTTTTACCCAATCAAACGATTTTTCTTGGTAAATTTTCTGCCCATCAGGCTTTTTATCTCACAGCTGGTGTCCTTCTTTTTCTGATCGTAGGAAATCTTATTTCAGGAAAACTTGCGGACAAATACAATACGATCAAGCTCTATAAATTTGGCGCACTTCTCGCGGGATGCACAGCATTTCCCATGTTCTATTCGTTGGAGAATTTTTCACTTTTCCCTCAATTTCTCTTCATGGGTATTTTTGCATTTGCTCTTGGTATCGTTTTTGGACCACGCCCGCCCATTCTTGTGGGGATGTTTCCTCCCGCAGTGCGCTTTACAGGAGTTGCTCTTACCATGAGTATTGCAAACGGTTTTTTGGGAGGATCTGCGCCACTTGTGTCAACGTGGATCAGCGAATCTTTTGGAACATTGTGGCCGTGCACTCTGGTTATAATCGCCTGTGGAATAACCTATTTTGCGCTCCATCAAATCGAAAAATTGTCGCTGATAACTCCTTCGGAAAATCAATAAAAAAGAAACTCTTGCACAAAAAAGTGATTTCGTGGCATAGCTAAATGAGCACTAGGGGTGCTTTGGTAAAGACCAAGGCTGAGAGGATTTTTCCAACCCTTTGAACCTGAACTGGGTAAAACCAGCGGAGGAAAGTGAATGAAAACACTTAATATACAATTCCCCTCTATTTCTTTTGCATCCGGGTTTTTTATGCCCGCACAGGAACTATCTGTGAAACGACAAGCATGGACAGGACTTGTGGGATCCAGTGGAAGTGGAAAGACGACACTCCTCCGGTCCCTTGCAAAATCTCACCCTCGCGTGCTATATACCTGCCAAAGTGACCGATTACTTCCTTGGCTAAATGTACTCGATAACGTCATGCTTTTTTCAAAACTTCAAGGTTGTCGTGACGAGAATAAAAAGAAGAAAGCCATGGAGATTTTGACCTTTTTCAACTTAGAAAAGTTCATTAAAAGTTATCCCCCTCAACTTTCCTATGGTATGCAAACACGATCACTCCTTGCGCGAACACTTTTTATGGATGCAGATCTTTATCTCTTGGATGAAGTTTTTAATGGACTCGACGACACCACAAAGGAAGATGTTATCGAGGCAACACAAAAACTACTCTTTGATAAAACGGTGATTTTTGTCAGTCATCGCCTCAGCGAAATCAAAAAAACATGTAACGAATACTACACTCTTTCCGGCGGAAAAATGACCCACCACTCCCAGGGTGCATCATGATTTTTCGCATCATTACACCCCTTATTTTATGGCAGGCTATTTGCTCTATTTTTCAGGTTCCCTCCTATATTCTCCCAGATGCTTTTTCTGTTGCGAGAGTTTTTAAATATAAGTTCGAATTTATTTTGTTTCACACAGGGATTAGCCTTTTTGAGGTTATCAGTGCCCTTTGTTTGGGATTTATCACGGCCTTTTTCACAGCCATTTTTCTCTTTCAGGATAAAAAAACTGAAAAGCTTTTCATGCCCTATCTTGTGATTTTTAAAAACCTTCCCATCTTTATTTTTGCCCCACTTTTTATGCTTTGGTTTGGACACGGTCTATTTTCAAAAATTATCCTTATTACGCTCAGTTGTTATTTTCCCATGACCATTGGGTTTTTAGATGGCCTCTCCAGAACACCCCAAGCTATCGAAGATATTCTCCATAACATCCCTCAAAAAAATTTCTTGAGAGAGCTTTTAATTGTGCGACTTCCTTACGCGCTCCCCTCATTTTTCACGGCAAATAAGCTCGCTTTTTTACATGCCCCCTTAAGTGTTATTGCCTGTGACTGGATCGGGGCACATCAGGGGCTTGGGTACATTATGCTTATTGCTTATGGGCAAATGGATTTAGAAATCATGTTTGCATGCATTTTTATCCTCCTCGTTTTGGGGCTTTTTTTCTTCAGATTTTCAGGTTTTTTGGAAAGATATTTCACACAAAAACTTAACTTACAACACATTTAGGAAAGCGTTTATGTTACTAAAAATCCTCTGCTCTCTTGTGCTTTTTATATCCACTGCTTATGCAGAAATTCCCGTTAAAATTTCCCTTGGCTATCACATCGATCCTTGTCAGGCTCCCATTTTATACGCACTCCACAAAGGGATATTCAAAAGAAATGGTCTAGACCTTGAGGTTATGACCGCCTCTGGAGGGGAAGAGGCAAGCCGCGCTGTTTCTATGAAAAAAGCCGATATCGGCATTACAAAACTTGCCAATCACATCATTCGTATTTCAAAGGGCATGCCCCTCAAAAGGTCTGGGACTCTTGTTCCTCAAACTCTTGAAATTTTGATGATCCGGCAAGAGATTGGCGACGTTAAAAACCTCAAAGATAAACGTATCGGCTATAGCACAAGTAATCCCGCTTTTACCATGTCCATCATCGAAAAAGTTCTTCTTTCTCAAGACATCAAACTTCATGAAGTGACACTCATTGCGTTTCAAAGTGGTCTAGCGCGCGCCCTTGCCACAGGAGCCATTGATGCCGCATTTACGGTTACGAACCCTTATGAAACAATCTTTATGCAAGAGTATAAGGTGGATACAATCACCTATCGATACCAGGATTTTGGTATCCCGGAGTTTCCGCAGTTTATCTTTTTTGTTCATCAAGATAACAAGGATGCACCCTTTATCCCGCTCTTTCACACCTCCCTCCAAGAGGCCCTTTTGGAAATCAAAAAATCCCCAAGAGAGGCTTGGCAATTTCTTTGCGATAAATATCCAGAACTTGATAATAAACTCAATTATCGAGTTTTTCTAAGTCTCCTCCCCCTCTTTGAAGAAACACCAGCAATGTTTGATATAGAAGGCACACAAAAGCTTTTAGACTTTATATCAATCGCTACTTTCGAAGGAGAGAAAATTCTTCAAAAAGATATTTCTATCGATGCACTCTAATTAATGACACACACCTTCTTGTTGATGTGTTTTTTTCGAGTTACAGTTAAAGAATCCAGGAGCAAGAGACAATCATTTTGTGCTGAATCTTTTTGTTGATTTTTATGAATCACTCACACTTTGGCAGGCAATTTTTCTTGGCTTCCTTTTTTGTATGACCTTTTGGTCGGTGCTTTGGAGCATTGACGCCGCAAAAAGTCAAAAGGAAGTCAAGCACTTCAAACAGCTTTTTTTATCTCAAAAAACAGCATTCCAAGAACTCAACATCCCTTATGCCTTTCAAATCAGGGGCAGTGCCATTCAGGCAAATCCTGATTTTATGCTCATTCTTGGCTGTCACGAGGAAAAGGAAATTAAAACAGAGTTGATGACGGAATTGCTCAAATCACACAGTTTTGAAAATTGGGATCGATTTTTTTCTTATCTTGCCTTTCATACCGATACCTTTGTTTTACCGTTTGAGGGGATTGATGGGCAAACCTATTGCCTCAATGCTAAATGCGAAAATGATGTTCTTTTTATGTGGCTCTCCGTCATTAAATCACCCTATGACGAATATGTTCTGGCAAGAAAAATTATCGATAACGTCCCTATTGCACTTTGGTACCGAAACAAAAAACTTGCTGTAAACTACTGCAATCTTGTTTATGCCGGAGCGTTGGAAACCACAAAGTCAGAAGTAACCAATGATCATATTGAATTGTATCCTGCAAAGCGCTCTGGAAGTCCCTATCAACTTACACTCAAAGCATTGGAAACAGGTTCACGTCAAATTCAACGTATTCATGCAGTCATTTCTGGTTCCAGGCGATATCTTGAAATTGGCGTTGTCCCCTTTGCCAATGGGGAAAGCATGGGATACGCCTTTGACCTGACAGAGGTCGAGGGACTACAGAGAGATCTTCAAAAACATATTGATAGCCAAAGAGAGATTATGGAACATCTCTCAACACCTATCGCCATGTTTGATCAAGACACACGCCTTATCTTTTTTAATCAGGCATATCTTAAAATGTTTGCCTACGACGAAAAGTGGCTTCATTCAAAACCCTCTCTCAGTGACATTTTGGAAGATTTACGCTCACGACGAAAACTTCCTGAGTATGCGAATTTTCAGCAGCATAAAAAGGACCGCATCAATCTTTTTAAGACTCTCCTTAATCCTATCCAAGAACTTTTGCATCAACCGGATGGTCAAGTTTTGCGTCTCTTTATCGCCCCCCATCCCCAAGGGGGAATGGTTTATATTTTCGAAGATGTCACGGATAAAATTTCCCTTGAGCGACAATTTAATACTCTTTCCGCTGTTCAAAAAGAAACTCTCGATAATCTTTACGAAGGTATCATCGTGTGGGGACCAGATTTGAAACTAAGATTGCTCAATAGGTCCTTTGCAAAACTCATGGGAATTACGGATCGTGAGTGGTTTCTTGGAAAAAGTTTACAAGAAGTTATGAAGATGGAAATTCCCTTCTTGGATATAGACAAGGGAACTTTTGAAAAGCAGTTGCTTACCCTATTTGAAAAGCGACAAGTCAGCGAAAACCTTATTCAACTTACCCATAATATTTGGGCGAAATATACTTACATTCCCCTTCCTGATGGCTCACATCTTGTCAGCGCTCTCGATGTTACAGATACCATTAAATTTCAAGATGCGCTCAAGGAACGCAACCAACTTTTGGAAGAAGTCGATGCCGTTAAATCGAGATTTATTAAGCATGTAAGTCATGAAATTCAAGCACCACTTTTACAAGTACAACAGCATGTTTTAAAGCTTTGCGAAGAAGCGCTTTCAACAAAAGAACGGGACGACCACCTCCAAAGTATTTTAACGGCAAGTGACAATATGCTCTCTCTCATGACGGACATGCATGATCTTGCAGATATCGAGGCTGGACAGCTTACCCTCAATCCAAAGGATGTGAAAATATCTAAGTTTATCAAAGGTGTTGTAAATCTTGTCACAGGAAAAGCCTCTGAGCAAGGTATCGAGATTCTTGTACGTAATGAATCAAAAATTGAAGATTTTAGAGGAGATGAGCGTCGTCTTAAACAGGCGTTCTTTAACATCCTGACCAATGCGATTAAATACAAAACTCAAAAAGGGAAACTTACCTTCAAGGTTGATTTCCAAAATACCTTAGAAGGATCATTTCTCATTTTTTCTATTTTGGATACAGGGTTCAGAATCAAAAAATCAACAATCAAAAAAGCACCGGAAAACGAGGGAGACGTGCGGCAGATGTTCTCCTCAGAGCTGGGGCTAACACTCGTACAACGTATTATCAATTTACATGGCGGATGGATTTCTTTTGAAACTGTCGGAGAGGGAAGTGGAGAAAAAATGCATGTTTCCTGTCATATCCCTTATGCACATGAAGCACTTTCTGAAGCCTCAAAAGACACAAGAGAACCCGCTGTTCAATCCGCGTAATTTGATCCCATGCGATTAAGCTTTCTGAGCATCGCTTGCCATGTTTGATGCCCAAAAGGATGCTCTGTCGTAAGCATATCTTTTTGCGTTTGCTCACAAATTTCCCTTGAAGGGAAAAGAATATTCTCTTCCAAAATCCCAGAAAAAGCACACTGAGCACGACAGGCTTTTTCAAGAAAGTAGGTATAGAAGAACGCCTCTTCTATAGTACTCGCACACACAGTTGCACCATGATTATTCATGATAAGAATTTTTTTATCGCCCAAACTTGTGACAAGCCCTTGACCCTGTTCTTTCTCAGACAAAACAATCGCATCATAGGGGTGATACGCTATGAGATTATGAAAAAAAAGTGCCCACTGAGTTACGGGCAAAAGGCCGCGCTTATCCACAGAAACAGCTGTTACCGCAGGGGTGTGAAAGTGAAAAATATAATTAACCTCAGGCCTATGATCATAGATCACTTTGTGAATCACAACGGCTGCATGATTGACCCTTGGATCCTTATAGGAAAAGGGAACTTTCAACAAATTTGAGGCCGTCATTTCCTCGTAAAGAAGCCCAAATTGGGGGGCTAAATAATGCTCTGCCTCCAACCGCGCAGTCAGATGTGTATGAATGTGATCATCCATGTGCAGATAAGAGAGTGCATGATATCCGGCTGCAAGAGATGTTCTAACCCCCCACTCAAAATCTTCTGACTCAGGGTTATTTTGGGATAAAGTCATCATGAATCATTCACTAAATTTTTTTCAAAGATACAGGAAGAAGAAATTTTTCCCAAGTAACATAAAGTGACACAAGAAAAAATTTTTGATACAAATACCGTAACCTTACATACCAAAAAGAGGTTGCTCATGAGCACAATTTATAAAATTCTCACATCCATTGAACATGAAGAATTCATAACATCCGGCGTTTTTAAAGGTTCAGAAGTTGATCTTAGAGATGGGTACATTCATAGCTGTGACTCCATGGACCAGGTTGATGAAATCCTAGAAAGATTTTTTAAGGGACAAAAAAACCTTACCCTCATCCACTTCGATGTAGAAGGCTTAGATTTGCGGTACGAAGTAGATCCTGGATCTGGAAACACATATCCCCATGTCTATGAAGCTATTCCCGCCAATCGTGTCATCACAAAACACTCTCTCCAGGCGTAAATTATGAGCACAACGATTTATAAAATTATGACTGAGAAAGAGTTAAAAACTTTCCAAAACTCTGGTGTGTTTGAGGGTTCCCCCCTCGATCAGCAAGATGGGTACATTCATTGCAGTGCTTCCATTGAGCAAACCCTCAAAATTATCTCAAAGTTTTTCCAGGGACAAAAAAATCTTAAGCGTGTTGAGATCAATCCCGATGGTTTAGATGTGAGGCTTGAAATATCACCCCGGTCCGGCATCACATACCCCCATGTGTATCAATACATTCCCCTTGATAAGGTAACACATATCGAGGATCTTTCATGAATGAACTCTCACATGTTTTGCAAACCAGGTATTACGCAAATGTTCCCTTTCCCATAAAACGAGAACAAATCCTCGAAGCCGTCGAAGCATTTTTTGAATTTCTCAAACTCCCAGATCCCATAAAATCTCATATTGATTTTTCCATTGCTCCCAAACATCGACGCGGAGATGTCGGATTTCGACATAGAGAGGGAGAGCACGCGCTCTATGATGATTACAAAGATTTTTTTCACTACCACCCAGACATTTTTGAAAAATACGGAGAGTTTTTAAAAGAACAACCCATCATCAATAATTTCCTTCAAAAGGCAGCACCACTTTGGGAACAAACGGCTAAAACAGTTTCAGACATTCTTCATTCCCTAAATATTCCAGGAGCTTACGAAAAAATTTTCAAGACACATGACAATCAATCCATTCATATTCTGCTGCGCTTTTTAAAATATGAGTGGAATGCTTCGGGAAAATATCTTGCCAAACCCCATTTTGATGCGGGTTCCTTCACTCTTGCAATTGCTGAAAGTTGCCCAGGTCTTCGTATTGGAAGTAACCCAGATGATCTTGAATCCGTTGAGCACAAAAATGAACATGCCGTTTTTATGTGCGCAAGTAATCTTCGCCAAGTGATTAAAGATCCTCTCTACAAACCCGCGTGGCATGATGTAATTCAAGTGGATGAGACAAAAATAGGACAACCCTGCGCACGATGGGCGGTTGTCGCATTTATTGAGGCACTTGATGTTGAAGCTCTTCCACGGGAAGAGACCCATAAATTTTTTAAAAGCGTTGCATAAAGAGATAAAAATTATGAAACTTTTTTCCACCATTCTCTTTGCTCTTTTATCCATTTTTTGGGTAGAAAAATCATCTGCCAGCTCAGTGGGCAGTGTTGCTGTATTTTGTGCATCATCTGTTACAAAAGAGAAATACCACACACTTATGTACAATCTCGGCGCGGAAATTGCAAAACACGGAAAAAATCTTGTCTTTGGGGGAGCAAGCGCTGGTTTAATGAAAAGCGTTGCTCAGGGATTTTTAGATGAACGCAAGAAAAATCCATCTCATCAAAAACTTATTGGCGTTATTCCTCGTATTCTTGCAGAAACTTACAAAGTCACTCACCAAGAACTCGATGAGATTTTCATTGTAGAAACAAAAGAGGAACGCCTTGTCAAATTTCAAGAACTCTCAGATGCATTTATTATTGGACCCGGCGGTTTTGGAACACTCGATGAAGGATCAGATGTTTTGATTAAAGGTCAGTTAGGGCTTTTACCTTCTACTCAGAGTAGCTCCATTCCTAAGCCCATCGTCTTTTTTAACATTGATGGAATGTGGGATGCGTTATTATCCCAGTTTCACAGAATGTACTCAGACAATTTTATTAAAGCCGAGCATCTAAACCTTTTTGAGGTTGCTACAGAAATCGGGGAAATCTTCACAAAGTTTAACAAGGAGCCAGGAAAAACTGGCTTTATTGATGCTTCTAAAAAATGGTGGGAAAAGAGAGTTTAAGAAAAGAGAGAACACCTAGTTATGAGCGTTCTCTCTCATGACTTTTACCTTTGAATCCAAAACTTAAGCCATATGCGTGCATCTTCACAAACGTTATCATCCGTAAGTGCAACATCAACAAGTTCCTTTTTAGGCTCTTGACGATGGCCATACATACTAGTCATTAATATTTCCCAATCCTGAGTAATATCTCGTTTTGAAACCTCCTTCAAAAGATCATAGATTTGTTTCCTCCAATAACAATCCAGAGCTTTATCTAACCACGCCACCATTTTGGGAGACATCTGATGCTCATCTTCCATGTTATTTTTCTTATATCCATTTTCCCAAATAGATTGACGAAGATTTGCATATTCGGGACCATAAAGAACATTCACAAGCTCCATCACTTTTGCAGCAAGCAGCATCGAGCTTTCTGAAGACGGATCACAATCAAGTTGAGTTTCCATCTGTTTTGTAAGAACACCCCATTCTTCTTCAAAGTGTTTTTTCTCCTCGAGTGTAAATCGACTTTTCAGCCCCGCTTCGAATTCTGCGTATTGCCTTATTTCATCTGGTTTTAAAACGCGTCGTACCCATTCATGTTCAAACTTTTCTGCCATTTTGTAGACCTCTATTAATTCTAATATGTTTTCCAATGAAACCGATTTATCAGAGGCACAGTGTTGTATCACCTCCCTTAAGGTTTGACTTGCACGCATCAATGTTTGCGCTTTTTCTTCCAAAAAATTGGACTGCATAGATAGGTGTTCATAGGCATCCACTTTTCCAGAAAGCATTTGTTGAATTTGTGAAAGTTCCATTCCGAAATATTTCAGTGCGATAATCTGCTGTAACCTCAATAAATCTTGATGAGAGTACAAACGATATCCATTGCTTTGACGAATTGAAGGTTTTAAAACCCCAATACGGTCGTAATGATGCAACGCACGCACAGAGACTCCTGTAAGGGTCGCAAATTTTTTAATAAGCCAAGCATTTTTCATTGTCGTACTCCTCACTCAAAACTTTCAGGCATAACGCAACGTCAGACTCAAGAGATTTTTTATATAAATTATTAAACACAAAAAAACCCGCGTAAATCGCGGGTTTTTTTGAAAGGAAAAGAGGTTATTCCTTATCTGTTTTTTTCTTCTTTGCACTCATCGCGGCGCCAAGAATATCTCCAAGGCTTGCACCTGAATCGGAAGAGCCGAATTCTGCGATTGCCTTTTCTTCTTCTTCAATTTCAAGAGCTCTGATGGAAAGATTAAGCTTACGTCCTGATTTGTCAGAAGAAAGAACCTTTGCATCAATTTTCTCACCAGGAGCAAAACGCTCTGGGCGTTGGAACTCACGGTCCTTAGAAAGGTCAGCTTTCTTAATGTGCCCTGTCAAACCATTTTCAAGTTCAACATCCACACCCTTATCAGAAACGGAAACAACCGTTGCAGTAACGACTTCGCCTTTCTTTGTAGAGCCAGCAACACCCGCCAAAGGATCAGCAGCAAGTTGCTTGATACCAAGGGAAATGCGCTCTTTTTCTGGATCAATATCAAGAACTTTCACGGAAACTTTGTCACCCTTTTTATAGGATGCAATCGCTTGGTCTGGATCTTGGTCCCAAGAAATATCGTTGATATGAACCATACCATCGAGATCTTCGCCAACACCCACAAAAATACCAAATTCTGTGATGTTTTTAATTTCGCCTTCGAGAGAACTTCCCACAGGATATGTTTCCATAAATGTGTTCCATGGATTGCTCATGCACTGCTTGAGGCCAAGGGAAATACGACGCTTTGTTGTATCCACATCCAACACGAGAACTTCAACTTCTTGTCCAACAGAAAGGGCTTTACCTGGATGAACGTTTTTCTTTGTCCAGCTGATTTCTGTGTGATAGATAAGTCCTTCGATCGCAGGCTCAAGCTCAACAAATGCACCATAATCAGCAATGCTTGTTACTTTTCCTTTGAGACGCTGTCCAACAGAAATACGTGATTCTACATCAACCCACGGATCACCCAAGAGTTGCTTCATACCCAAGGAAATACGTTGTGTTTCTTTGTTAAAGCGAATGACCTGAACATCGATTGTTGAGCCTACCGTCAAAACATCGGACGGATGATTGATACGGCGCCATGAAATATCTGTAACGTGGAGAAGACCATCAACGCCACCAAGATCAATAAACGCACCATAATCCGTGATATTTTTAACGATACCTTGGAGAACTTGTCCTTCTGTCAACGTTGCAACAAGCTCTGTACGCGCTTCTGCACGTGAATCCTCAAGAACCGCACGACGTGACACAACGATGTTTGCACGTGGCTTATCCATTTTCAAAATTTTGAAAGGTTGGACAATATTCATGAGTGGTGCGATATCGCGAATAGGACGAATGTCAACTTGGCTTCCGGGGAGGAATGCAACACCGCCATTAATATCAACAGCGAAGCCACCTTTTACGCGACCGAAAATCATACCGTTTACATGCTCACCTGTTTCGCATGCACGCTCAAGCTCTACCCAAACAGCTTCACGCTTTGCTTTCTCAATGGAAAGACCAGCTTCACCATTGCGATCTTCCATACGCTCGACGAAAACATCGATTGTATCGCCAACACGAAGTTCTGGCATCTGACCAAGGGACATAAAATCTTTGAGAGGAACGCGACCTTCTGCTTTAAGGCCGATGTCAATGGTGACCATGTCACTGGAAATTGCGACGATCGTACCTTTTGTTACGGTTCCTTGAAAGCTCTTTTTACTTGCAAGATCTTGCTCCAGAAGATCGGCAAAATTTTCTTTGTTTGCTGGATGAGTCATAAAAAATTCCTAAAAATACCCAAGATTCTCTAGGAGATTTGGGGGGTTAGTGGTTAAACATAACAATGCAATGAATATAAGTTATCTATTCTATCGCATTAAGGACGTATTTTGCAGCAAGTTGGCAGGTTTCGTCAAGCGAAAGATGCGTCGTATCAATAATATACGCATCCTTTGCCGCCAAAAGCGGAGCCGTTTTCCTCGAACTATCTCTTTTATCTCTTTCTTGGATAATTTTTTTGATAACGCCCTCACTTTCAGCACTTTGAGCAAAGCGACGCTTCAGGCGAATTTCTTCATCGGCTGTGATAAAAAGTTTAACCTGCGCACTCGGGAAAACAACCGTACCAATATCTCTCCCGTCAACAATCGCTCCCTTATAATGCTTTGGAAGATGATTAACAAAGTGATGCATCCACTGATTAGCGGCCTCTCTAATTTCTGGAACAACCGCGATCTTAGAAGCAGCCGACGCAACCTCCTCTTTCCTTAAATCCGGATGGGAAAAATCCTCAGCTTCTATACCACGGATAATTTGACAAAGCTCATCGATATCCTTCACATCGAGACAATCAAGAGAAATCTCTTTTTCAATTCCACAAAGACCTGCAAACCGATAAATAAGGCCACTATCGATATGCTTCAAGGAAAAAGCTTCAGAAAGATAAGCAGAGATCGTTCCTTTCCCAGAACCAGAAGGACCATCAACGGCAACAACAAAGGGCATCACAAAACCAAAGAGACACATCGCATAACCTTAGGTGTGCCACAAAATTTTTTTACATGCAAAGATCTTTGCTCAATCATGAGACATTATGATTGAAAAATCCCTCATATCTTTGTATGCTCTTGCAAAATATTCCCTTCATGATAAAAGGATCGACCATGGTAAAAGCTGAATGGGGCATTAGACGTTCATGCGCCGCGTGTAGTGCGAAATTTTATGACCTCAAAAAAACACCTCCTGTATGCCCCAAGTGTGGATCCGTCTATGAGATGATCGTCTCAGGTCGCGGACGACGTTCCAAGGCTTCTGCACTTAGCGCTGGAAAAGCCGATGTACTTGATGACTTGGATCTTGCAGAAGATCTTGATCTTGACACAGAGATCGAAGGCGATGATGTTGACGTACTCGAAGATGATGGCGATAACGATGACGGCCTTGGAATTAACGAACGCGTTCTTGAGGACGATGAATCTCATTAAAAAATAGAGGATAACATGACAGTTGCTTATGAAGATTTCGCAAAAATAGAACTTCGATCAGGCACTGTCATCAAGTCCGAAGTTAATGAAAAAGCACGCCTTCCCGCGTTAAAAGTGTGGGTTGATTTTGGACAGGATCTGGGGGTTTTACAAACCTCTGCCCAGATCACCCATCACTACTCTCCTGAAGCACTTGTAGGGAAAAAAGTTGTAGGGTGCGTTAACCTCGGCACAAAAAATATCGCAGGATTTGAAAGTCAGTTTTTGCTTGTCGGATTTTCTGATGTTAATAAAGCCATTCGCCTTATTACTTTCGATGGCGAAGTTCAAAACGGCGAAAAATTGCATTAATCGCACTTACAAGTAACCCAACCCCCATCATAAAAAATCCCAACCACATCAACATAATAAAGGGTTTGTTGATGATTTTAATAATGGCTTGCCCCTTCCCCGTATTTTTATTCACACCAATATCCCCCGCCATCACATGGATTTGATTGAGGATTGATGTGATAATTTTCGTCTCCCGGTGGAGGCTATTTTGTGTGTGGTAAAATCTTTCTTCTGGCGTTGAAATTTTACCATCTACATTAACATTCGCTATGGCCGCCGTATGATTAGGACGATCCTCTAGCGCGACTTTTTCCAAAAAAACCGTGTAATCAAAAATCGTTTTTGTCTCACCCTCCCTCATCAAAAACTCTTCCTCCCCTCCCTTAAATGAAGAAAATGCAATACCCACAATGGCTACATAAAAACCAAAATGCCCCATATGTTTTGAGATCACTTTCTGGCTCCATTTGGTCTGAATCAAAACAAACACTAAAAGCAGCGCAGCACAAAGAATAGGAGGAACAAAGGATTGAATAAAATAATCAAAACCCAATACAAACGTTTCCCCTAGAGCATCCATCACAACAGGCATGAGTGTTCCAAGAATAAGAGCAAGAAGTGACACCATAAAAAAAGCAAAAGCAATCATCGTCAGATTTTGAATATTCATCTTTTTCAAAGGGACAGAAACCAAAAGACGTCCATCAAATCGGAAATAGAATAGAGTTGCAACAAGTGCCCATAAAACAAAAATGCTTCCAAGTAACATCCCCTTTTCCGGGTCGCTTCCAAATGCGTGCACTGAATTCAAAAGCCCCGCACGTATCAGTGTCAGAGAAAGCAAACACATTGAAAAAACCTTAAGACATCCGATGATTGCCCAAGAATACATCCCGTCATTCTTTCGAGATAGAATAAGAAGGTGAAGAGTTATAAGGGCCATCATCCAGGGAATAAGCGCGAGATTCTCAACGGGATCAAAAAACCACCATCCGCCCCAACCAAGCTCATAATAAGCCCACACACTTCCCAAAACGATTCCCAAAGTTTGAAAAAATAAACCTATAGACAAACTTAAAAAGAGATTTTCTCGTCCAATCTTTGGCAAAACTTTATGCCTCAAATAACTCAAACTCTGTATGAAGGGCACAGAAAAACCGATGGTCCCAAGATAGAGCTGAGGAGGATGGATAAGAAGGCTCACATCTTGTAACACAGGGTTAAGATCCATCCCCTGATGCACAGGGTGAATCAGGCGCGTAAAGGGATTTGTGATGTAGGTAAAAAGTAAAAATCCAAAAGACAAAAGGACGAAAAAAACTTCCTGCGTTTTCCAAACATCCCTATCCTTTTCCAAAACTTCGGCAACATTCGCATAAACGGACAAAAGCAAACACCAAAACAACATGGAGCCCTCATGACTTGACCAAGGGCCCGCTATTTTATAGAGAAAAGGTTTATCTTTATGAGAATGCAACACCACATTCAGCATGGAAAAATCATCGCTTAAATGTCCATACATCAGCGATAAAAATGAAATCAGTATGAGCGCAAAAATAAACCGGTTTATATGACGAATGGGTTTAATCAGATGAATCAGACACAGGACAAAGGACGCTATCAAAAATCCTTCACCAAGATAACTTGTTCCTATCAATGGCATCATGATTTTTGACTTTTTGAAAGAAGCGGTGGTTTATAATTTTCATCATGCTTAGCGAGAACTTGCATCGCCAGAAACACATCACCCTCAAAATGCCCCTCTGCCACAATTGTTTGCTCTTCCCTAAAAAGATCAGGAAGAAGCCCTTTGTGTTTTACAACAATATCTTGTGCTCCGTCTGTCAAAACAAAAGTGTGGTTCAGACCTTCTTTCTTCCAGGAATTTTTTTTCACAACTCCCCCAAGGCGAAGCCGCTTATGAGATTTCAGATTTTCTTCTATCACTTGAATTGGTGTCACAAAGTAACGAATATTTTTTCGAAACACCGATGTAAGAAACAGAACCACACCGAAAATGATTAAAAGACCACTGATGATTTTGACAAAACGTCGGTATTTAATTTTCATGGGGCGCTTTTTTATAGGTAAAAAAGACAGTCACACCGAGGATTAAAAACACAAAAACATAAGATGAAATCACGTACATTATGCAGCCCTTTCAAAACTCTTTGAGGCTTGCTGACGAAAGGTCATAAGTTTTTGCTGTCTTTGCTTTTCAAAACTCATTTCTTTGAGGAAAATTCTTGAGGCAACTGCAAAAATGAAAAAGAAATAGGCTCCCGCAAAGACAAAAAGCGGAATCAAAAAAGCCTCATGAATAGCCGGTTTAGAAAGTCGCATAATGCTTGCGGGTTGATGCAACGTAAACCACAAATCCACGGAATACTTAATAATCGGAATATTCACAACACCGATCATCACAAAAATGGAAAGGTTGTGAAGTTGCTCCAATTTCTTTTTATGGGACATGACAATATACCCCCCATAAATTAAAAAGAGAATAAACATGGACGTTAATCGCGCATCCCACACCCAATAAGTTCCCCAAGTCACCTTCCCCCAGAGGCTTCCTGTGACAAGAGATATAAATGCCATAAGGCATCCTGGAATGGCAAAAGCACGCGTCAAAAGATGCGCTGTTGGAATTTTGAATGCATATCCGGAAATACTCAATCCCGCCATCATTGTATAAATTCCAAGGGCAAACCACGAAGCCGGCACATGAATATACATAAATCGAACATATTCGCCCTGTTGATAATCTATAGGACTTTTAAAAAAAGCCACATAAGAACCCACAGCAAAAAGAAAAATACTCAAGAACAGAAAACGATAAACACAGTATTTCGCCACGCGATCCAGTGTTGTTGGTTTAAAAATTGTGCTTATTTTAGAGATCATGTTGCAAGCGCTTGCCTTAGAATTTTTGGTGTGAGCACCAGACCCATGCCTAAGGTTATCAAGGACACACCACAATTAAAATAGAAATAATCCATAAAACTTCGCCCATCCAAAAGCATGTCAAATCCACTTTGTGCAAAAATTAAAGGGGGAATCACAAAGGGAAAAATAACAAAAAGCCCAAGAATACTCGACTGCTCCGATCCAAGACGCAGCGCACTCATGATCAAAGACATTTGGGACGTAAAAAGTCCCGTGATAAACAACATCAATGCCCAATAAAGAACTTGCATCAGCTCCAAACTGGTCCAAAGGAAAAGAGAAAAAGCCCCGACAAATGTTGTAAAAAGACTAGACATTAAAAGGCTTTTTAAGAGCTTTTGTATCACATACTTTTCAAAAATTTTTTCGCCAAGCCCCCTTATCAGTTCTAAAATTCCTTGCCGATCATCCACATCAAAAGATGCACTCAAAGAAAGAATAAGCTGAAGCTGACAAAGTAAAAATATCACACGCGGCACAGTGTCGATACCACCTACCCCATAGGAAAATGTCAAACTTGTGATAAAGCAAAGTACAATAAGTGCAAGATAAGAAGAGACATAGGACAATAAAAATTTCATATCATTCCCCCTCAAAAATATCTTTTCCAGCATTGAGAAGATGTATATTATCGCGATCGTTTTCGTACCGTACGCGATCTTGGATCTCTCTGCGTGTCTTCTCACTCAAGGCATAGGCAACCTGATTACGCCATTTCGCAGCATCATAAATCAGAGCACCCAGGCCAGGGTTTGTCGCAGCTTTATGAAGCCAAAAGTAAGCTTTTCTAGGATCTTTGGCGATCCCCCGATTTCCATCTACTCCGTCAACACCATTTTTATACATTAATCCCAAATTCACCTGACATGGTCCATAGGTACGACCTGCACACACTTTATAAAGCCGCTCTGCACGAATGGGATCTGGCGGAACACCTCTTCCATTCAAATAAACCCCTGCCATGATTTCCACAGCTTCCATATTATACTTGTGATAAGCACGCCGTAAAAATTCCAAAGCCCTCTCCGTATCTTGGTACTGCTCTGGACCGAAAAGATAAAATTCCCCCACCCTCACGGCCGCCGCATCACTTCCATGCATGGCCATGTCTTCTACGCGAGCAAGATCTTGGAGATTTTGAATATCAATACTTTCCACATTTCCAGAATCAGCAGCGACATTGAGAAGGGAGATTAAAAAAAATAAAATGAACCTCATAGGCAATGCTCCCTGTATACAGAAATCATGTAAATGGCAGCTGTTTCTGCGCGCAAAATAAAATCTCCAAGTGTTATTTTATGAATATGCCCCTGTGATTCTAGCATGCGTTTTTCATCCTCTGCAAACCCACCTTCTGGACCAACGATAAGCATCGTTTCTTTTGTAATATTTTTAAAAGAATCTCGCAGTATTTTTGAAGAAGACGACCTCTCCCTCGCAACAAAGGACTCATAGCGTTGAGAACTTTCGATCACCTGAGAGAATGCTTGAAGAGATTCAAAAACAGGAAGGGTAAAGCGCTCAGATTGTTGGACAGCCTGTAACGCGTAATCATTCCACTTATCCAAATTTATTTTTTGATATTGACCGTGTTTCATGGAAACCGGATGAAAATGAGTCACTCCCAATTCTGTTGCTTTCTCAATGAGAAAGCTCATTCTCTCTGGCTTTAAGGGAGCAAAAACAAGGTGCAGAGGTTTTGAGGGCTGAGGCTCTTTTATCTTTTTTTGAAGATGTACTGTGGCTGATTTTTTTTGCTTCTCATAAATTTTCCCTTCAAATTCACCATTTTGCTCGTTAAAGAGTAGAAAGTGATCTTTTTCTTTTAAACGCATCACAACACATGCATGATGAAAAGATCTTTCATCAAGGGGAATAATCACATTTTCAGAAAGATGCTCATCGGAATAAAGCCTTAGCATGTTCGCTCTCTTAGCATATAAAAACCAAGTCCTATAAAATAAAAAACTCCTGCAAGAAGAACGATAAAAGGACCCGTTGGCATGTTGAGTGCAAAAGAAAGAACAAGGCCAAAATAACTACAGGTTATGGAAATAACACCACTCAGAATAAATAGGGACCACATATGCCTCACCATGAGATTTGCTGCAATTGCTGGAAGCATCATCATCCCAAGAGCCATAAGTGTGCCAAGAGTTTGTGATGAAGCGACCAGATTCAGCACGACAAGAATTAAAAACATCATGTTTAATGCTCTTGTTTTGACCCCGGTCAGCGCCATAAAAATTTCATCGAAATAAGAAAAAATCATCATCCTGGAAAAAACAAGAAAAAGGGTAATCGTTAAAAAGGAAATTCCAAAAATGAGGAAAAGTGCATCCGTTGTAATGGCAAGGACGTTACCAAAAAGAAGATGGCTCACCTTCATTCCACCTGAACTCAATGAAAGCAAAAGAACGCCAAGAGCAAGTGAAAAAAGATAAAAACCACTAAGTGTTGCATCTTCCCTAAGCTTTGTATGTTTAGAGAAATAACTGGCCAAAACAGCGATCAAAACACCTGCAATAAGGCCACCTACACTCATGAGAGAAAAAGAAAAACCCGCACTCAAATAGGCAATCGCAATTCCTGGAAGAATCCCATGAGAAAGAGCATCACCAACAAGACTAAGGCGACGCAGTACTAAGATAACGCCCAAAATCCCACTTGTCACAGATGTGGCAACGCACGCCAAAAGAGCATGACGCATAAAATCGTACTCATAAAATGGACTCAAAAAAATCTTAGAAAAACTTTCTATCATCACGAATTACCTTTGAGTTTGTGAGGAGAAAAAGCATCGCTTATTTTCATATTTTTCAAATGTTTTTTGATATAAATGACATGATCAAAATGCGCACTCAACATATGCACATCATGAAGAATCACCGCAATCGTTTTACCTTGCCGATTCCAGTCTTTTAAAAGCTCGATAAAAAGTTCACTTGTCACATCATCAATGGCTGAAAAAGGCTCATCCAAAAAAAGAACTTTTGCATCCTGAATCATCAGTCGGGCAAAAAGCATCCTTTGAAATTGCCCCCCTGAAAGGGTTGCAATTTGCTGATCTGCAAAATCTAGCAATCCTACTTTTTCGATACATTCAAAAATTTTTTGATGATCTTCGGATGTGTATTTTCTCCACGGTCCTACTTTATGATACAGACCCATGCTCACAACATCTTTTACGGTAATGGGAAAGTAATTATCAAGTGTATTATGTTGAGGAAGATAGGCAACATCATGCTGCGCCAACCCTTGTTTTTCAACATATCCTGACGTTGGCTGGATAAGACCACAAACAAGTTTGATAAAGGTGCTTTTCCCTCCACCATTGGGTCCTGTAATTGCCAAAAAATCCCCCGGACGCATGGTCAATGACACATCGTCAAGCACACTGTGACGCCCATAACCGGCAAAAACATTTTTAATTTCTATAGAAAAGGACAACGTTGTGTATCAAAGAATTTTTCTCTATTCATTAGGTATGATTTAATCATAAGACTGTCAAGGTTGTCTTGTTAATAGACCCCAGCTAAGGCGGCTGATTTCCTGTGGAGTTTAATAAAATGTCTATTCCTGTTATTTCAAAGGAAACGTCTTCTCGCTTTACATGGGGAGAAAATTGTCATGGGTGGTGGCTAAAAAGAGAAGGATTTTTTACAGTTATTGAAGAAACCATGCCCCCCGGAACTTCTGAAAAAAAGCATATCCATAACCTCACAGAACAATTTTTTTATATTTTGGATGGAACTCTTTCCATCAAGCTCAATGACACTGTTTATCAACTTCAAAAAAATCAGGGGATTACGATTGCACCCAGAGTCATTCATCAAGTATTCAACGATTCAAATGAGCATGTGAGATTTCTTGTAATTTCTTGCCCTCATTCTCACGATGATCGTATTGACTTAGAGGAATAAAATAATGATGAAGACCACTACAAAAATTTCACCTCCCCATCAATCAATGCGTTCTCAGATATTTTCTCTTCTTTCAAACATGACTCCTCATGATGCGCTTGAGGAAAAACATATCCAAGAAACACTTTCCTGGATTCAAAGTAATGCACCCATTTTTCGTATTCAAAAACCGGATATTCCCAATAAACACCTTGTGTCTTACTTTGTTCTCTTTGATGAAAAGCATCAAAAAATCCTCCTTGTGGATCATATCAAAGCCAATCTTTGGCTCCCTTCGGGCGGTCACGTAGAGGTCGATGAACACCCCAAAGAAACCGTCACACGGGAATGTTTTGAAGAACTCAACATACACGCAGAATTTTTGATGGATTCGCCTCTTTTTCTTACTTCCACAACCACTGTGGGATTGACCGCAGGGCATACGGATGTGAGTTTGTGGTACCTTTTAAAAGGAGATTCCACCGATTTTTATGATTATGACAAAGAGGAATTTAAAGAAATTCAATGGTTCAGTTTCGATGAGATTCCCTATCATCAATCGGATCCCCATATGCAGCGCTTTGTTGAGAAATTGAAAAGTACATTATGAACGTCTTATGATTTTGACTAAGTAAGGAGGGTAGAGTGAGTTATTTTTCTATCAATGGGTTAATAGCTTTTTTTGACTTACGCAATATACTTTGCGATCCATCTCAGGAGCGTCATAAGCTCATGTATGAATGCGAATTAAATCATGATATTAAAATATCATTTTTTAATAATTTTTATTATTTTATTGATTTTTCACATTGCAAATTGAGGTATCTAGCCCCAATTTTAAATTGTAAAACCCTCGATGATTTTAAACAAGCTCGAGATAGTATAGCGATCAATCTACAAAAAGAAGTCATCAATGCAATTAATGCTCTTATTTACATTGAGCAAAGAAAAAAACAACCTAACATATCCTTCTCAACTGCAATCAAAAGAAGTTTAGTTTGCAACGATATTGATCAATTTATAATCCCCAATACAGTCGATAAAGTTTTTTTGCCGCTTGAAGAGTATATCCATAGCGAGGCCTCTTTTTCCAGCGAAGCATATAAAATAGCCTGCAAGGCAATATTACGACAGGAACCACATCACCCCCCCTGTGCCTTAGAGATTGCAAAACAAGCAGTTGAAAATTTTAATTTTATCCTCAGCAAGAAAGATTGCAAGTACAGTATACACCCTTTTTACATCCTATCAAATTTATGGAAGAGTATTTATTTTAAAAATCATGACCTGAGAATTGATGCTTCTATTCAATTGCGGAGCGTTTTTGAGGCTTTAATAAAAAGTAAATTTAATTTAAATACCAATACAAAGATAAATCTAAATCAATATGAAAAGTATTGCGAATCCGAGGAAGTTAATACGTTTTTTAAAAATGCCGCAGAAATAAGACACAGTTCCGTACACGCCCTGGTGGTACCAGATACAATAAAAGATCTGGATCAGTATATACAGTATTTGGTGAATTTTTTTAAAAGAGATTTTGAATTGGATATTACTGAAATAATATGAACAAAAACCTCACTTACAGAAAGGCAACATTAAGCGACCTTCCAAAAATCGTCGCGTTGCTATGCGAAGATGAATTGGGTCAAATGCGGGAATCTCAGTCATCATTGCTTAATGAAAAATACGTCGAAGCCTTTCATAAAATTGACGCCGATCCCCATCAATATTTGATGATTGTCCAAGATGAAAATAATGAAGAAATTGTTGGCACATGCCATCTGTACATAAGACATTCTCTCACATTTATCGGAAGTACACGCATGCATATTGACGCTGTCAGAGTCGCCAAAAAATATAGAGGGCAAAATATTGGAAGCTGGATGTTTCATCAAGCCATTCTTTATGGAATGGGACACGGCGCATCCATCGTTCAATTGATGACCAATAAACAACGACAAAGGGCGCAATTTTTTTATGAAAAACTTGGATTTCAAGCAAGTCACGAAGGCATGACTTTGCATTTAAAAAAGGGATGACAAAAGGACATTAGCCCCATGAAAACATCACATTTCAAACGTATTATGATTTTTGGACAACCCGGAAGTGGTAAATCTACGTTCTCGGTATGGCTGTCCGACGTTTTAAATCTACCCCTTCATCACCTGGATAAACATTTCTATACAGAAAATTGGGTTGAGAGGGACTATGACGAATTTTTAAACATTCAACAAAATATCGTAGATAGCGACCATTGGATTGTTGATGGAAATAGCATCCGATCCCTTGAAATGCGGTGGGAAAAGGCTGACCTTATCCTTTATTTTAATTTTTCAAAAATGCTTTGCTTGTGGCGTATCTTAAAAAGATTCCTAAGGCCCAATACCCATATCCATGACAGGGCTCCCGGATGTTCTGAGGTGATTCGATGGCCTCTTATAAAATATATGTGGAACTTTGAAAGGCGTGTTGCCGAGCGAATCACCGCTTTAAAAAACCGCTATCCCCATACCGTTTTTAAAGAAATCAGAAACGATAATGATCTTAAGAAATTAAAAAATGAACTGAAAAATACGTACTGAAAAGCACATGATGAATTCGATTCCACCCACACCCTTTTATTTTATTCGCCACGGTGAAACCGATTGGAATGCGAAAAAAATGTATATGGGATCACAAAACATTTCCTTAAATAACCACGGTATTTATCAGGCCCATTGTGCGAAAAAAGATTTAGGGAATATTCCCTTTCAATCCATTGTCAGCAGCCCCCTTTTCAGAGCACATGAAACGGCGCGCATTCTTTTTGAAAGCAAAACCATCACCGTCATGGACAATTTCAAAGAAGCCTGTTGGGGAGTCATAGAAGGACAGAAAAAAGACGATGGTTCCTTTATCCAAAAATGGAGAGCGGGTGAAAAAATCGAAGGTGGAGAGACTTATCTCCAATTTAAACAACGGGTGACTCAAGGGTTAATCAGTGCTCTTCAACTTCCCACACCTCTTTGTATTGTCGCCCACGGCGGTGTTTACTGGGTGATCCAAGACATTTTAAAACTCCCCTTTGTGGATATAGGAAACTGTACTCCCATTTATCACCAGCCTCCTGAGAAATCTAACGACACATGGATAACTTCTTCTCTTTGAAAGGGCATAAAAACCATGAAAATCTCCTTTGAAAAAGCATCACCTTCTCACATTGACCTCATTTTTCATTGACTTGCTGAACCCCATATGATGGAGTTTTGGGATAATACCCAAGACCATAAAGACGACATTTTGAATTTCATCCATGGTCAAAAACAACACTATTTTGAAGGTACTACGCACTACTGGATTGGGTTAAATGATAACATCCCTTATGCCTTTATCCTTTCGGATATCCTGAAATCGGAACAAGATTTGCCGGATATTTATAGGGAATATTTATCCCCATCCGGTCATACCATCTCCCTCGACTTTGCTATCGGAAATAGGGACTTTCTCGGTAAGGGTCTTGGTTCAAAAACACTTTGTGCATTCATGGATTTTTATCAAAACCATATCGATCCTTTGGCCGATACATTTTGCATCGACCCCGATGAAAATAATCCGCGTGCAAAACATGTTTATGAGAAGGCCGGCTTCGAAAAAGTTGGCAAATACTCCCCCACAGAGGGAGCCTTCGTTGGAAAAGTGAGTTCTTTGATGATTAAAAAACTGAAAGTAGCATCATGATCAGAGGCATCAATCACATCAACCTATCTGTCCGGGATATAGAGAAATCATTTAGTTTCTATAAAAATATTCTTAGCTTTACACCCCTTTGTAAATCAGAGGGGAGCGCTTATTTCCTTGCAGGGGATCCCCATGATCCGGGATGTTTATGGCTTTCCTTGGACTTGGACAGACATCAAAAAAGAAAACCGTCACCCTGTAATACGCACATCGCCTTTAGCATTGACGATAAAGATTTCGAGACTCTGTCAGAAAAAATTATAAAATCCGGCGCAACAATATTTAAGGAAAACACATCCCCTGGAAAATCCCTTTATTTTATGGATCCAGATGATCACAAACTTGAAATTCATGTGGGTCATTGGGCGGATCGAATTCATGCTAAAAAATCAAACCCGGGTCACTGGAAAAATGTGGAGTGGTTTGTGTAGGATGGAGAGGTATCGATATCTATTAAAAAATAACGAAAAAAGACTCCAGCAAAAACCATATGATTACAACTGATATCACTCCCGCACTTGCCCGTAAACTTATTGCGGAACAGTTCCCTGAGTATAGTCATTTGCCTATCACCGAGGTTGAAAAACAAGGTCATGACAATTGTACCTATAAGCTGGGCCATGATATGCTCATACGTATGCCCAC
>JBDHTO010000005.1:0-26452 GCA_039808665.1 Alphaproteobacteria bacterium | reverse complement strand
ATGATGGCGGTTGTGAATGTGATTTCTTGTTTGATTCATATTTACTCTGTGGGGTATATGCATCATGACAACTCAATCCCAAGGTTTATGGGATATTTGAGCTTATTTACATTTTTTATGCTTGCTCTCGTGAGTGCGCCAAACCTTGTTCAAATGTTTTTGGGATGGGAAGGAGTTGGATTGGCCTCTTACCTTTTGATTGGTTTTTGGTTCCATAAACCAAGTGCGAATGCCGCATCCATCAAAGCTTTTGTTATGAATAGAATTGGTGATGCGGGTTTGATTATCGGTCTTGCGGGTCTTTTCTTCCTGACCCATACCTTGGATATTCGTGAAATTCTTGTGCATGTAACAAAAGGGACGCTTAATCAAAATACATTTTCTTTTTTAGGGATGACATTCCAAGCCGTACCCTTTATCTGTATTGCGCTTTTTTTGGGAGTGATGGGAAAGTCCGCACAGATCGGTTTGCACACGTGGCTTCCTGATGCGATGGAGGGACCAACCCCTGTTTCAGCACTTATCCATGCGGCAACTATGGTCACAGCGGGCGTTTATTTGCTAATTCGTCTGAATCCACTTTTTGCAATTGACCCTCACGTTCAACAATTTATTGCAATTATGGGGGCGATTACCTGCGTTTTTGCAGCAACTGTTGGACTTGTCCAAGATGACATTAAGCGTATTATCGCCTATTCAACCTGTAGCCAGCTGGGTTATATGGTTTTTGCAGCAGGTCTTGGCGCTGTGGGGGCATCTTTTTTCCATCTTGTGACCCATGCTTTTTTTAAAGCGCTTCTTTTTCTTGGTGCTGGATCTGTGATTCACGCTCTTTCCGATGAACAAAATATTGAAAATATGGGAGGGCTTTATAAGCATATTCCCTTTACCTATGGTGTCATGTGGGTGGGAAGCTTAGCGCTTGCCGGCATTCCCTTTTTTGCGGGATTTTATTCCAAAGATAGCATTCTTGCCTCTACCTATGCATCTCCGCTCCATTCCTCACATTTTGTCTACTGGATTGGTATTTTTGTGGCTTTTATGACAGCGCTCTATAGCTGGCGCCTCTTGATCAAAGTGTTTCATGGCGATACTCACGCCGATGAGCGGGTGATGGCACACGTGCACGAATCACCGTGGGTAATGAAGTTTCCTCTATTGATGCTTGCTATAGGATCTGTGGTTCTTGGGTATGTGGCTGAGTCATTTTTTATGGGGGGAGCACATCCCCACGTCCCCAGTTGGGTGATGCAAGCGCCAACCCTTGCGGGAATATTTGGTATTAGCCTTGCTTTTGTTTTATTTCACCAGGCTCAGTTTTTGGCATTTTCCATCTCAAGACGATTTAAGTACATTTATCTTTTCTTTCTCAATAAGTGGTTTTTTGACAAAATATACAACCGTATCTTTGTGCAAGGGGGGCTTACGCTGTCCAATTTCCTTTGGTTACGGATTGATACGGGCATCATTGATCGCTTTTTGCCTGGTGGAGCTGCCTTTGTGATTGAACGCGCCTCTATGACGCTACGGACGTTTCAAACGGGCTATCTCTATCATTATGTCTTTGTTATGATTCTAGGTGTGGTTGTGACGTTGCTTTATATATTTTGGGGGACATGGTCATGAATAGTGTCCCTTTACTCTCTCTCTTGATTCTTATTCCTCTCTTTGGGGCGCTTGCTGTGATGTTTATTCGCAGGCATGCAAGCGAACTTAATGCACCAAGGGTGGCCATGCTCACAAGCCTGATGACTCTTACCCTGAGTGTTTATTTGTGGATGAATCTCGATCCTAGTTTTTCAGGATTTCAATTTGTTGAAAAATATATGTGGATTCCCGCCTTTGGAAGCTCCTTTCATTTGGGAATTGATGGGATCTCTCTAAGCTTTATTATCCTCACTAATTTTTTGATGGTTGTTTGCTTTGCTCACCCCTTTAAGGTTCATCGCGTGAGGGAATTTTATATCGCTTTTCTCTTGCTTCAGGCGATGTTAATGGGGGTTTTTGCGTCTCTCGATCTTGTGCTTTTTTATGTATTTTTTGAAGCCGTTTTGATTCCTATGTTTCTTATTATCGGTATTTGGGGTGGGGACAGGCGTGTTTATGCGGCATTTAAGTTTTTCCTCTATACTTTGGCGGGATCCGTTCTCATGCTGATCGCTTTTGTTGTGATGTACTTTGAGTCGGGGACAACAAATATGGTTGAGCTTATGTATTCCAATTTTGCTCCCTATACACAAAAAATTTTGTGGCTTGCTCTTTTTGTATCGTTTGCTGTCAAAGTTCCTATGTGGCCAGTGCACACTTGGCTTCCCGATGCTCACGTTGAGGCGCCCACACTTGGGTCCATGATTTTGGCGGGTATTCTTTTGAAGCTTGGTGGTTATGGTATGCTCCGTCTGTCTATTCCTCTTCTGCCGGATGCTTCCTATTATTTTGCACCGCTTGTGTATCTTTTGAGTCTTATTGCGATTGTGTATACATCCTTTGTCGCCCTTGCTCAAAAGGATATGAAAAAACTTGTGGCCTATTCCTCCATTGCACATATGGGTTTTGTCACCCTTGGTCTTTTCACATTTCATCCCCAAGGTATGGTGGGAGGTATGACTCAGATGATTAGCCATGGCTTAACTTCTGCAGCGCTCTTTTTCTGTGTGGGGGTTGTGTATGAGCGATTTCATACAAAAGAGATTGCCAAGTATGGCGGTCTTGTGGAAAAAATGCCCCGTTATGCTGTCTTTTTCATGATCTTTACGTTGGCATCCATTGGTCTTCCTGGGACAAGCGGATTTTTGGGAGAGTTTTTTGCGCTTCTTGGAAGTTTTGCTGTTTCTCCAACCATTGCAGGGATTGCTGTGCTTGGTGTTATTATTGGTGCTGCCTATGCTCTTTGGCTTTACCGGAGGGTTGTTTATGAAAAACTTAACCCAGCGCTGGATCCAAAAGGGTTATTTGATATTAAAGGCTCAGAAGTTGTTGTCATGATGGCCTTGGCGGTTCCCGTTTTTGTGATTGGTCTTTATCCCCAACCTCTTTTCAATATCATTTCGCCTGCGACGCAAAATATCTTAAAAACCTATGAGGGAAAACGTAAAACAAGTGATATGATTTTCAATGGACTATTTGATATTAAGCCACTTGCAAAGAAAGGGATGAAATGACACTCGTTGCTTACGTTCTTCCTGCACTTCCAGAAGCTATTTTGCTGGCCATGATTTTGCTTTTGGTCATGGTCGGTGCAATTTTTCGTGAGAAGACAAAACGTCTTATTTTTGATCTTGCAGCGCTTTCTCTCTTGGCGGCGGGGGTCTTTCTTTACTATGTGCCAAGCCTTCGAGATCTGACTTTTAATGGTCACTTTATGAGTGACAGTTTTGCGATTTTTATCAAAACAGTGATTGCGATCTCTGGGATTGCTGTCTTTTTAAATATTCGTGCGAACTATGCATTTTTTAATATCCGCCATTTTGAGTTTGCCATTCTCTTTTTGGCCTCTATTCTCGGAATGTTTGTCCTTGTGTCTGCCCATGATTTTTTAACATTTTTTGTAGGGTTAGAACTTCAAAGCTTGTCAATTTATGTGCTTTTGGGGCTGCATCACGAAGAAAAATATGTGACAGAAGCGGTTGTTAAATATTTTATCCTAGGGGCCGTTGCTTCTGCGTTTATCCTTTTTGGGATCTCTCTTCTTTACGGCTATACAGGGACAACAAATTTTTATGTGTTTGAGCAGATTCTTCATGGTGGAGAGAGAGTATCCTATGGATTGATGATTGGTGCTTTCCTTGTCATAGCCGGCCTTGGTTTTAAAATGGCGGCGGTTCCCTTTCATATGTGGTCCCCGGATGTTTATCAGGGAACCCCCTATCCACTTCTTTTGTTTTTTTCTACAGCGCCCAAGATTGCAGCCCTTGCTGTGGTAATGCGACTTTTTTCAGGTCCATTTTACTACCTCATGGAGCATTGGCAACCTATTGTGTTCGTGATTTCTGCATTGTCCATGCTTGTAGGGGCTATTGCTGCTGTTCTTCAGACAAGTTTGAAGCGTTTCCTTGCTTATGCATCCATCAGTAGTGTTGGATTTTCTTTGCTCGGTCTTGCTATTGCGACAGAAGAAGGTCTGCGTTCCAGTCTTTTTTATACAACGCTATATATTGTGGGGATTGTAGGATTTTTGTCTTGCATCATGGTTTTGCTAAGGCGTGGTTACGTTGTTGAGGATCTTTCTGACCTTAAGGGGATTGCATCCGAAAAACCGTTTTTGTCGGCATCTATTGCTATTTTGATCCTCTCTCTTGCTGGACTTCCTCCTTTCCCCGGATTTTTGGGGAAATTATTTTTGCTCCAGGCGACCGTAAGTGCGGAGTATTATGCGATTGCCTTTGTGATGGTTCTTTCTACAGTAATTGCTGCTTTTTACTACCTCAATGTGTTGAAGCTCATCTTTTTTGATCCCTCAAAGCAAGGGCTTTCATCCATGATTCCTGCACGGGTAGGGATGAGTTATGGCGTAATTATCTTTTCCCTTCTGGTGATTGCAACGGTTATTTTTGTTCCGACCTATCTTTTGAATTGGTCGGGTCTTGCAGCTGCAACGCTTTTTTACTCCTAACGTGTCACGGGAATTTAAGATTCTTCATTACGAAAGTCTCACAAGCACAATGGATGAGGCACGGCTTCTGTTTCAGCGTGGTTCACCTAAGGGGACTGTCATCCTGGCGGATGTTCAAACTCGGGGAAGGGGACGCTTCTCAAGGTCATGGGAATCGGAAAAAGGAAATCTTCTTGCGACGCTTTTATGGTCATCCCCAAAGGAAAGTCTGGGTTGGTATGCCATGCTGATGGGTTTTGCCATTCAGGAAGTGATTTCAACTTTTATTTATCAAAAAGTGATCCTGAAATGGCCGAATGATGTTTTGGTGGGGGGAAGAAAAATTTCAGGGGTACTCACAGAATATCTCAAAGAAAAAGACGACGTTCATGTCGTTATAGGTATGGGATTCGGTGTTAATATTGTGTCTAAGCCTGAAAATACACGGACGCCGGCATGTGCCCTTTCTGACTTTGCGGAGTCTGTACCCAGTGTTTCTCTCTGTCTTTCATCTATTCTTAAAACTTTCGAAGCTTTAGAACAGGATTTCCTAGAAAAGGGGCCAGACTTTCTCAAAAATAGATTTTTTGAGCAAACACCCAAAGGGGTGCGGCTTAAAGTCTCTTTGGGGCAAAAAACCTTCGAAGGGGCTTTTGTGAGCCTATCGGATGAGGGGCATATTATCCTCGATCTTTTAAATGGAGAGAGAAAAACTTTTGCATCAGGAGACGTGATTTCCTAAGCTTATTTAAAGGTTTTTTTATGAGGACAGAATATGAAAGTATCTTCTCGGTCCATTCTCTTGTGGCTTAGTATTTGCACTATTTTGGTAGTTGCCATGATACTTCTTGGTGGTGCGACAAGATTGACAGAGTCAGGCCTTTCCATTACGGCATGGAAACCGATTTCTGGGATTCTTCCTCCCTTTTCAGAAGCTGCGTGGGCAAAAGAATTTTTGAATTATCAGTCTTTCCCCGAATATAAACTCAAACATATGGATATGGACCTAAGCGGTTTTAAATTTATTTTTTGGATGGAGTACAGCCATCGGTTGCTTGGTCGGATTCTTGGACTTGTCTTTCTCATTCCCTTCATCATGTTTTGGGGGAAACTTGGCATTCATTTGAAGAAGCGCCTTGCAGTTATTGCGATGTTGATTCTGATTCAAGGATTTATGGGATGGTATATGGTGAAGAGTGGCCTTGTTGACAACCCTTATGTGAGTCATTATCGCTTAGCGGCACACCTATCCATGGCATTTGTTTTATTGGGCTTTATGCTTTGGACTATTTTTGACTTTCTGCCTCATGGAGAATCTTCCCTTTATCGTCTTAGGGGGATCTTGCATACGCTCCTTGCCATGACGATGCTGACAATTATTTATGGTGCTTTTGTTGCGGGTTTGCGTGCGGGAAGCCTTTATAATACTTTTCCGCTTATGGGTGGTCAGTGGATCCCCTCGGAATGGCTACATCAATCACCATGGATCATAAACTTTGTTGAGAATCAAGTGACGGTTCAACTTGTTCACCGGTGGTTGGGCATTGTGACCTTTATCATGGCTCTTTTAACGAGTTTGCGATTGATGAGTTACGGCATGACTCAAAGTGCGTCGATTCTCGCATTGAGTGCAGCATTACAAATCTGCTTAGGTGTTGCGACACTTATTTATATTGTCCCCGTAAAACTTGCGCTTATGCACCAATTTGGCGCCATTTTGCTATTTTCTGTGGTATTGAGTCTTTTTTATCGGTCAAGAAGAAAGCCGAGTTATTGAGAATTTTTCTCTATCCAGAGTCTGCAAGCATAAATATCTGCTTCGAGCTTTTCTTTCATCGCCTCTACTGTGGTCCAGGGCACAGGGTTGCGTATAAAAGAAAGAACATCTCCTGAAATCACTTGACCATAAAGATTTGATTTTTCGGTGGGAAGATCAATCAAATGAACCTCAAAAAGTCCCTTGCACTTTGGTTCATTGGCCAACTGATACTCTGAGGGAACATACATCATGGCGCCCCAGGTCTGTCCATCCCATTGAACGCGACCTACATATACGCCTGACGAAAGGTTAAGTCCGTTTGGATAAATATTCGCTGTGGGACATCCGAGTTGACTTCCTGCAATTTTATCTCCCTCTACTACAACAGCTTTTTGAAAATGAAAAAGAGGGCGTTGTTCTGTCACAGAAATCTCCGGATTTTGAGCCAATGCTGGCAATATAAAAATGATGAGTGAAAGAAGATATTTCATATAGAGGCCTATCGGTTGGGAAGAAGGATGAGAGTTACAGCAGGATCAGAGGAAAGGAGGTAACGTATTGCGGCATTGAGCTGCTCCAGCGTGACTTGATTAATTTTTTTGTCCAAATGTTCAATATTTTCCACAGAATATCCATTGGCGATGGGTGAAAAATATTTTGCAGGTTGGGTGATTCCATCCAGGACAAAGGCAAAATTTGCCGTGAGGTCCCGTTTTGCCTGATTCAACTCCTGCTCCGTAATGCCAGCTGTGACAAGACTTTGAATTTCAGTGCGCATTTTTTTAATAGCTTCATCCGGATTTATCCCGGAAATCAATGTCATGCCGAAGGAAAAATCCTGAGGATCGAACGAAGTATAGTTATACTCAGAATCAACGTCAGCAGCGATTTTTTCGCCCTCTACAAATTTTTCATAAAGGCGACTCAGTTCATTTCCTGCAATGATATGAGAAAGAATCTTGAGAGGAATCGCATGTTCGTGACCTTCTGACTTGAAGTTTGGGGCATGATAACTCATGTGAACGTAGGTCAGCTGTATCCTGGGGGATTTATTCCGTATGGTAATATTTGAGGAAGAGGGGCGTTCTGTCAAACGTTGACGAGTGATTTTTTCACCTCCTGGAATGGATTGAAAGTACTTTTCAACAAGAGATTTAACTTTTTCCACACTGGCATTGCCTGTCACAAGGATGAAGGCATTTTGGGGTGTGTAGTATTTTTTATAGTGTGCCATAGCACTCTCTTGGGAGTAGGCATTGATATGCTTTACATAACCAATAGGCGGAATACCATAGGGATGATTTCCATATAAAACCCTCAGGAATTCTTCTTGTGCGGGGCCAAAGGGATTGTTTTCTAGGCGCATGGCACGTTCTTCGAGGACGACTTGCTTTTCCTTATCAACACTGTCCTTTGAAAAACTTAAAGAGTTCATACGATCCGCCTCAAGAATCAGAATAAGCTCAAGCTGATCTGCGGATGCTGTGGATGTATATGCGGTGAAATCTTGGGTTGTGTAGGCGTTGAAATCGGTACCTTGACGAGAAAGAATCTGATCAAGGGAGTTTTTTGGAAATTTTTCTGTGCCCTTGAACATAAGATGCTCTAGAAAATGGGAAAGACCCCGTTCCGCAGAAGGGTCATCGGCTGTTCCAACCTTATAAAAAACATGAACATTGATGAGTGAGGTGAATTTATTTTCAATCACATAAACATCTAAGCCATTGCTAAGGCTAAAGGATTTGTGCCCAAAAATTCCTCGATCTTTTGGTTTTTCACATCCAATCAAAAAACACACAAAAAAAAGTGAAAGGAGAAGTCTCATTTATGCGGCTCCCTTTGATGTAGCGGGTAATGTCGAAGGTTGAAGTTCTCTTCCGCCTACAAAAAAGGTGAGTTTATCGGATGAGAGATGTTTTTTTATTGCAGTATTAATTTGCTCTGTGGTGAGGGCGCTAATGATATCCTTACGCTTTTGAAGGAAGTCTATACCAAGATTATGATATTGGATGGCGCACAGAACAGATGCAACTTGAGGTGTGCTGGAAAGACGAAGTGCAAATTGAGCGATGTTTTTTTCCTTAGCGTTAGAAACCTCCTCGGGTGTTGCACCTTTGGTAACAAAGGTATCCCATTCATTTCGAATAAGAGAAACGACTTTTTCAACGGTTTGTGTGCGTGTTGACGCAGATCCATAAACCATGGAAAGGAGTTCGGCAGGAAGAGGCTCTGCAACAGCTCCGTAAGCAAGTCCTTGATTCACGCGAATGCTTTTCATAAGTCGTGCCTCAAAATCCCCCGCACCAAAAATATCAAGTGCAATATCCATGGCATAAAAATCGGGATCTGCGCGACTCACAAAAGGATGGGCAAAAGCAACTGTGCTTTGTGGAACATCAATTGGGATATTTGTCCGTGACCCTAAGTTTTGAGGTGAAATAGGCGAAGGTTTGGGGGAGGAAGATTTTTCTGGCATGTCTTGGAATGCCGTATTGATGTAGTTTTTAAGCTCTCCCTCTGTGATATCGCCACAAACGCCTACGATAAGGCGATCAATAGTAAAATATTCTTTGTAGAAATTTTTCAGATCTTCGGATGTGATTTTATCAATGTCTGCAAGGGCTTGCTTTGTTGAATGTTCATAGACCGTATTTTTGACAAGAGTAGATGATATGGCATCATTGATGATGTTGCCGTCATCTTCGAGGGCCTGCCTATAAGAGACTTTAAGACGCTGTTTAACATCTTTAAGGGTATCTTCATTGAAATTAAGGTGACTGATGATGAGTTTGAGAGCCTGAAATCCTTGTGTGATCGATGTTTTTGGAAATCGGAGAGAGAGCACAGCAATGTCTAGGCTGCTATCACTTGTAAAATCAATATTGTTTTCGATGAGAAAGCGTTTGAATGCACGAGAGTCCATTTCTCCAGCACCTTCATCGGTCATGGCAAGAACGAGTCTTTCGACTCCAGCTTTATTAGGTATTTTTGCCCGAGAACCGCACCCACGTAACACAATGTTTAAAGAAATGACAGGAGCTTCGACACTTCTCACAAGCCACGCTTTGACACCTCTCTCTAGGGGAACCTCCAAAATTTTTATATGAGAAAGGTCAGGAGAAGGGGGGAGTAAAGGGAATGGAAGATTCTTTGTTGGGTTGGCTTCGTTGTTCTCTTGTGATGGATGAGAAGGACGTTCCTGATCCGGATCCTCTGAGGTAGAGACGCTGGCAAAACTGATACCGAAAAGTAAGGCCATAAACCAGCGTGTCATTTTTTCTCTATCCTTCTTTATGTTTTTCCGTCTCAGGCTTTTTTTCGCCTTTGATGCTTTCAAAATTTTCTTTGGCTTGCTCTTTCCAGGACTTTACCTGTTTATTGAGCTTCCCTTCTAATGTTGCCTCATCTGCGGCCTCTTTGTCTACTAGCTCTCGGATATTTTCTGGGGTTTTGACTTGAGCATTTTTCATCATTTGTTTTTCTGTTCCTGAACCACTGTGGACTTTTGCATCCTCAACTTGAAGAACAGATTGCGCTTTTGTTTCTGATGTCTGTACATGTGTAGGAGCTGCACCTGGTTTAGGGGGGGTAAGGTTATAGCTTGGTGGAAGAACAAGCGGTGGGTTAGTTGGAACAGCAAAAGCATCGGCTTGGTAGTGATCCAGACCCAAGGTATTTCGAACAGAATCACATCCAGATAGTAAAAGGGAGAGAGACAATAAAGAAGTGATAGCATAGAAATTTTTCATGAGAATTAACCCTTTTTATTATTTTTAGTGTTTAACAAGAATTGACAGAGAAAGATAAGTGCAGCACCAACACAGATGGCACTATCAGCAATATTGAATGCGGGCCAATGGTGGCCCATAAGGTGAAAATCTAAAAAATCAACCACAGCACCAAGGCGTACACGATCATAAAGATTGCCAAGCGCTCCCCCAAGAATCATCGCATACGCAATTCTTTCTCCGGTTAATGTGCTTTTCCAGGCAAGATAAGCAATCAGAATGGACAAAAGGGATGTAAGCCCAATTAACATGATGACCCCATGAGAGGATCCCGCTTGAAACATGGAAAAGCTGACACCGCGATTGAAGGTCAGAATCAGATTAAAAAACGAAGTCACCTCGACAGAAATCTGATGCTCCAAGAAACCAATGATCCATTGTTTTGTTAAAAAATCCAAACCAAACACCACAGCGATGGTGAGTGGGATAATAAACCATTTTTTTTGGATCATGAGGTCACCGCCTCATTGCAACGATTACAAAGCATTTTTGGTGGAGTCACTTCTTCTAGGACTTTCCAGCAACGCTCACATTTATGATGTTCTGCTTTTGTGACGACAACACCCATATTCTCAACATTATCGAGCATAAATGCAGAGGCAGAAGGTTGAGCATGAATGATTTTCGCCTTTGATGTAATGGCAATTTCTGCAACATCTTGACCTTCAAAAAGACTCATGATTTCAGGAGATGTATAAATTGTAAGCTCTGCTTGGAGACTCGATCCAATTGTTTTTGCGGCGCGTTCAACTTCAATCGCTCCTGTCATGACGGATCGGTATGTTCGAATTTTTTCCCACTTTTCAAAGAGAGCTTCATTTTCGTACATCACCGGGAATTCAGGGAAAACTTCAAGATGAACGCTCTTGGCATCAGGATTTTTAAACAGATACGCTTCTTCTGCAGTGAAACTTAAAACAGGTGCAAGCCACTTGATCAATGCATCAAGGATGATATTCATGACTGTCCGTGTTGCCCGACGTTTCAAGGAATCTGCGGGATCGCAATAAAGGCAATCCTTTCTGATATCAAAATAAAAAGCGGATAAATCACTTGTGCAGAATTGATGCAAGGTATTGTAAAAATCTGCGAAGTCATAGGATCTTCCTACATCCTCTGCCTTTTTCTGAAGGACAAAGAGTTTATGAAGCATGACCTTCTCAAGCTCTGGAAGTCTGTCAAACGGTAGTTCTTCGCTTTTTTGAAACCCATCGAGTGCACCAAGAAGATAGCGCAGGGTATTACGAAACCTACGGTAGATATCTTCAAGTTGTTTAAGGATATCTTTGCCAATGCGTACATCGTCTGAATAGTCTACAGATGCAACCCAAAGTCTCAGAATATCTGCGCCATAGGTTTTGATAACTTCTTCTGGTGTCATGCCGTTACCCTGGGATTTGGACATTTTATAGCCCTTCTCATCCAGAACAAAACCGTGGGTGACGATTTCTTTATAAGGCGCACGATTTCGAGTGGCCACTCCATGGAGGAGGGACGATTGAAACCAACCGCGATGCTGGTCTGATCCCTCAAGATACACATCAGCGGGCCAAGAAAGTTCTTTGCGATCTTCAAGAACAAATGTGTGTGTGCACCCGGAGTCAAGCCAGACATCGGCCACATCAAACACTTGTTCAAAATCATTGGCGTTATAGCCCTGACCTAAAAACGTTTCGGGGGATGCTGTAAACCAAACATCCACACCATGTTCCTTCACCTGTTGAATAATACGATGAAAGACATCCGCATCCCTTAAAACCTCTTTTGTTTCCTTGTGTACAAAGAGTGTGATAGGCGTGCCCCAGGCACGTTGACGGGAAATACACCAATCCGGGCGGTTTTCTACCATGCTCAGGATGCGAGATCTTCCACTTTCTGGAACAAAACGTGTGTTTCCTATGGCTTTGACCGCGGATTCTCTGATCTTTTGAACATCCACAAACCATTGCTGAGCAGCGCGGTAAATAAGAGGTGCCTTAGATCGCCATGAGTGAGGATAGCTATGGGTAATTTTGTTGTGGTGAACAAGGGTTCCTGATTCTTTGAGTGCTTCGATGATAGGGGTATTCGCTTTATAAACATGAATACCCTTAAAGTGAGGAGCTTGTGATGTATAAAGACCATCTTCACCCACCGTTTCAGGAACCTCAAGGTTATGTGTCTGACCGAGGATAAAATCCTCTAAACCGTGACTCGGCGCTGTGTGAACAAGGCCCGTTCCAGCATCTATTGTGACATGCTCACCAAAGAAAAGTGGAACATCAAATGTATAACCAAGATGACGTAAGGGGTGGTGGCAATGGGTACCTTCGAAAGATTGTCCTTCAATGCGTCCGTCAATACTGTGCGCGGAAATTTTTACTGAGGTGAGGAAATCTTCTAGCAAATCCTCAGCAATAATAAATTTTTTTCCGCAAATATCTTTGTTTTCTGCGTCTTCAACCTCAATGATGAGGTAATGAAAATGTCCATAAGCAATGGCTCTGTTTCCTGGGAGTGACCAGGGTGTTGTGGTCCAAATCACAAAATGAGCATCTTGGATCGCAGGGGTATTAGTTTTGACAATAGGAAATGCCACATAAATGGCATCACTTACATGATCTTTATACTCGACCTCAGCTTCTGCAAGGGCTGTCTTTTCAACCACAGACCACATAACAGGTTTTAGTCCACGATAGAGAAGATTACCCATGGCAAGTTTGCTGATTTCCTCAACAATCTTAGCTTCAGATTGGAAATCCATGGTGGAGTAAGGATTTTTCCAATCTCCCATAATGCCAAGTCGTTTAAATTCTTCTCGCTGAATATCAATCCATTTCGAGGCATAAGCGCGGCATTCTTTGCGAAACTCAATGGCGGGGACATCGTCCTTGGATTTTCCTTTGGCTTGATACTCTTTCTCGATCTGCCATTCAATCGGAAGCCCGTGACAATCCCAACCTGGGACAAGCGGCGCGTCAAAACCCTGCATCTGTTTGATTTTATTCAAAACATCCTTAAGGATTTCTGAAAGAGCATGACCAATATGAATATGTCCGTTGGCATAGGGCGGTCCATAGTGAAGAATAAATTTCTTCTTTCCCTGAGAAGCTTTGCGAATTTCTTGGTAAAGATCTAAGGATTCCCATGTTTTAAGATGTTCCTTCTCCCGCTCCGCGAGATTTGCCCGCATAGGAAAATCCGTCTTGGGCAGGAAAACAGTATTTTTATAATCAACGGTCATGCGCTTGCTTTTTCTTCTTTTTTGCGAGGGTAACGTACATCAAGATGAAGTTCTTTGAGCCTCTCTGGCGTTGTTGGAGAGGGGGCTTGCATCAAAAGATCTTGAGCTTGTTGGTTGAGTGGGAACGCAATGACTTCTCGAATATTAGGCTCATTGGCAAGAAGCATCACAATACGGTCAATACCTGGAGCGCATCCACCATGGGGAGGGGCACCAAATTTGAAGGCGTTTAACAAACCGCTAAAGCGTTTTTCCACTTCCTCTGGTCCGTAGCCCACAATGTTAAAGGCCTTGTACATAACTTCGGGAAGGTGGTTTCGAATGGCACCTGAGCAAAGTTCAACACCATTACATACGATGTCATATTGATAGGCTTTGATAGTGAGTGGATCTTGGTTTTCAAGAGCATGCATACCCCCTTGTGGCATAGAAAAGGGGTTGTGGGAAAAGTCAATTTTTCCAGTATCCTCATCAAGCTCATACATAGGGAAATCAACAACCCAGCAAAAACGAAAGGCATCCTTTTCAAGAAGATCAAGGTCATTCCCAAGTTTTGTGCGAAGGAGCCCCGCAAATTTCCAGGCATTTTTATGACAGATAAAGAAAACGGAATCTCCTTCAGCAATGCCGGATTTTTCCCTAAGTTGGTTCAGCTGTGTCTCGCTTAAAAATTTCACAATCGGACCTTTTGCTTCACCATTTGTAAAGGTGATATAACCCACTCCTGGAAGGCCGAGAGATTTTGCCCAGTCACCCAAGTCGTCAAAGAATTTTCTGGATTTTTCTGCGCACTTTGGCCCGGGTACGGCACGTACAACAGCGCCTTTTTGAATGGATTCTTTGAAAGCTGTGAATTCAGAGGCTTCAAAAATTTCTGTCACATCTGAAATGATCAAAGGGTTCCGCAAATCTGGCTTGTCAGAGCCGTATTTCAAGAGTGCTTCATCAAAAGGAATACGTTTATAGGGAAAATCATCCACAGTGGCACCATCGCCAAATTCCTTAAACACACCCGTAAGGACGGGTTCAATAGCGGCAAAAACATCTTCTTGGGTGACAAAAGACATCTCAAGATCGAGTTGGTAGAACTCACCAGGAGAACGATCCGCACGTCCATCCTCATCCCTGAAACAAGGAGCGATTTGAAAATAGCGATCGAACCCGGCCACCATCAAAAGCTGCTTAAACATTTGAGGGGCTTGGGGAAGGGCATAAAAATGACCGGGATAAAGACGACTTGGCACCAGGTAATCCCGTGCTCCTTCTGGGGAAGATGCGGTCAGAATGGGGGTTTGAAATTCCATAAACCCTTGTTCAATCATGCGATTTCTAAGAGATGTAATGACTTTTGACCTGAGGACAATATTTTTATGTAGCTTTTCACGACGTAGGTCTAAAAACCTATAGGTAAGACGTGTCTCTTCTGGGAATTCAGCATCACTATTCACATTGATAGGAAGCTGGGAGCATTCCGATTGAAGGACTGCGTGAGAGATGACAACTTCAATCTCACCCGTTTTCATCCTTGGGTTAATAGTGTCCGATGTTCGTGTAACAACCTTACCTTCCAGTGTGATAACGCTCTCATTTTTTGTTTGATCAAGAATTTTAAAGATCGGGGAGTCATTTTGAATGACGCACTGTGTGATGCCGTAGTGATCCCTGAGGTCAATGAAAAGAAGACCGCCATGGTCACGTTTTCTGTGAACCCATCCAGAAAGTTTTACGTGTTGATCCCTGTGTGAAAGGGTAAGTTCTCCGCATGTGTGTGTGCGATAAGTGTGCGTCATTATAAAGTCATTATAGTTATGGAATGTTACACCATTTATAGCGGGAGTGTCCTTTATCCAGCAAGGAGATTATTTAAAGGTTGAGGTGTTTGTTAAGGGTATGTTAATAACAAAAACCTATAATAAATGGGTAAGGATTATATTTTCTTTTGGTTTTTGTGATGAGAACTTTCTTATTTTTTATTTTTTGTATTTTTTCTGTATCAGAGGTAAGCGCAAAAGTTTATTTCTACGCCTCTAAGGACTCCCCCTTTATGGCGAAGAAAAATGTTTTCGAATACCGAAATGAGGGGAGCGGAGATAAAAAATATACTCAGGAAAGGCTTAAAGGATTTACCTACGATGATGAAGACAATCATCGGGGATATAAACCGGCGGACAAGGAATTTCAAGAGGGGTATATGTATGCGAAGCTCTTTGAAGCAGGTGGGCTTGGTTATTTTGATGCCGAAAATCATCCCATGCACGCACGCGTGGAAGAACTTGCTGCGCGAAAACAATACAGAACAATCCGAAGGGAGCTTCAACCGTATATCAACAAAGCTGTAGATCCAGACCCGAGCGAACTCAATCATCGGTGGTATATGGCTCAACCTGAGTTTAACTGGTATCAAAAAGTATTTGAAGAGACTCGCTTACTGCGTGCGAACCAGGATCCTAAAAATGGTTTTATCTACTATAAAATTGGTCTCATGGGAGAAACCTTTGCTGTGTTCAAGCCCTCATCCTGGACGGCAATTTCTCAGGGGTCTCGCGATAGTGCGAGAAGTAAACGTAATGATAAAAATGAGCGCATTCAGTTTGCCGTTTTTGATCTTGCCCGAGAAATGGCGTTAGATGATTCTGTGATTATTGGTCTGCCTGCAACAATAATGTATAAAGGGCAGTCGTATAGCGGTATCTTGGAGCCCGTTTATGCCCTTCCAAAAAACATCAAAACGCCTACGCAATTAACGCGAGATGATGCGGTGGCAACGGCTGTTGATGCAGTGTGTCAAATGGGAAGATGGCATTCTTTTGGCTCAACAAAAGCCGGAAATATTTGTTCGGATGTGACAGATGCTAGTGCGGCAAATAACATTCATATACCATCAAAAAAGGATAAATCCGTTCACGTTCCTTTAAAAATTAAGCATCTGATTGATCAAAAGAGTATGACAAAGGCTGTATTGCTATCCTATCTCATGTGGCAGCAGGATGCCCACAGTAATAACTTTGTTACCTATTGGGATGGAGTTGTTGCAAGGAAGATGCGCGTGAAGGGGCTTGATTACGAAGATGCTCTTGATTTGGCGGAGGTGGGTAGGCGCAACCTTAAATATCAAAATCCTCGTCATAAGATGCTTCCCTTTGTTGATACGGAAAGTGTGTTAGATAAAAGACTGATGCGTGCTGTAAAGGGGTGGAATATACCACTTCTTATCTATTATCTTCGCAGTTACGGTATTGGTTGGGAGTCCATTCAGGCAGATAACCCCGAGGGGGTCTATGCTATGCCTTATCGGGTTTATTTGGGGGATCCCTCCGTGCCAAGGGCACAGCGTAGGAGTGAAGATTTTGAATCAAGGATGCGTCGTGTGCCAGTATTCTTAACGCGGGTGAATGATGTAAAGCGCTATGTTGGTTCTGTAAGTCAGGATAGCCCTGGAACAAATTACAATTTTTTGGATGCTATTTTGTCTCATATAGAAACAATAAATTAGTATTTTCCCCTTGCATTTTTTTTTTCGCTCGCTATACTCCTCACATAAACGCTTAGCGGGCGTAGCTCAGGGGTAGAGCACAACCTTGCCAAGGTTGGGGTCGAGGGTTCAAATCCCTTCGCCCGCTCCATGTTTACATGGAATTTTTTCTTATTTATCATTTCTTAATTTTTTTCTGGCATTACTAGGAATAGGCTTATTATTGTCTCCTCTTTACCTGGGATCGAATGTCAGTTTTGTGTAAGAAGAAGGATTTTATTAATCAATATAAACATCTCTCAGGGGTTGAAACCCACCCCAGATGGATTGATTTTGTAAACTCATTCTTTGAGAGCACTTCATCAAGTTCCCTCGAGGATCTGAGCGCAGATACCCAACTAACGCAGCAGATTAGGATGAGTTGGCGTGATTTTTTTGCTCAAGGGGATGCAGAGAAGCTTGTGCGTATCACTTATGATTATCAGGAACTCACAGGTCGTTTAATTCTCAATATTGTCCAGCCGGACCAGCCTTTTTTGGTGGAAACTTTAAAGACACATTTAAACGCCTATCACGTGAAAGCCGATCAGATTTTCCATCCGATTTTTGCTGTGAAGCGTGATCTTAAAACCTCAGAGATTTTGGATTTTTCTTCAACACGGGAAAAAATCAAACCGGGTTATCATTTTGAGTCTGTCATCTCAGCGGATATAGGCTGGAATCTTGCTCCGTCCATTATTGCAAAATTTGTGGATGAGCTTTCTTGGCGTTTTCACATGCTTCAGCTTTCTATCCGTGACTGGCCAAAAATGCGTCAGGTTATACAACATGTGGTTCCCAGAAATTATCATCAAGAGTGGGAATACTTTAACTGGCTTTTCGAAGATAACTTTATTTTTGTGGGCTTTAGGGAAATTTCTGTTTCCAAAAAAGGAAAAAATATTACGACAGCGACCGTTCAAGGAAGTCGTTTAGGCCTTTTCAAAGACGATTTTTTTGAAAAACATCAATCCTTTGGCGTGCAGGATTTATCCGTGAAAAGGAGTCTGATTTTTTCCTTGCGCAAAACTTCTGTGCGCTCCCCCATTAACCGCTCGGCGAGATTGGATCTCATTGAGGTTGAGGATAAAAAAGGTGGGCGCGTTTTTCAAATTATTGGGATTTTTGCGCGTAGATCCTATAACGCATCTATCTTTCATATTCCTATTCTTAAGAAAAAAGCCCAAAGAATCTTTGATAGTTTTGGATTGCAGCGTAATTGGCACGATGGAAAGGTATTGTTACAGGCTCTTGAATCCATTCCGCACGATGAGTATTGGTATCTCAGTGATGAGGCGTTAGAGAGTCTTTGTTCAAAGGCTATAGCTTTTCATGAAAAATCTTTGCCCGCTTTTGTGTCCCATTTTTCAGAGTCAGAAAAAAGCCAAACGATTGTGATTTTTTTAGGCCGTGAAAGATATTCGATTCAGCTGAAGGATGCCTTAGGTAAAGCCCTTGCCACAGAATTTTATGGAACAATCTCTTCTACGCGTGGGATTGTTGATGATGCACCCTTTGCCCGAGTGATTTATGTGATTGATAACATATCACGTAAATTTTCCGAGAGTGCGGCTGCAAAAATAATTACAGAGCATAGCCTAACCTGGGATGAGAAACGTATTGCTCTTTCCCATCTTCAAACGGTAAAAGATCCATTTTTTGGAGTGTTTAACGAAGATTATCAGCACGACTTTTCCCCTGAACAGTCTGTCCTCGATGGTGAAATCGTTCAAAGCATTGGCATTAAATCCAATTATGGAATGCGTGTGGAATGTAGTAAAACAGTTTTGGAGGAAACCTTTTCGAGTAATGTTTCCTTAAGAATTTTTACTCTGAACAAGCCCTTAAACCTGACGCATCTTCTTGATGTGTTTCAAAATTTTGGTGTGAGTGTTTCCCAAGAAAAAACCTATGCTTTGAAAAATGGCCTTTATTATCTGCATAACTGTGTGGGGCATGTTCCCCCCCATGTTATTTCAGAAACCTTTTCAAAATCCCTCTCTGAAATTGTGGAAAAAACCCTTGAGGAAAACTATCCCAATGATGGGTTCAATCGCCTTTTTACTCTGTGCAATTTTAGTGAGAGGCAGGTGCAGGTTTTTCGCGCGCTCTTTGCTTATACGCAACAACTGCGCTACAACTACGATCCTTATTTCTTTGTGTCTTCCCTTGTGGAACATGGCGAGGCCACAACAATTCTTCTCCAGTGGTTTGAAACAAAATTTGATGTGAATTTATCAAATACAAGGCGTCACAAGGAAATTGAAGAAAAGAAAAAAGCCTTTGGTGCATATATGGAGCGGGTGACAAATGCATCCCAGGATCACTTGTTTCAAGATCTTTCCGAGCTTATCGATGTGATGGTGCGTACAAATTACTACCTGTTAAAGGATTCTTTGAGTTTTAAATTTATGTGCTCAGAGATGTCTAAACTCCTCGATCCGCGTCCGATGTTTGAGACTTTTGTCTATAGCCTCCGTATGGAAGGTGTTCATCTTAGAACCAGCAAAGTTGCGCGGGGTGGCATTCGTTATTCCGATCGACCCCAAGATTATCGATCAGAAATTCTTCAGCTGATGCAGGCGCAAAACCTGAAAAATTCTATCATTGTTCCCACAGGAGCAAAAGGTGGATTTATCGTTCGGACCAAGAATCCAACAAAAGAGGATGTTGTTCTAGCCTATAAGACATTTATTGCGAGTTTGCTCGATCTTGTTGATAACTTAGAGGACGGACAACTTGTGCATCCCCGGCGAGTTGTTGTTTATGATGGGGAGGATCCCTATTTTGTTGTGGCCGCAGATAAAGGAACAGCCACATTTTCAGATATTGCCAATGGTCTTTCCTCGGATTATGGATTTTGGCTTGGCGATGCCTTTGCGTCGGGTGGATCCCATGGTTATGACCATAAAAAATTAGGCATTACCGCAAAGGGAGCCTTTGTTTCCGTAGAGCACCACTTTAATAGCTTAGGCATCGATATTTCCAAAGAAAATATTACGGTGGTGGGTGTCGGGGATATGTCTGGAGATGTCTTTGGTAATGGGATGCTTTGCCAAAGGACGCTTCACCTTCTTGCGGCATTTAATCATAAGCATATCTTTATTGATCCCGCGCCCGATGCGGAGCGGAGTTACCTTGAACGGAAACGATTGTTTGATGTTCAAGGGGGATGGGATGACTACAATACTGGCCTTATCTCTGAGGGTGGAGGCCTTTTCAATCGATCAGACAAAGTGCTTTATGTTTCTGAAGCGATTCAAAATCTCTTTAAGGTGCCAGAGAAAGTCACACCCGATGCCCTCATTCGCGGTATTTTAGGAGCAAAAGTCGATCTTTTGTGGTTTGGGGGGATTGGAACCTATATCCGAGGGAACGAAGAATTTTATCAAGGAGATGGTGCAAACGATGCCGTTCGCATGACCTCAGATTCCATACAGGTGCGTGTCATTGGTGAGGGTGCAAATCTCGGGGTGACGCCTACGGCGCGTATTGAGTTGGGTCTTAAAGGTGTCGTCGTGAATAGTGATGCCATTGATAATGCAGGTGGCGTCAACTGCTCAGACCATGAGGTGAATCTTAAAATTCTTGTGGGAACAGAAAGTTCAGGGAAGAGAGATGCTCTTTTAGAGGAATTGGAAAAAGAGGTGGCAGAGCATGTCCTTGCAGGGAATAAGAAGCAAAATATCGCTCTGGACATTATGGCCTCTGATGGGCGGGAGCATCACGGAAAATATGTGGATTTGATTACGCTATTTGAAAGACAAGGTTCTCTTAAGCGTAAAACCGTATTTTTGGAAAAGGATGATGTCCTTCGTCATCAGCGGTCATATTTGACGCGATCAGAAAACGCTGTGGTTCTTTCCTTTGCAAAAAATGCGGTGAGTCGTTTGATCCTTGAGCATTTTGATGCTTTGAGGGAGTATGCCCTTCCCTTTGTAAAGGCCTATTTCCCAAAGAATTTTGAAAATAGTCAGTCCCTTGAGGCACACATGCTTTATGAGGAGATTGCGGCGCTCATGATGACGGATGCGGCGGTGAATTTTATGGGGCCACTGTGGTTTTTTGAGCAAGAAGATCAAACACTTCCCCGTGTGGAACTTTTTGTGAAGCTCTTTGATGCATGGGGCATGGAAAAAATTCTTGCGGATATTATGTCTGGTTCTTCTGGAGAGGTTGTTGAGAAATTAAGGGTCTTGCGGGAGGCTTTGACTTTTGCCTCTGCGTTCTTCAAAGAGGGGGCGGAAAAGAATTTTGGAAAAATCTGCGTCTACTACAAAAAAATGTTTAAAAGTGACCCTGGATTTTCTGAGTATCCCTATCTTTTGGCGCTTGCAAGACGTGAGCTGGGTGAGCGAGAGATTCAACGTTTCTTTGAGCTAAGAGAATCCCTTAAGTTTCATGATTTGTACGCGGCCATTTTTCATCTGCCTGAGGTTGAGAGTTGGCAGCTTCCTCAAAAGCATAAACTTTTGAATGAGCTTTTTGAAAAACATCTACTGATCACAAAACTTGACGATACGAAAATCTCCTCTTTTTTACCAATGAACTCTTTGCAGGGGCATATGCACGACTATGGTTTTGCATCATATATGCTAGAAAGTATTAAAGAGCTGAGATAATTTAACGTTAAAATGAATGGTATAATAATTAATAAAATAAAAAACTTGATTATTTATAATATTTATAAGTATATTGAATCAAAATTTTTTTCTAACGTTAAATAAAATTTAATATCTTTTGGGCTACAATCGAATGTGAGACCAGTGGGATATTTGGGGTGGCGAACTATGAAAGATACATATTTTGAATCCGTGGCAATGATTGAACGGCTTCACAGGTTGTTCCTGGAAGTTGTCCGTGCCGAGCTTGAGCATATGAATGTGCGTGATATCAACAACGTTCAGGCGGTGATTCTTTACAATATTGGCCAAGAACAATTGACGGTGGGTGAGTTGACGCACCGTGGTTATTATCTTGGATCCAATGTTTCCTATAACTTGCGCAAGATGGTCCAGAGCAAATATGTTGTTCAGGAGCCATCCCTTCATGATCGTCGTTCTAGTCATGTTAGGCTTTCTCCAAAGGGACTTGATCTTTTTGCAAAGCTTGACAAGATGATGCAACGTCACTGTGATGTGATTGCAAAGGAAACGGGTGACAAGGAATTGTCAAAGATTTTGGGACAAAGTCTTCGCAAATTGGAAATTACCTGGTCTACGATGCTTGCACGTGATTTGAGAAGCCTCTAGAGGTTTCGTATTCTTATAAAGTAAAGAGCGTCTTTCACTTTTTTGGTGAGGGCGTTTTTTATCGTCTTTTCTCCTCACAAAAAATTCTTAAATCTGTCATTGACAGGGATTTTATGTTTTTGCATATTCGAGACATTAAAGGTTCTTGCAAAAGAGTAATCGGGAACAAGGTGTAATTCCTTGGCTATCCCTGTAACTGTAAGCGGAGAGATTTTGTGCACATGACGCCACTGAGAGTCATCTTGGGAAGGCAGCACAAAGGTGATGACCCGTGAGCCAGGAGACCGGCCTTTGAGAGTGTCATCTTTTTTAACCACAGGCGGATGGTTGAAACGGAAAGCCGACAGGTGATGCGTTTTTAGAAACGATAAGCCTGAGGTGTCTTTAATGAGAATCTTTTTATTTTGCTGTGTGAGCGGTATTGTGTCCGCAGAAACCCTTGCGCCCGTACGTATTGTTGCGCAAAAAATCCATCCTCTTACCTTTGCCAAAGATGAGATTTCTTATAAAGATATTGAGTCTCATCAACCCAAAACACTTCAAGATGTTTTAGAAAATATTCCAGGCGTTCAATTTACCTCCTATGGAGGGGGGGGGGCTTTATCGAATGTGAGCTTGCAAGGTGGTAACGTCAATCATACTCTTATAACCCTTGATGGGATGTCTGCAGAAGATCCATCCACACCAGAAGGGGCTGTGAATCTTGGGGTGTTTACAGCAGATGCTTTTGACCATCTTTCTGTGACAAAGGGACCGCTTAGCAGTGTTTATGGGGCAGGAAGCTTAGCGGGAATTATCGCTCTTGAATCTGAAAAGGGGAAAGGAAAACCGACGCATAAACTCTCTGCGGGAGGAGGGGCCCGTGGTACGTCTTTGATGAGGTTGCGCAGTCAAGGTCAAATACAACGATTTTCTTATAATATTGCAGCAACGCATTTGGCAACCCAAGGAATTCGTATTAAGCCTGGAAATCTTGCTCTTGTCCCTCGGGATAATCTTATGGATAAGGCGCGTCTTTTGAATGTGAGGGGTCGTTTTGACGGAGATATTTCTGATGATTTATCTGTTACGTGGATCAGCCGTTATGAGGATATGCGTAGTGCCTATAATGGATACTACACAAGTGCAAACCCCTCTAAATCAGGATATAGCCGTGGGCAACAGCAGGTTTTTAAAGTGACAAAAATGGTGATGTGTCGTGGATGGACGGGAGAGCAATCTCTTGCTTATGGACTTCGTCAGCAAGCGCGTATAGACAGGGAACAGTATGAACCTTTCATCAAAAAAGATTTGAATGAGGGGCGTGGAGAGCAGCTTAACTATGACTTAGGAATAGAACGGAATGGAGTTTCAATTCTTGGGGGTGGCGAGTATAGAAGAGATAAGATGAGTGTTTATCAAGCTCAAGAGATTCAACAGCTTGTCTTGAAAAAATCGTCCTATCGCCGAAGTATTTTTGTAGCGCCCGGAATTTCCAAGGATTTAGGGAATCATCGATTGACTGGGAAGTCAGCGCTGCGTCTCGATCATCATCAGGGATTTGGTGATCATCTGTCCTATGCTGTGGGCGGGATTTACGGATCCCCCCTCCAAACACAGTATAAGCTGTCTTATGGAACGGGATTCAAAGCGCCGACCCTTTACCAACGTTTTGTTAATACATCCTTTGCACGGGGAAATCCCTTTCTTAAACCCGAGATCTCTAGGGGGATTCAGGTTGAACTTGAGCAGCCTCTTCCACGAAACTTTAATGTTCAGGTTATGTATTTTCGAAATCAAGTGAAGCAGCTTATTCAATCTGTGCAAAGTGTGCTCGGGACTTCGGATTACCAGAATATGGGGAAGGCAACCTTTGAGGGATTTGAAGAAAAGTTGACCTGGAGTTTTGGGAAAGTAAAGGCAAGTTTTGCTCATGTTTATGTGCACACCCATAATCACACCACACATAAAAGTGTTTTGAGGAGGCCGAAGAACGGATTTCATACGGGACTTGCCTATGAAGATAAAGAGGGACTTACGGCCGGATTTTGTTGGAGATATGCGTCAAGACCCTATGATGTGGATCCCAAAACGTTTTTAGTTGTTCAGGGGAAGGTCAACACGTCTCTGGACCTTTTTGCAAATTATGCTGTGAACAAGCATATGGAAGCCTTTGTAAAGATTGATAATGCTTTGAATCGAAAGAATGAAATGCCGCTTGGATATAATCGCCCTGGAATGGCAGCCCTTGCTGGGATAACGGTGACATTATGAGGTGGGCAACAGTTGTTTCTTTTTCTATGCATACGCTCGGGGCCTTGGGTGTTTACTCTCTTTATCCCCATCGAGGAGTTGAGCAAGATCTTTCGGCAGTGATGCGTGTTGAGTTCGTGCCCTATGCCTCAAAGATAGAAAAGGCTCCCGTTCAAAAGAAGCATTCGGCCTCAGATGCAAAAAAAGTGTCAGATCGTAGTAAAAAGGAGCGAATAATGAGAGGGGGAGGCAATACATCCTCTTCTGCCATCTCATCAGAAAACGCTCATGTGTGTAGAGCGAATTTTTCGCCGTCTCCCTATAACAGACATCCTGAGTACCCTGAAATTGCGAGAGCAAAAAATATAGAAGGGGTGGGGATGTTTCGGTTATTTCTTTTGCCGAATGGAAGTGTTGAAAAAATTGAAAAAATTTCGGGCAATATGCATGTCATGCTTATTGAATCTGCGAAGCATGCTCTGATGTCCTGGTCCTTTCGTGGGAATATACCTCCCTTTGTTGATGTTCCCATTGAGTTTAAATTAAGTGAAATGTGATCATTATTTTACAATTTATTCACAAAAAACGTATTAAAATGTCTTATCTCTTTTTATGGGGTATTTTTATTGGGGTATACCACAACAAAAACTCGCCTTATCTACTCCCATGGTGCGGAAGTGAATCCTCTCTATCAGGAGAATTTACTGGAAAAGGTTGCCGAAGATTTTCGTGCGGACATTGTCGCACCTGTTCACTATGGGGACAACGATACATGCAAAATTCCAGAGTTTACTTATGGGAGCATCAAATATCGTGTGCGTGAACTGTTGGATGCGATGGAGTGTGACGAAGAGCAATGCGCTCAGGATGCTGTGACTTTGATGATGGGGTATTCTCGTGGGGGGGCAACCATTGTTGCATGCATGGGCGCGCGGGAAACCCATGAAGCGCACTCCCACCCATCCAAACGGATGAGAAGTCATAAAAATTTGACAGAGCAGGATAAGGAAGGGATTCGCAAGTCCTATGACTTTTCCATGGATTTTATACCACGTGTTCCCGATGCGGCCATTTTGTTTGCGCCGGGGCTTGGCCACCACTTTGAAAAATCAAGCCTTGCAAAGATTTTTGTTCCAACACTTGTTTTTGCATTCCAAGATGATCATATCGCCGGTGATATTCATGGAACCTATGGTCATATGGCAAATGTAAAAATTGTCGACTTGCCAGGGAATCATTGGACGTGCCTGGACAAGGGGGGGAGCAAGCTTGGTCAGCTTGATCGAGGGAGCGAAAAAGGTCAGCGAGCAGAAGTGCATGCACAAATGCTAGAGGAAATTCGGAGATTCGTGGAAGAAGCGCGCCTTCAAGAGTCAGCTCTTAAAGGAACGCTTCTTTGCCAGAAGGGGCCGTCCCTCAGCTTTTAAAGTTTTTCTCAGCAAAGTCCCAATTGACGAGATGATTTAAAAAAACGTCGATGTAATCAGGTCTGCGATTTTGGTAGTCCAGGTAATAGGCATGTTCCCACACGTCGCATGTAAGGATGGCTGTTGCACCGCTTGTCATAGGAAGTTCTGCGTTTCCTGTTTTTGTGACCTCGAGTTTTCCATCTTTGAGAATAAGCCATGCCCATCCGGATCCGAATTGTGTGACGCCCATCTGCTTAAAAGCTTCTTTGAAAGCCTCAAAGCTTCCAAAATCCTTTTCAATTTGAATCAAAAGGTCACCAGAAGGCTTGCCTCCGCCATGGGGTTTCATGGAGTGCCAATAAAACGTATGGTTCCAAATTTGCGCGGCATTATTAAACACGCCAGCATTCTTTTCTTTGTGACTTTTTAGGATCACTTCTTCCAGTGAAAGGGAGGCATCAGGAGAATCTTTGAGTAGGTTATTGAGGTTTGTCACATAAGCCTGATGATGTTTTCCGTGATGAAATCCTAAAAGATGCGCCGAAAGATGTGGCTCAAGGGCAGTTGCATCATAGGGGAGGGCGGGAAGTGTGTGCTGGTTCATAAAACGACTCTACAATTGAACAGATATACAATTTCTAGAGTGTTTTTTTTCAAAATCCTAGGCCTAAAAAACGAGTCGGCTCA
>JBDHTO010000004.1:0-30284 GCA_039808665.1 Alphaproteobacteria bacterium | reverse complement strand
CAAAGGCTGCCAACGCACCGGTGAACTTGGCCAGATTCATGCTTGCTGTGAGCTCTTCGCGGATCAAACCGGCGAGGAAGGGATTGTTTACATGTCAAAAGAACAAAAAAGTCTTATTAAAAAAGCAGATGATGAAGTCATTTATTCGCCGGGAAGCTTAAAGTCGTAGCCGTATTGTTTGTAGAATTTTTGAATATGACGTTCAAAATCGGGATTATGCTCGTTTTTAAAATATTCTACAGTAAAATTTGGTCTTCCAGCAAAATGATCGCGAAGGCGTTGCTCGACATGAGTGTGTCCCCATGAAGCCATACATTCAAGATCTTTAATTTCCTCCCATGTGGCAGGGATTCGACCTTGTCCCATGCGCCAAATTTCGTAACGTTTATTAAAGGAGTTGTAAGAAAAACATTCAGTATATTCTTGATACTCAGGATTCACAGGAAATTTTCCAATAATTTCCCAATATTCCTGCGCGATGACATACCTATCCACCGTGAGTTTAAAAAGCACGGGAGCTTTTAAAACTTCATCAATATTGGTATTTTGGCCATTATCTTTGTAATCAAAAAAGGCATGATCAACTTCGGTCACTGCTTGCCCATAGCCATACACACCTTCTTCAAGAGGGATACGATAAACTTGTCCAATCTTCTTGCGGATACCCTTTTTATTACCACGATTTTCTAGTGTAATCATTGTTCACCAAATTCATTCTTAGCTGCGTCCATATACTGCTCTTTTTTAGGATTTTTGTCACAAATGCTATTGATTTTATTACTCGAAGTTCCTCCTTGGGACTGCGCGCCGCCACCTTCATCGATTTTGATCTGTTCCATGCCGCGAATGGCATCAGGATTAAGGGAAGGAAGTTTTTGTTGAGCGGGGAGAAATTCTTGCGCATTCATATGATGGTTACGGTCGCGCTTTTCGACAATTTTCTTAATATCCGCTGGGTTATCGATATCGCCCCATCCACTTGCCCGTCCTACATAAGGAATACCCCCTTGAGGATGCGCTTTTTCGTAAAGGATATAAATCCTCTGCAATTCCTTAAAGAGGATACTGGTATCGATGCCGTCATAGGTTCCAAAACCTTCAAGGGTTGGAAGATTCTCTGGAAGAGGTGTAGCAAGGGTTTGGGCTTGGCCTTCATGGGCGGCAAAACCCTCATCCCGATTGTCAAGGTCTGGAGCCGCATCCATCGTATGACCTTGGGCTTTGCAGAGCGCAATAAGCGTCTTCCATTGGTTTTCTGTCAAAGTAGCAAGGGGGCCATCTTTGGCCTCTTCGATAAGTGTTGCAATCGCAACGGCGCCAAGTGTCATACCAATATGACGCATCAATTGAGTGACAGCGATATCGGCGGCAAGAGCGGCCGCGGCACACAAGGACGCATAATTATTCTTCACGGCATTGTTGGCGACGTTGTTGGCCGTCGTGATATCCAGGTTCAACGCGACGGCAATCCCGGCCGTAAGCGCTTGGGCAATGTCGGTGGTAATGCCGACGTAGCGATTGTAATTGCTGAGGAAATTCTCCAAAGCGTCGGGATTGCTGTCATCCAGCATGGCATCACGCAGGTATTCATCCGGATTTTGGGTGATCATCTCCCCAAGAATTTCCGATAACGCACCAGCGACGGACCCGGAAAGAGCGCCTTTGAGGGGATCCTCAGAGGAAAGGGCACCTACGGCTCCGCCAAGCATGCCATGAAGGACTTTATGGCCGGCGGTATCAACCTTCTTCGCACCATAGAGTTGCCCGATTTTGTTGGCAAGGGTGGCGCTAATGGCGTTGATGGAAGGGAAGAGTATTTACATGTCAAAAGAAGAACAGGTGTTTTAAATATTTTATGGATTACGTTAGGCCCAGAGAATCGGGAAGTGATCTAATAAATTCACTTTCCTTAGAGCTATACTCTTCTGCAAAATCTAAGAAAATATTAGAAATTTCTTGCCTGAAACTTTCTTCCATTAATGAAAAGTTGTAAGCAATTTTTTCCAATAATTCCACGCCATGATCTTCATCAAGATGTTCTTGGTCGGAGAATTCAATAAACAAAATTACATCCAATAAACTTTTTACCAGAAAACGATTACAGTGTTGGGACATGACTTATTTTTACCTCTATATTTGTAATGTTAAGGTCAGAAAATAATTTTTCTGCCCTTGCCTGTTGTGTTTGATTGGGAACTTCCCATCTTCCTGTAAGACCATTTTGATGCAGAGCTTCTGATTGTCTTAAGGCTTGATTCTTTACTTTGTCAGTAGTGACAGTTGATAGCTTGCGATCTATCATAACAGAACCTTCTGCACCATCAAATCTCACAATACGTTCTTGTCCGCTACTACTGTATTTGATTGAAGGAGTCTGAGATTTTTGTGTTGTAGCATTAGAGCGTGCTCCTGATACTGAATCGTTGTATGTTTGTGCCGTTTGACTCATTGATGCATTTTCATCAATCCATGTTACCTTGCTGGTTTCACCTTGATGTTCTCCGCTTTCTTTTATTTTTTTCACCCCTTTGACCGCGGATTTTTTGACAAGGGCTGTGGCGATTTTTTTGATGCCGTGTTTCGCGGGATTGATGAGGGATGAGCCGGTCACCAACACTTCAAAGGAACAGTCGACAAACTCACGGGATCAAAATTTAACTGTTGGCTTGTATATCTTAGCTGCAAGCATTTTCACGGGGAATGTAGTCCCGCCATCGTATTGATCAACGGCATTATACAAAATTTTTCTTAATATTTGATTTTATAAGCCTAGTGCTTCCGATAGTTTTTCCAGAAAAGAGAAAAGCTTTAAAAATAGCTTAAACTATGGTGCTGAAGAGAGGAATCGAACCTCCGACCTACTGATTACGAATCAGTTGCTCTACCAACTGAGCTACTTCAGCAACAAATCAAAACTAGAGAATTTGGGGACTGGGGTCAACGTTTTTGTGAGGATTGTCCGAGTATGAAAAAACCCGCCAGTGAGGCGGGTTTTTATCTTCTTAGGAAAAGTCCCTGTATGCGTTATGCAGCAGGCTTTGTCTCAGCAGCAGGAGCCGCTGCAGGAGCAGCCATTTCACCGGCAGGAGCCGCAGCATGTGCGTCAGCAGCAGGTGCTACAGTCTCAGCTGGCTTTACTTCAGCAGCAGGAGCCGCTGCAGCAGGAGCGGAAGGAGCAGCAGCTTCAGCTGGCTTTGCCTCTTCTTTTTTCATTTCCATAGCTTTGTCGTCTTTTTTCTCTTCGTGAGTTGCAGGTGTCGCAGCGTTCTCATCCTTTTTGCCACCTGGAAGTTGGTCACAAGCTGTGAATGCAACTGCAGCAGCAGCGAGGAGTGCGAGTGTCTTTATCATAATAAATCTCCGTTAAATAGTAAAAAAAGCCCTAAGCTCTTCGTCATCATAACGCTAAAGGAAAATAATTAAAATAGAGTTAATAAAAGTGTTTTCAATTTTTCTTATCAATTTTTTCCACTATTCATCACTTGGATTTTTGATGGGGACAATCTTGAAATCTTTTTCCCCCATTTGAATGGTGACCTCTCGGTCGTCTCCAATCGCTTGTCTATGGTCGCCTGAGGTCGAGTATCGTGCAAAAACAAGAATCCCAACCCCTGTGACATGGTTGGGTTTTACGGGTTGTGGCCCGAGTGTTTGACCGGGAACAATCTCCCATTGGAAGATGTCCATATTTTTTCCGGCATCGCGTTTAATTTGTTCAAGTTTTTTGAAATATTGATCCGCGGTATACTTAGCAAGCATTTTTAGAAGTTTTTCATCATAAAGAACGACAACATTCACGGTGACGGGCGAATCTTCATTAAGTTGATCGTCTACTTCAAAATAAACTTTTTGTAGCCACACCTTTGTGGGTTCCATTTTGATAGCCATTTTGACAGCCGACATCAGATCGCTGTTGCTTGAGCATGAGGCAAGGACAAAAGCAGAACTAAGCGTGGAGAGGAGGGGTAATATTTTCATGGGAAATGCTTTCTAAAATGCCATCGATTGCGCGGGCGAGTTCGAAATCCTTTGAGGAGAGACCCTGACAGTCGTGGGTGGTGAGGGCGATATTAACCTCATTATAGACATTCATCCAGTTGGGGTGATGGTCCATGTCTTCTGCGACGATAGCCACCTTGTTCATGAAGGCAAACGCATCCTTGAAATCTTTGAATTTGAGGTTCCTCACAATCACCAGGTGATCCGGGGATAAGCGCCACATAGGCACGGAAATCATATGATCGTTTATACTATTTTTTTCGAGAGCTTTAACCATTTATTGAGAACTCAATGTTAGTTTTAGAATTAGCAATAGCATGCCGTTAATTTTCTTTGGGTGCAAGAGGGGCCCAGGTCCTACATTATGGAAAGACAGGATGTCTCGATTTGATCGTTATTCTGGTGGAGAGTTTGGAGATAACGTGATTTCTCTCACAAACCTGCCGGATCTTACTAATATTTATGAGCTGGCCTATGGTGTGCTAGAGGATTTGCCTATAAAATTCAGAAGTTACACGCAAAATATTATGATTCGTGTGGAAAATTTTGCGGATGCGCAAACATTGATGAGTTTAAACCTTTTGGATAAATACGATTTATTGGGACTTTATCGTGGTGTTCCTCTCCCTTTGAAGGCTGCGGGTTCTGTGGTTTCTGTGCCGGATACAATTTTCCTTTATCGCTGTCCCATTGTGCGATTCGCAGAGGATAATGGGGAAAGCATCCAGCGTCTTGTTCAGCACGTGATGATTCATGAAATTGGTCATCATTTTGGCTTTTCTGATTTTGATATGGAGTGGATCGAAAGACGCCCGTGAAGGTTTCTTCTATAATTTTCTTAATCCTGTTGAGTGTGGGATGTGATGTGTCGGCAGCAGCTGGAACAGCTGTGGCATCGCGTGTCCATGCGCCAAAGGATATACCCGCTTCCTATATGCGAGATGAACATGATGTATGGCGGGTGTGGGTTAAGAAATGGAAAAACTCTCCACTCAAAGACCAATTTTTTACGGAAATTGAGCAAGATCTTTCAGACTTTGCTCGCTCAGGTTATCCCTTTTATGTTTCAGGAGAGAAGTCTTTTTCCCTTAATGATCGATTTAGGTTTATTTCCTCTGTTTTGATGTACTATGTGAATCTTTCTCCAGAAGAGAAAGGGACGCTTTTGGAGGAGTCTTTGCCTGAGGGGCTTGTCTTGCAAGTTGTGCGAGGAGTTTACGGTTTACTAATGGGGCTCACAGAAAAATTGCCCCTCCAACAGAATGGAAAATCCGCCAAGCAGCAAGATATTCAGGCTCTTATAAGTGCTGCGTACGCCCTTGGAAAGATAATTGGTCATGATAGAGCGGCCCTTGGAGTGGTGCAAAACTTTCCCAGAATCATCAGTCGACTTAAAAAAACGGATGAAGAAAAATCAGCCTTTTTGCAGCAATACGAATACCTGTATCCACTTCTCCTTAAAGGAGCAAGGTACGATGTGAGTGCCTATCTTAGGACAGTGAGGACATTGGATGAAGGTAAAAAAAGATGGATTCTTTCATTTACGGATGATCAACTCCGAAGTTTTTCGGCTCCCTCTTTAAAAAGAACTGTCTTAAGACGGGGAGGGGAGCTTGTTCATGTAGATCTGCGTCTTATCAAGGAGTCTCTTCTTCCTCAGCTGTCCGCTTTTTCAGGAGATATCGACAGAGATCACTATATCAGCACTATTCTAGCCTTATATGAAAGAAGAGAAGAAATCCTCAAATATCTTCGCGGTCGTATGGATGACATACGTCATAAAAGAATTATTCCCTCAAAAGAAGCAGGGGGATATATACCCAATGATTGTGATGATGCAGAATATTTTCGACGCGTTGTTGAAGATTATATCAGTGGGGTTGAGCGGCAAACTTGGGGTGTGCAGGATATCATTGCGCATTGGGGGAAACTCCCTGTTTTTGAGTCAAAACTTCTTGCTTTTGGCGCAGACATTGCTCATCTTCCCGAGCGAGAAGACATGGAAACTTTCTTTACCATGATCGAAAGCCATCTTATGGAGGGTGCGCGACTTCTGACCCTTGCAGCAAAATATTTTCAAACACACCCAGGATCCCCGCTTTTGAATCGATTTGTTTATGATGGATTTTTATCAGGGGCGTGTATTCCTGCGCGCAATGCAAAACTGGAAACTTGGTTAAGAGATCGTCTTGGCGTAGGGTACCAAGCTTCTGTTATACGAGTTCTTAGCGGAGAGTATCATGTTTCATCCAGTGAGGAGGAAAATTTCTATGGAGATCTTGGAATCCTTGTTGGTCTATATCGATCTTATTTAGTTGAAAAAGCTGTTGAAAGTGACCCCACACTTTTGCCCCATCATACAGATCACATTGTCCTAACTTCGGACACATACAAACGTCTTTATACTAGCGAGCAAGTCGCCCAGTGGATCTTTAAGCAAGTGAATAAGGCCTATCAGGGAAGCAAAAAACCCACGCAAAAACGCAACGCTGGTTTTTCCTCAGTGGAAAGCATTAGAAATGCGATTGAGCTCCTCATGCTTGTGTAGATGTGGCTAGGCCACCTTTTTCAGGATATCATTTTGAATTCCACTGGGGAGATCTACTTTTGTGAGGTTTGTCTGGGTGAGGGAGTGCCCATAAAGAGGGTTGTGACTCGCAATAACGACAATTCCTCCAGCTTTTAACTGAGATTTGATGAGATCTATCAAAACTATCTGAGACGCTTGATCCAAACCAAGCTCAGGCTCATCTAAAAGCCATAGACGATTCCTTGCCCACAAAAGGCGGGAGAGGGAGATTCTGCGTTTTTGACCGTTGGAGAGGGAATGTACAGGTTTTTTGAGAATATCTTCCAGGGAAAATGTGTGAACGGTCTCCTCTCTTAGAGTTGTGCGTTCGTCTGAGGGGGAGAGGAGTTTTTCAAAAAAATTCAAGTTTTCCTCTGCGGTCCAGTCTTCAAAAAGTGCGTGAGCAGAAGGCAAAAAAATGCACTCTTGGTCCTTTTTAATGTGGTGAGACGGTAAAATATCAGCAAGATAGTGAAGCAGTGTCGTCTTTCCTGATCCGTTGGGGCCTGTAATCAAACAACAACCGCCACCTTGAAGCTGAAAGGACAATGGGCCTGCGATGATGTGATCGCCGCGCTCGAGAAAAAGATTTTCTACAGAAAGGAAGGACATGGTGATATACTGTGGCGATATTTTGATAAGATGATCATAAGCTTAAAATGAGTATTTTAAAAGCGGTTGCAACAATTGGCGGATACACGGGGCTGAGCCGTGTTTTCGGGCTTGTGAGAGAGATTCTCATGTCTCATTTTTTGGGTGCGAGTCTTTTGGCAGATGCCTTTATTATTGCTTTTAAATTCCCTAATTTCTTTCGACGATTTTTTGCAGAGGGTGCTTTTAACGCCGCCTTTATCCCTACTTTTGCGGGAGAACTCGCTGAAAAAGGGCGGGAGAGTGCAAAAAAAATAGCAGAGGATGTATTTTCATCCATGGCTGTTTTTTTGCTGATTTTCAGTCTTGTTATTGTTATAGCAACGCCTTGGCTTCTTTGGATTCTTGCGCCCGGTTTTGCCATTACTCCGGAACGCTCTGAACTTGTGACGGACTTTATTCGAATTACATTCCCCTACATCTTTTTTATCTCACTGACAGCGCTGATGGGGTCGATTTTGAACTCCTTAGACAAATTTGCAAGTACGGCGGCAACGCCCATTTTGCTGAATATTGTGATGATTTCATCCATGTTGCTCGCCCACTACATGCATTGGAATATGGGGTATAGCCTGAGCGTTGGTATCTTTGTCGCCGGAGTTTTTCAGCTAGGATGGCTATATTTTGCTTGTGCGCGTCATGATTTCCGTCTCGAGATTCGCATGCCTAAACTGACGCCAAAGGTCAGACATATCCTTAAATTAATGGGTCCCGGAACGATTGGTGCGGGCGTGATGCAGGTTAATATTTTTCTGGATCTCTTTCTTGCTTCATTCCTTCCAACAGGTGCTGTGTCCTACCTTTACTATGCAGATCGGTTGAATCAATTGCCTCTTTCTATTTTTGGAGTGGCTATTTCCACGGCACTTTTGCCTCTACTTTCGAAGCAAATTCGCATGAATGATCTTTCCCATGCAAAGGGCACAACGGATCAAGCGCTTAAGGTTGCGATGCAGCTCACATTGCCTGCATCCATTGGCCTTGTGGTTTTGGCGCATCCTGTGATTAGCCTTATTTATGGGCATGGTAAGTTTGATGAGATGGCTATTAATGCCACGGCGCCAACCCTTGCAGCCTTTGCTGTGGGGCTTCCTGCCTATGTTGTGAGTAAGGTTCTGTCCACATGTTTTTTTGCGCGCCAGGATACGTCAACCCCTGTCAGGATTGCCCTCATTTCTGTGGCCTCAAATCTTTTGTTTAATCTTGTCTTTATTTGGAAGCTTGGACATATTGGTCTTGCTCTTTCCACAGCCTTTTCTGCGTGGATTAATGCTGCTGGATTGGCCTATGTCATGTATAAAAAGGGATGGTACACCCTTTGGGAAAGGCAGTTGATCATTTTTGCTGTGAAGGTTTCTCTGGCGTGTCTTGCTATGGCAGGGTTTTTAAAAATGCTCCAACTTCAGATTATTTTGCCTGAAGAAACATTGAAACAAGCGTTGATGATTGTAAGCTTTATGTTCGCAGGTGGGGGTGTTTTTCTGATTACGTCTCATTTTTTGGGAATTACATCACTTTTAAGTTTTTTAAGACGTCGGGGAAATAAGGCATGAAGCGTGTTCTTTCGGGCATTCGGCCCACAGGGATCATTCATCTTGGGAATTATCTAGGCGCTGTCAAACAGTGGGTCAATGATTTTGACGCATCGGCGGAAAATCTCTTTTGTATTGTGGATTTGCATGCGCTTACAACCTTAGAGGAATCTGAAAAGCTTAGTGAAAACTCAAGGCTGATGGCGGCAACGTATTTGGCATGCGGTTTGGATCCTGAAAAATGCGCAATCTTTGTCCAAAGTCATGTGCCGGCGCATACTGAGCTTTCTTGGATTTTTTCTTGTATTACGCCTCTTGGTTGGCTGAATCGTATGACGCAATTCAAGGAAAAAGCGGGGAAATCTCAAGAATCTGCAAATCTGGGTCTCTATGCGTACCCTGTTTTAATGGCGGCAGATATTTTGATTTATCGATCGACACACGTTCCGGTGGGGGATGATCAAAAACAACATGTTGAGCTTTCTCGTGATATTGCCGGTGCTTTTAATCGGCGGTTTGGGGAGGATTATTTTGTACTGCCAGAGCCGATCATTAAAGGGACAGCAACGCGTGTGATGAGTCTTCGTGATGGGAGCTCAAAGATGAGTAAGTCCGATGTCTCTGATTACTCGCGTATTCATCTGACGGATGATGCAGAGACAATTGAGAAGAAAATCAAAAAAGCAAAAACAGATGCTGACTTGATCGCGTCGTCGATGAAAGAAATGGAAAATCGTTTGGAAGCGAAGAACTTGATCAATATTCTTGCGGCGATGACAAAACGTACACCTGATTCCCTATGCCAAGAATTTTCGGGACAGAATTTTTCGACGCTCAAGGGTGCATTAATTGATGTCCTTCAAAAGGAAATTTTACCCATTGGTCAGAGGATTGATACGCTTATGAATGATAGATTGGCCCTTGATCGTGTTTTAAAGCGGGGAGCGGAACAAGCAAACGCACTTGCCAATCAACATCTTTCCGAAGTAAAAAAACTAATCGGTATCCTTTAGGCGACAATCTAAGAGGGAAATACCCCAGTCTAATTTTATGCATACACGTTGTGCCTTTTTGTCTATACTACCATTGTTGTAGGAGGAGATTTTTTGTGGCATCACAGCGCTGGCAAAGTGTGGAAATTGTAAGGTTTGATGACGTATCTTTGAGGTATCACGAAGGGTATCCCGTTTTTCGTAATTTGAATTTTTCATTTCAAGCAGGTGCATTTTATTTTTTAAGTGGTGCCAGCGGTGTTGGGAAAACATCCTTTTTAAAGCTTATTTACAAAGAACTTACACCGACAGAGGGACGCGTTTCCGTTTTTGGTCGTGATCTTTCAACACTTTCTTCTTCAGAACTTCCTTTGCTGCGTCAACGTATGGGTCTTGTGTTCCAAGACTGTCGGTTGATCGAAAGTCTCAATATCTTGGATAACGTATGTTTGTCCTTACGCATTATGGGGACAAGTTATAAGCGCGCACGCATTTATGCCCACGAACTTTTGGAGTGGGTGGGGCTTGCGACACACCTTTATGAGTATCCGACATCTCTTTCCGATGGTCAAAAGCAGCGTGTCGCCATTGCCCGTGCCGTGATTACACGACCTATGCTTCTTTTGGCGGATGAGCCTACCGGAAATGTGGATGATGTTGCGGCATTCAAATTGATGTATCTTTTTGAAGAGCTCAATAAAATGGGAACGACGGTCATCCTTGCGACACACAATCGCTCCATTGTGAATGAATTTGCTTATCCTGAACTGATGCTTGAACGGGGGCAAATCCATCTTGTGACTGGGAACCATCGCCATGCCTTTTAAAAAACAGCCTATGATCCTTGTGGATAGTGCCTCAAATCAACCTTATAGGCTCATTATTGCCTGTCTCGTTTTTGTGCTGACACTTGTTTTATCAGGAACACTGGCGGTGAATCATTTTATTCAAACCTTTACCACGGATGTTCATGAAAATATTGTTTTTGAGGTGAATCTTTCAGGCGTTGATGGGGCTCAGCATCAAAGTATACTCATGAGTTTGCAGCAAACAGTTAACGCAACATCTGGGGTCTTGGAAAGTGTTGTTGTTCCCTTGCATGAGGGGGATATGTTGATTCCATCAACGGTTTTTATTGAAGCGCGCGTCAATCCGGAGGAATCAATAAATGGAGATGAAATTCTTTTGAAAATGCGACAAATTACACCCCATGTGCACATTCAGTCCCATAAATTTATGGAATCCAATGTGTTGTATCTTCAAAAATCCCTTCAGATATTTTCATATGCATTGATTGCTCTGATTACGACAACGATTATGATTGCGATCAGCATGATCACACGCTCAGGCCTTCGCGTTCACAGAACGGTGATTGATATCTTACGTCTTATTGGGGCTCCCAACAGCTATATTGCGCGACAGTTTCAGTGGATTGCCTTTCGTATTGGTCTGTCCTCTAGCTTTATCGGTGTTGTTCTTGGGCTTTTGATTTTTTACACTATGCTTTATTTTGGTGTGAAGGTCCCCACTTCTTTTTCATTTTTTGATCAGCGTATGTTGGTATCTTTGATGTTAATGCCGATGGGAGTCGGAGTAATCAGCCTACTTGTTGCGCGTGTTGAGGTGATTCGGACATTGATCAAGTTGGATGCCTAATGTGTCTAAGATGTCGGGTGTGTATGAAAAATACGGTCGAAACTTTTTAAGATGTCTTTTGACTGGATGTGGTCTCTGGCTTTTTGGCCTTTTGATTTTTTCCATTACACTTCCTCGAGTAATTTCCCTTCAAGATCAAGAAAATTTAGCGTGCGATGGTGTTGTTGTCTTTACCGGAGGAAAACGTCGTCTTCCTTTCGCCTATGAGCTCTTTAAAAAAACAAAGGCCCCCTTTTTTCTGATTTCAGGTGTGGATCGAGGGGTTTCTTTTGATGATCTTTTTCCAAGGGATAAAATGTCTCGAACTCAAGATCATAGAATTACATTGGGGATGAATGCAAAAGATACGCGCACGAATGCGCTTGAGACATTTGAGTGGGCAGGGAAAAATCATATAAAAAACCTTTGTGTGGTGACCCATCAATATCATATGCGCAGAAGCTTGCTGGAGTTGCGTCAGTTCTTTGATGAGAAATCACTTATTGCCTTACCTCTTTCACAAAAGGAACCTTTTTGGAAAAATGTGGATAGTCTTCTTTTTCTTGTGTCGGAATATCAGAAATTTTGTTTAGTGTATGTCATGCAAACTGTAAAATCTTTGAGAAAGGAAAAAAATGATCAAAGTAAGTGATAAATTTCCAGGTAATATTTCCCTTAAAAAAATAACAGGTGACGTTGTTGAGGATTTTAATACAAATCATCTGTTGACGGGGAAAGTGGCTATTTTTGGTGTGCCTGGTGCCTTTACACCGACATGCTCACAGGATCACGTTCCAAGTTTTCTAAATGCCGTACAGGCTTTTAAAGCTCAAGGTGTTGATGAAATTTATTGTATCAGTGTTAATGATTTTTTTGTTCTTAAGGCATGGGGGGAGAGTATAGGGGTAGGGGATAAAATATCTTTTCTCGCGGATTCGGATGCCCAGTTGACCTCTGCTCTAGACATGATTTTGGACCTTACCTCTGCGGGGCTTGGCAAAAGATCAAAGCGTTATAGTATGCTTTTGGAGGATGGTGAAGTTAAGGTGATGAATGTTGAGTCCTCTGCTGGGGAGTGTACTGTCTCGAGGGGAGATAACCTTTCGTTTTAAGTAAATGGACTGGGTTCAGAGGAAATCGACTTTTTCTTGACAAGCGGGTTTAAAAAATCCATAATGTCCCAAAATTAAAAGGAATCATAAGCTCATGAAAATCGCAAATTCCCTCAAAACATTAAAAAGCCGACACAAGGCATGCAAAGTTGTACGTCGTAAAGGTCGTGTTTATATCATCAACAAAAAAGAGCCACGTTTCAAAGCACGTCAAGGCTAATTTTTTTGATAGATTGTTTTTTGAAAAACCTCCCCAAGGGGAGGTTTTTTTATGTGCTTTGAGTCTGCGCGTAATTAGGGTATGTTTCAGGGACACTTTGCTTCTTTAGGTGTTTTTATGATCCGTTTTTTGCCCTTGCTTTTTTCATTTTTTCTAGCCTCCTGCGAGGACAAAGAAAATAAACTCACAATTTATACCTCTCTTCCAGAGAGGGATGCGCAAGTCATCTTGGAGGCGTTTGAAAAAAAGCATCAAGGGGTGAAAGTTTCATTTTTTAGATCAGGTACGAACGAGGTGATTTCAAAGCTTCGTGCGGAATTTATGGCAGATAATCCAAAGGCAGATGTGATCGCACTGGCCGATGATGTAACCATGACCTCTCTCAAAAATGATGACCGTCTCCTACCTCTTAAAGATATCGATGTTACCCATCTAATGCCTGGGACCTTTGATCATGATCGCACTTATTTTGGCATCGCCCTTATTGGTACGGGACTCGTTTGTCATAAAGATTTCGCTCCACCACCTACGACATTAAAATCATTAGCGTCAGAAGAAATGCGAGGCAAAGTTGTGATGGCGAGTCCGATTTTTTCTGGATCAGGTGCGATTAATTTGAGCTTGATCGCCTCGAAAAAAGAGTTTGGTTGGGAGTTTTGGGAAAAATTCATGAAGAATAACCCCTTATTCGTCAAGGGTAACGGTGCTGTTTTAGATGCAGTGTTGAAAAAGGGTCGTACGTGTGGATTGATTGCAGATTTTATGGCGCTTAATGCCATAAAAGAAGGTGCAAATCTTACCTTTCATTATTTCAAAGAAGGAACGCCTATGATCCATGAACCCGTGGCAATTCTCAAAGGGACAAAGAATTTTGAAAATGCATTGAAATTTGTCACATTTATCCTAAGTAAAGAGGGGCAGAATTTACTTTCTAGTTTAGGGTATCGTTCCATTCGTAATGATGTTGCAATTCCTGAAACTTTCCAAAAGTTTGATATGTCAGATTTCAAAATGATGGATATGAATGCTTTTAAAATTTTGGAACGTATTGAAAAAGATAGAGAGCAATTTGCAAAACTTCATTTCTAAAATCAAATTTAATAGCTTTGTTTTTTTTGCGATCTTTCTTGCCTTTATTTTTGCGCTTCCATTTTTGAAACTGATTGGTTTCACCCTAGAGCATGGAAGAATAGAAAAAATTCTTTCCCTTGCTATGGATCATCAGTTTCAGCGTGCTCTTTTGATGAGCATTATGATTGGTGGATGTACGACATTCATTGCAACGGCGTGTGGTCTCATGATAGCCCTTTTTGTCGGGCTTGCGGACATTCAAAGGATTCACGTTTGGTCTTTTGTGATTATGCTTGTCTTTTTTCTTCCACCAACATTTCTTGCGATTGCATGGGTGGATATTGGCATTTTGATTAATCACCAATTTCATATTCCAAACCCGATGTATCACCCGTCTGCGACGATTATCCTCCTTTCTATTCATCTTTTTCCCATTTGTTTTTTTATGATCTTGGAAAGTTTGAAAAAGGTACCCTCTAACTTAATTGAAGCCGCGCGCTCTTGCGGTCTTCATTCCAAGGGAATTTTATATCGGATTATTCTGCCACTTCTGCGCCCTGTTATGATCAAAAGTGCTATGCTCATTTGGTTTTCCTGCTTAGGGCATTTTACCTTTTATGCACTTCTTGGTATTCCTGGCCAGTTTACAACGCTCACAACCCTTATTTATGCGAAAATTACGGGCTTTGGAATTCAAAGCTTATCCGAAGTTGTGATGATTTGTTTTATGCTTTTGGGTGTCGGCCTTTCAGGTGTTATTCTTTTAAAATTTCTCACAGGAAAAGATTGGGAATACAGAACAACAGTCAAAACCATTCGTCACAATACCTTCACCTCCAGACGTGTACGCATAGGAGTTTATCTTTTTTTGTGGATGATTTGTTTGAGCATTTCTCTGCCATTTATCAAATTGCTGATGACATCCATGACGCCGCGTGCGCTTGTGAGTTTTTCATGGAACCACCTTTCCTTTGAAAATTATGCGTATGTTCTTGGCAATAAAAATGTTCAAAAAGCCCTTGTAAATAGCCTTATTTTAGGTGTGAGTGCGGCGTGTTTGCTCTTTTTTCAAAGTGCTCTTTTTGAATATGGTGCAATTCACTCAAGGAAAACGTTTTTTCAAAATGCGCGGGTGTTTTTTCAATCTCTTTATCTTTTGCCGGGTAGCATTCTTGCGATTAGTATGATTCTTTTATTTTTAAAGCCGTTTTTTTGGATGGATTTTTTAAATCTACAGCGGTTTTACGATACCCTTTTCATCATTTTTGTAGCCTATCTTATTCGCTTTTTTGCCTTTCATTTAAATATTGTGCACGCTGCTGGGGATAAATTTTCAAAAAGATGGATTGAGTCAGCAAAAAGTAGTGGGGCGAGCGCTTTTATGACGGTAAAGAAGATTTTTCTTCCCCTGATGACGCCAAGTTTGCTCCAGGGGAGCTTCCTTGTATTGATTCTTATTTTACATGAGGTGACAGTCTCTGCACTTCTCCCTTCCTCTGAAACACAAACTCTTGGTGTTGTTTTGCTGACACTGATGGAGCACGGGGATACAAAGGCAACCGCAGCCTTGTGTATTTTGATTACGCTAGGTCTTGTGGGGCTGCGCTATTTCGTGCATATGTTAACTACAATCCAAAAGCGCAAACTTCACTTTCAGTAAGCTATGTCTTCTCGTCCTATTCTGAGTATTCGCCATCTCAAAAAATCATTTGAGAATAAGGTTGTTTTGGATGACGTATCCTTTGACATTTTTGAGGGTGAATTTCTTTCGATTCTTGGTAAGTCGGGGTCGGGGAAAACAACCCTCCTTAGATTGATTGCGGGTTTTGAAAAAACGGATGAGGGCGAAATTTACCTAGGCGACGAGGTTATCTCTTCACGGGAAAAGTGTCTCTCACCTGAACTTCGAAAAATTGCGATTGTGTTTCAAGATCATGCCCTTTGGCCGCATATGAATGTTTTTGAGAATGTGGCCTTTCCCTTGCAGGTTCAAAAAGCTTCAAAAAAACAGATAGACCATGCGGTGGAAAAAGTTTTATCTGCGCTGGATATGAAGTCCTTTAAAAATGCCATGCCCCATGAGTTAAGTGGAGGAGAGTCTCAGCGTATCGCTCTTGCAAGGGCGCTTGTCCAAAAGCCGAGAATAATTATTTTTGATGAACCCTTAGCAAGTCTTGATGCACTCCTTCGATTTGAGCTTCAGGGGATGATTAAAACGCTGCAACAGGAACAAAAATTTACAAGCATCTATATCACGCATGATCAATACGAAGCCATGCGTCTGAGTCATCGTATTGCGGTGCTGGAGGAAGGAAAAATTACTCAATGTGCAGAACCCATTGAGCTTTTTAAACGACCTAAGACAGAAAAAATTGCAAAACTTATTGGCCAAAGCGCGTGTGTGCCGGTGAATGTTTTATCCCAAGATGAGGGGGTTTTTGCAAAAATAGGGCTTCACTGTTTTAAGGTTAATGCGCCTCGTCATTTTTCAAATATTTTGTGTGTGAAGTCGGAAAATATCGTAATAGGAGAGCATGGTTTGAAAGCTTGTGTTCATGAATGCTCTTTTATGGGGGAATATTACTTACTCGCCCTAAATATTTTGGATCAAGAGGGGATTGTCCTCTATAAAAAATCACAACATGCATACAAGGTGGGGGATATCATGTCCTTTGTTATTGAAGGGGGCTGGTTGCTTCCCCTGGGTGGCATTTAGACACACTACTTAAAAAGCTTTATTGCTGTAAAATGCAAGATTGTTCAATGTTTTATATGGGTTTTTTCATGAAGTCTTTTTTCTTTGTTTTTCTCCTTATTTTTGCGAGTGCTCAAACCGTTTTTTCAGAGGGTGGAAAAAAATGCCAGTGTAACGGGAAAAATCTTATGGTGCCTACTCATTCCGTTATTAAATTGGTCAAAGTTGGAACATCTCTTGGGAAAATGAATACAGCAGGATATGTGACGCTCTTGAATAAAAAGGACTATCCCATTTCTTTGAGTGCTGTATCATTTGAAAACCCCGCGGAGGGGTTTTGCGAGTCTATTGAAATTCATACCCATGAGTTAAAAGGTGATCGCGCAGAGATGAAAAAAGTGGATGCGCTTACCATTCCGGCCAAAAAAAGCTTACAGTTGAAATCTGGTGGCGATCATATCATGTTCATGAAACTCAAAAGAGACTTGATGGCTAATGAGGAGGTCAATCTTATTTTGCGTGTTACTTGGGATCATCAGGGGGAAAAAGGATCTAAAGATATTCGTACAACCTTTAAAGTACTCTCTCCTGAAGCCATTGATGCGGTCCAAGGCAAGTCCACAGAAGGTTGTGATTGTGAGTGACACTGGTTTATGAGAAGGGCTTAAACGAGCTCTTCCTCTTTTCCGATTTTGATGGGGATGGAGAACCAGAAGATACTCCCTTGTCCTTGATGACTTTCGCATCCAATTTTTCCACAAAGGACAGTCACAAGATTTTTTGCAATACCAAGGCCGAGCCCTTGTCCGCTGTTTTTTGAATTGAGGGCCTCGCTTGAAAAGGCATCTGTGAAAAGGGTTTGTTGTATGGACTCAGAAATACCAAGTCCCGTATCCACAACCTGAACAACAAGCTCATGCTTATCTTCGTTGAGTGGTGCGATGCTTACGTTAATCCGAACATGTCCCACTTTTGTAAATTTAAAAGCATTGCTTGTAAGGTGGAGAATAATTTGTCTAAATCGTACAGGATCTGTCTCAATGAGTGTAGGTACGGCCTGACTAAAAAAGACCTCAAACTTCAGATTTTTTTGAACAGCAATGGGTTGAAGAAGCCCTTGAATTTCACCTACAAGCTCCCTGACTTTAAATGAGGATATGTAGGCTTTTTGCTCTTTGTTTTCGCTTTGTGAAAATTCCAAAATATCATCCACAAGCCGCATGAGTGAGTCTGATGAGCTTTGAATGGTATTAACATAAGCAATCTGTTGCTGGGTCATTTCAGTCTCTTTAAGGAGACTCAGCATACCCACAATGCCATTCATGGGGGTGCGAATTTCATGGCTCATGGTAGCCAGAAAGTTTGTTTTTTCTTTGCTTGATCTTTCAGCGGCATTTTTTGCAAGGAGTAAATCTGCGGATGTGAGTTTGAGGTCAGAGATAAGATCGTCATAACCTTGGGCTGCCCGACTGACGTTGAAGCTTACAAGTGCTGCAAGGACAATGAGCACGACAAGTGCAATAAGGGACCCTGGCACAATTTGTGTGATAATAGCTCGTGCATCCATTCCTTGTTCCCACACAAAATATCCAAAAATAACATCACTATGTTCATTTTTGATTTCCATGGTGTTGTATTCCCCCTCAACGTATTCCCGTGTGAGTGTGGGTGTATATTTTAGTGATTCGATCATAGAAAATTTCTTGAGAGAGTTTACGATGGAGCGATGAATATTTTGTCCAAGGACAAGATATTTTTGTTTTTTTGGTCGCTCTGCACGGGTGGATTGATCATAACTGGGCTGAATTTCTCCAATAGATAAAACGTAAACATTTTCTCCAATACGTATGACTTCAGAAACAATACCTACATTAAATTTTGTAGACCGATTCCGTTGAAGAAGATTCATAAGAGGGGATGCAATTTCTTCCTTTTCCTTCACATCCATGGGACGTCCTCTGGAAAATGCGTACTCTACGGTGCCACCTTCGGTTACAACAGCAGCGATATCCATACCAAAGGTTTTGCTGACATCATCCCCAATATTATCTTGAATCCACTTGGCATCGGGTTTAAGAACGATACTTTCATAAGCCTGAGTCCAGATAGAGTGGAGGGAGTTAACATATTTGAGGTTGGATGCCTCATAGGCAAAAGATGCCTCAAGGGCATTGGATGATTCTTTGTTTGTGAGTTCTCGAAAATGAATATAGCTGTAGATACCTGTGAAAATAACGGAGATAACACAAATTGTTACCGCAAGGGCAAAGTAAAGAATAATATCTCGAAAGACGACCTGTTTTACACTCGTTGCCATGCAATACCTAAGTTAGTAGAGAGAGCAATCCCTCTGATCTAACTGTCACAAAATTGTCTTAACAGGGAGTTAATGGCGTTATAGAAGTTGCCGAATTCCTTCACCCGCAACCATGGATACAGATGTTGCAAGGTTAAGAGATCGAAGGCCTCCCTCCATAGGGATGAAGATAGAGGAAAGATACTTTGTAAGTTCTTTGGGAATACCTGTGCTTTCTTTTCCAAAAAGAATGGTATCTGAGGAAGCAAAGGAAAAAGCGTAGTAGGATGTTTCTCCCTCAAGAATACACGGGATAATGCGTCCTTCTTGTGCGAGTTTAAACTCCTCAAAATCTGAAAATCGTCGCACGTGAACATGGGGAAGGTAGTCCATGACGGCGCGTTTAAATTGAGGGTGGTTCCATATGAATCCACACGGTTCAATAATATCTATCCCGAGATTCAAACAGGCGCAAAGCCTGAGAATGGTTCCGGTATTTTGGGGGATTTCAGGTTGAAAAAGGGCGATGCGCATGGATAACTTCGCCCTTTTTCAATAACTAAGCCGCGAGAGCTTGCTCAGGTGAGACAAACTCATAACCCAAGTCATCTGCAACAGCTTTGTACGTAATATGACCCGCACGAACATTCAAACCGTTTTTCAGATGAGAATTGTCCATAAGTGCTTGTCTTGTTCCCTTGTTTGCAAGTTGCAGAGTAAAGGGAAGTGTTGCGTTGTTAAGGGCCACGGTTGATGTCCGCGCTACTGCACCTGGCATATTTGTGACACAGTAGTGAATGATATCATCTACAACATAGCTCGGATTGTCGTGGGTTGTGGGTTTACTTGTCTCAAAACAGCCACCTTGGTCAATGGCGACGTCAACAAGCACGGACCCGGGTCGCATTGTCTTAAGCATGCTTCGTGTGACAAGTTTTGGTGCTGCGGCACCTGCGACAAGAACGGCGCCTACAACGAGATCCGCATTGGCAACAAATTCTTCGATGGTATCGATGTTGGCATACATAGCTTTGACAGACCCTCTGAAAAGCCAATCAAGCTCATTTAATCTACGCGGATTTTTGTCAAAAATTGTGACATCCGCACCCATGCCTGATGCGATACGTGCAGCATTGGCGCCGACAACACCGCCGCCAAGAACAACAACATGTGCAGGTTTGACGCCCGCTACACCGCCAAGGAGAACGCCCGATCCACCATGACCTTTTTCCAACATTTGTGCCCCCACTTGAATGGACATCCGACCCGCAACTTCGCTCATGGGGGCCAAAAGGGGAAGGCCGCCAAAACTATCTGTAACCGTCTCATAAGCAATAGCTGTTGCACCAGATTTCACGAGTGCACTTGCTTGTTCTGGATCGGGGGCCAAATGCAAGAATGTGAAAAGTGTTTGATGGGATTGAAGCATCGCACACTCTTGGGGTTGCGGCTCTTTGACCTTGACAATAAGGTCGGCAGAAGCGAATACATCTCCCGCGCTTGGAACAATGGTTGCACCTACTTTTGTGTAATGTTCATTGGTGAAACCAATACCTTTTCCGGCATTGCTTTCTATGTATACCTGATGCCCTTGTGCGGTCAGTTCACGAACGGAAGAAGGCGTCAGACCTACCCGATATTCGTGGTTCTTGATTTCTTTAGGCACACCAATTTTTGTCATTTTTGTTCTATCAGAAAATAAAAGTTTCATTACGTTTTTCTTACTCTTTTTTGAAGGAAAGGTCACTCTTTTTATGATTAGAGAGAATGTCCTTGTTATAAAATTACAAAGTACGTGTCGTCATGTTTGGAAAATTTCCCGATGATGTGGGTTTAAATGTTCCCAGGTTTTTAAAGGAAAACTGAATAAGAAACCCTTTGTCTGGATGTAGATCACGGTCTCTATAACGGGTTTGGAAAATGCCAAAAGATGTCTGAAAGCAGTCGTTTTCATACATGAGCGAAGCCATATTTGCGCTTGAATTTTTTTGTGATCTCACAAGGTTTTGGTTTTGTGAAAAAGAAACTTTCCAATTTTCAAGAAAGTGTGAACTCAAACTCCAATTGATTTGGCGAATATCTTTTTGAATAGGGGTATCATTTTTGGTGACAAAAATATAAGTCGAGGAAAGACAAAAAAGAGGTTTGCCAAGATTGGTTGTGACTTCAGAGAGTTGATTGTCCCCCCTTTTTGAAAAGCGCCCCCGGTAATGAATTTTGAAATACTCAGAAGGGTAAACCTGAATCTTTGTGACGTAGTCGGAAGTGTGTTGCTGATCGCCAATAATTGAACCTTTGCGTTTATTAAGTCGCTGACTTTGACCAATAAACCAAAAGAGCCGAGTTCTTTGTGGCCCATAAAATCCATTATTCAGACCATAAACAAAACGTTGACCTGTATCGGTGCGATCAAAGCCATTCATACGAGAAAGGAAAAAGAGGTTGGTGTCATCCAGTTCACTCAAGCGACTATCTTCATTGGGGATCTTTTGTGGATTCAAGCCGCTTGGGGCAAGATTGAGTTGCATAAGAGGTTCCAGCATCCAGGCGGATGCGCTTCCTCGATTGATTAAGGGTATACGCCAGGTAACCGCGGTTTGTGGGAATAGTCGACCTGCTGCATACTGGGACTTACGCGTTGCTTCGGGCCTTGTAAATCCATCAATGTTATACAAATCACCCCTAAGAAGTGATTCCCACTCAATCATTTGTCCCGATCTGTGAATGTAGGGAAGGTACATACGTCCTTGTGTGATAGCCCTTTGGGAATTTCGTGGCACAATACCTGGGATCTGATTGGGGCGTGAGAGATTTTGAAGATGGGTATCAAATGTTAAAATTTCACTGTACTTTCCAGGATCGGTTTGATGGGTGAACTGTGCAAGAGGAAAGACGAGGGGGGTTGTTTTCGGTTTATCTGTTTGGAATGCATAGCCCTTAATTGCAGCATATGTTCCGCCCTTAAATCTTTCAACTTTTGCTTCTGACGTTAGATTTTTATTGCGTGCAACAATGGCGGAGTCTGTGACAATACTATATCGCCTAAGATAGATGGTATCACTCGCGCGGTTGATATCTATTGTTGCAAGATCATAATCGCTGAGTTCAAATCGTCCTTGTGCCTGAAGATGAAATCTTGTTTTTGGAGGGGTCTTTTCCGACTGATTGGAACGCAAATTGTTGCGGTTAAGCTTCCGCGATTCGGTGATACTTCCTGCAAGTTTCAGATCGCCACGATGAATACGTTTTCTATATTCTGCGGCAAGAATGGGGCCTTGTTTTCCTGTAATGATGGGAGAAATAGTCAGATCTGAATGTCTGTCAATAACATAAAAATAAGGCGTTTTGATGGCGGGCCCCAGGTTGTTGGATTGACCCAAAGTTGGAAATAAAAATCCACTTTTACGTTTGACAGCGGGATCGGGGTGAAAGAAATAGGGAGCGTAAAGCAGGGGTACACCATAAATATCCATGGTGGCATTTTGATAGGTAATTTCCTGCTCCCCCTGGTCGTGTGTGATTGTTTTGGCTCGGAGCTGCCAGAGTGGAATAGGTGAATCCTTACAAACTTTGCAGGGGGAATACATGGCACGTTTAAAAATGTTGACTTTACCATTTTGGCGTGTTGCCTTTTGCGCTGTGATTCTTCCCTCATCTTCTGTGAGCAAAACCTTAACATGTTCAATGAAACCGTTATTAAACTGGTCATCAAAAATCAGGGAGTCCGCGTGAATGACGTTGTCATTCTCGTCTTGAAAGACAATATGTCCCTTGAGCGTTAGCTCTTTTGTTTTTCGGTTATAGGTTAAAGAGTCAGCGCGCAAATACCGTTCATTTTTAATTTTTTTGGAGGGCTGTTTTTTTTCTGGTGAGAGTGTTTTAAATTTTTTTTTGAAAAAGGGGGCTTTTATATCACCTGAATCTTTCAAAAACTCACTGATTTCCACGCATCCATTTGCCAAAAGAAGATCATTTTTTTCATCAAAGGTGACTTTGTCTGCACTGATATAAAGCGGTAATTCACCTGCGTATGTGACCGAGGACAGAAAAAAAAGAGAGAGAAGACGCTTGCGCAAGAACATGACGACGTAAAGAAAGACTCACCTGATCTTAGATGAAAAATAAAGGACGCGCAAATTCAATAGATTATTTCTTCGGATCAAAAAATGATGTTAGGATTTTTTATATGTCCTTGGCAGAGAAAGATGTGTCATGAAGCGTGTAGCGATTGTGGGTGCGGGCCAAATGGGTGTGGGAATCGCTCATGTGTGTTTGGTAAGTGGTTTTAAGGTGACGCTTGTGGATCAAAGTGATGATCAACTTTTAAAAGCAAACGCTCGACTTAAGGAAAAAGTTCCCGATCATTTCAATGCGCTAGAGGTTGCAAAAGCTTGCGATTTCAAGGGTATGGATATGGTAATTGAAGCCATCGCTGAAAATCTTGACGTTAAAAAGATTTTTTGGTGTGATGTTGATGTTGCCCCCCACACAGTTCTTGCAAGTAATACAAGCAGTTATTCCATTACTGAAATCGCCTCTTTTACAAAAAGACCTGAGCAATTTATTGGTATTCACTTTATGAATCCTGTTCCCAAGATGAATATTGTGGAGGTGATTCAGGGGGAGAGAACCTCAAAAGAGACTTATGAGCAGGCTATGAATTTTGTGAAGTCTTTATCCAAACAACCTGTGGCGGTCAAAGATTCCCCGGGATTTATTGTGAACCGTATCCTTATTCCCATGATTAATGAAGCTGTTATGATGGTCGAAAATAATCTTGCAAGCGTTGAAGACATTGATGCCGCAATGAAAGGGGCTGCCGGTTATCCGATGGGGCCTTTGACTCTTGCTGATTTTATAGGTCTTGATACGTGCCTTGCGATTATGAAGGATCTTCACAAAAGGCTTGGGGAAAAATACAAGCCTTCTCCACTTTTCGAAGTGTACGTGGGGGAGGGGAAGTTGGGAAAAAAATCTGGTCGGGGTTTCTATCTCTATTAAGAGTGAAGCATTTCACCTTGATGTTTTTTAAGGGCTTCCATCTCTTTATCCCTGTTTTCTGGTCTAGGCTTTTCGTCAGGGACATTGATGAGAGGTTCGTAGTCTTTCTTATCTTGCATGTGGGTACACGCAGAAGTTATGAGTGTCAATACGACAGAAATAAAAAGACTTTTTATCATATTTTTAGAATTTTTTAAGGATTTCCTTGCAAGTATGTTAGCATGAAAACTACTTGAGAGACCTCATTAAAGATTATGTCTATGACGGATACCCTGAAGGCTTTTGAAGCGCTCACAGATTCTTATAAGGATCTCACAAACACACACTTTCAAATGGTTGATGAGTTTTTTAAGGCTTTTTCTTCACAGGAAAAAGATGAAACCGATGCAGGGCCGGATATTTTAAAAAATATCAAAAGGCTTCAGGCCCCCTTAACCATTTTTGAGCCTCAGATCGTTCAAGAAGCTCTTGTCAAAGCCTCAGATACTTTGAATAAGAAGCTTCAGGAAGATCCGGCACGGCTTCAGGATTTGGCGTTGAAGCATTTTGAAAAACAACAAGATCTTTATGTGCGTACCATGGATTCCATCATGGGGGGGAAATCTCAGATCCGCGTAGATCAACGCAATGATAAGCGATTTTCAAATCCACTTTGGGAACAAGTGCCTTATTTTTCCTTTTTAAAAGAAAACTATTTTCTTTATGCCGATTTGATGAAAGACGTCGTCGATGAGCTTCATGAGTTAGACGAAAAAACAAAAGTCAAAATCAATTTTTATATGCGCCAAATGATTGAGGCCTTGTCACCCACGAATTATGCCGCAACAAATCCAGATGTTATTCAGGTCACGATCGAAAGTGGCGGAGAAAATCTTAAAAGGGGATTTGACAATTTTAAAAATGATCTAACGCGTGGTCATATCCAAATGACCGATATGAGCGCGTTTGAGGTTGGAAAAGATCTCGCCACAACGCCTGGGACGGTTGTTTTTCAAAATAGTATTTTGCAACTCATTCATTATAAGCCACAAACAGAACATGTTTTTGAACACCCATTGTTGGTGATTCCTGCCTGGATTAACAAGTTTTATGTGTTTGATCTCAGGCCTGAAAATTCCTTTGTTCAATGGGCTCTTTCAAAGGGAATGCAGGTTTTTATGGTTTCTTGGGTTAACCCTGGAAAAAAGAATAAACATCATACATTCACAGATTATGTTTTAGATGGTCTTTACAAAGCTGTACGAGAAACACTTAAGCGATCAGGGGCAAAAAAAATTAATGCCTTTGGCTACTGTGCCGGTGGAATTATTCTTAATTCTTTGATAGCGTACTTGAATGCGCACAAGATTGAGAGTCCATTTTCATCTTTAACAACGCTTGCTGCACCTATGGATACGTCTAAGGGAGGAGACCTTCTCGCCTATATCTGTGAGGGGCAGATGAAAGTCCTTGAGGACAGCTTGGATGACCTTGGTATTATACCTGGCAATGCTCTTTTGCATTCGTTTAATCTTCTTAAGCCCAAAGATCTTATGTGGCAATACGCTGTAAATAATTATCTGCTTGGGAAAGATCCCCCTGCGTTTGATATGCTCTATTGGAATTGCGATAGCATGAATCTTCCTGGAAAAATGCACACGCAGTATCTTCGCAATGTGTTTTTAGATAATAAGATGCTGAAAAAGGGTGCAATGCGTGTTGCGGGAACACCCATTGATCTTGCGTCCATCGAAACCCCAACATTTGTTGTTGGTGCGCTCAGGGATCATATCGTGCCGTGGGAATCTGTTTTTCCTTTTGCGCGCACGATTCAAAGCAAGAATAAAGAATTCCTTCTCACAGGTTCTGGCCACGTCGCAGGAATTGTGAATCATCCTTCACTGCATAAATATCAATATTGGGTGAATAAATCTCTTCCAGAGACAGCGACGATGTGGAAATCAGATGCGGAAGAGCATCCGGGCTCCTGGTGGGAATACTGGCATGCATGGATGAAGCCTTATCTTGGAAAAGAGATTGTGGCACCCAAATTTACTCAGATGTTGGAACCTGCGCCCGGGAGTTATGTGATGCAGAAATTCCAAGAAGCACTCAAGGCACATTCATCCTGATCATTTTTTATATGTTTTTATGATCGATGGGCTCCTGGAATCCAAAGGACATCATCCTTGCCATGATTATTTCCATACCTTCCCATGACAAAGAGAAGATCAGAGAGACGGTTGAGATACTGGAAAATAAAAATATTAAGCGAAGGTTCTTTTTCCAAAAGTTTTGAACAAAGGCGTTCTGCACGACGTGTTATGGTACGCGCAAGATGAAGGTAGGCAGAAGCCCTTGATCCCCCCGGCAAAATAAACGAGGTGAGGGGAAGAAGTGCTTCATTCAAACGATCAATTTCATTTTCAAGCCAGGTCACTTGACTTTCAATGATGCGAAGTCCGTCACCCTCTGGCATGCAAAGATCCGCGCCCAAATCAAAGAGATCATTTTGAACGCGGGTAAGAATTTTTTTCAGATCTTGATCGAGATCAAGGATGGCAATGCCAAGCGATGCATTCACTTCATCCACAGCGCCAATAACATCAATCCTAAGGTCGTGCTTGGCTACCCGTTTGCCTGTGCCAAGGGATGTTTTCCCTTTATCTCCGGACTTTGTATAAATGCGTGTCAGCTGTACCATGAATGACCCTTTGACCAAAGAAGGATAAAGAAAATAATCAGTGCCAGACTTTGGAGAAGAATGCGCCATCGCATGGCTTGGTTGCTATGTTTTTTATCAAAATCTCCCCCCTTAAACATGGAAAAGAGGCCAAAGGCAAGGGATCCCAACACAGACAACAGGGCAACGATCATCAAAATACTTAACATATCCATAGAAACAGCCTAGCATAAAACATTATTTTTCTGAGTATCCCCATTATGCACATTTTAAAAAAGACGATCCTCTCTTTTTTAAAAAAATATCATGTGGAGGGTGGAAAAATCGCGATTGCCGTGAGCGGTGGTGCGGATAGTTTATCTCTTGTGCACGCTTTGTGTGATCTTAAGATGTTTGAGGTGCATGCACTCACTGTGGACCACGGACTCCGACCGGAATCCAAGGATGAATCACTTTTGGTTCAAAAGATGTGCCTTCGATGGGGCGCAGTCCATCACATCCTTCCCTGGGTTGGTACAAAACCTAAAACCCGTATTCAGGAAATCGCGCGTCAAAAACGCTATGATCTTTTAGCGGCATACTGCGTAAGTGAAAAAATCCCGACTCTTTTTCTTGGGCATCACGGAAATGACCAGGTTGAGACATTTTTCATGCGACTTTCCAAGGGGAGCGGCCTTGCGGGGTTGTGCGGTATGGAGGAGGTAAGTGCATTAAATGAGCTGATGCTCATGCGTCCCTACCTATCCCTTTCCAAGGAAAATATTTTGGATTATTGCGACAAACATGGGGTGAGATTTGTTCATGACCCAAGCAATGAGAATCATGATTTTGAGCGCGTCCGTATGCGAAGTTTCCTCACGCATTTTGGCCCTATTGAGGGTGTTCTCAGTTCTATAGTGCGGCTTCAATCATCTCATCATATTCTTCAAGAAATTATTGATCACGCTATGAAAGATGTGGTGTGCTCAGAAGGTATATTGTTTGAGGGGTTTAAAAGCCTGTCCCCAGTTTTACGAAGTGAGGTCATGCGGCAGTATATTCATAACCTCTCAAAAAGTCCCTATCCTCCAAAATTTGAGAAAGTTGAGGATTTGATCTCAGCCCTTCTCCATAAAAAAACACATACCCTGAGCGGGTATGTGTGGAAAGTGAAGGGAGCGTTTATCCAACACTCCCCAGAGGGAAGATCCTAAGAGATCTAGAGATCTCCGGTGGCATATCCCATAAGACGTGCTTCACCATCGGTGATAACGTTGTTTCTCCTCATTTCCTGAAAGAGGCCTCTTTTTCCTGTTGTAGTGCGATGAAGGTCTGTTCGTCCACGAAGCTTCAAGATGATAATAACGCGTGGGTCATGTGCAAAGTTTGAAGCGCTTGCGCTTGTGATCCAGTTGTTGTTTATTAAAAAGCTTCCAATATGTCCAGCAGACCAGGAATCTGGATCAACTTCTGGATACGTAAGGCTGAGATTGCAACCGTGGGCAATTTCTTTTCCACGTTGCTCCGCAGACATTTTCCAATCTTTGAAAGATACCAAACGTCGGACCTCTTCGTAGGACTCATCATCAGCTGGTAATGATGTTTCAAGCTCAGGTCTTGGGGCAATAACAGGTGTAGAAGCGGGAACGTGTCCTTGTTCTTCGCCTTCTTCAACAACATCGGTAACCGTTGCTGTGGCTTCCTGGGCTACAAATTTGACCTGGCTACCACGTCCAAATGTACCCCTTCCCATTTCTTCAATGGAAGGAGCATCCAATGTATAGATATGTCCAGAATTTGATCGCACTCTATTGCCAAGCGTGACTGTGCCCTCTTTCTCTGATTGTGCCGCATATGTGACAGCGGTGAAAAGTGAAAGTAGAATAAGGATGGATTTCATGATTTTTCCTTTTTGAATGATTCGCCTGCTATTTATGTGCAGTCTTTTTTTGGGAATGCAACCTCTATTTTGACGCAGGGAAGAAGTTGCGTTATTTTTTTGATCCGTATTCAAGCTGTTTATTGATAGGGATAAATTTCTTAGCATCATACCCCAAAAGGTGTGCAAGATCATGGGTTACAACATGTTTGATGCTTTGATAGAGAGCATAAGATGTCATGTGATGTTCCCTTTGTTTGAAAAGGAGCGTGAAAATAATAATGATACAGGTATCGCGCGGTAAGTTTTCTGGATCGAAGAGCTGTTTTTTCTCATTCGTCCTGCAAAAGGTTTCGACATTAAACTCTTTAAAGGATTCAGGATCGATACTTGGAAAAAGGTCCGTGATTCGGCTTTTGGGGGCAAAATAAATTTGATATCCCGGAAAGGTTCTATAAAACTCGGGAACCCGAAAGTGATTAATGTGTGTTTTGGGACCGTGCTCTTGGAGATGGTCTTCTTGAGAAAAAGAAGGGCGCGCCAAAAACAGAAGGATAAGAATCAGAATTTTCATAAAAATTATTTTGTTTTTTTGATTCACTTTTTTTCTTCTAGTATAGTTACGGAGAGTTTTTCAATATGGATAAATCGAGATGAGAATGTTTCATGATTGATTTTCGAGCTGTGACATTTTTGCTTGGGGTTCTGCTATCGCTTTTAGCGGTTTTTATGCTGATTCCCTTGGGCGTTGAATTTTTAATTTATGAGACGGGGCACTGGAAAAGTTTTGCAACCTCGAGTTTTCTGTGTGGGTTTACAGGCGCCCTTCTTGCCACATCTAATCAACCAAGCGAGCAGATTGAACTGAGCGTACGAGAAGCTTTTTTGTTGACAACGCTTCTTTGGGTGATGAGTTGCTTTGTTTCTGCTTTTCCTTTTTATTTTTCAGAGTATCGTATCGATTTTATCAATGCGTTGTTTGAATCTACATCTTCTCTTACAACAACGGGTGCAACAATTCTCACAGGATTAGACAATATGCCGAAAGCCATTCTTTTGTGGCGTGCGCTTTTGCAGTGGATTGGAGGAATTGGAATTATCGTGACGGCAATGATTATTTTCCCTGCCCTTCGTATTGGTGGAATGCAGCTTTTTCGAAGTGAATTTTCTGATAAGTCTGAAAAAATTCTTCCCCGTGTCTCACAAATCGCGTCTTCCATTGTGGGTATTTATGTTGTGTTGACGCTTGCTTGTGCGAGTGCGCTACATCTTGCGGGGATGGGAGTTTTCGATAGCATATGTCATGCCATGAGCACTCTTTCAACGGGGGGGCTCAGCACAAAAGATGCATCCATTGCGGCCTTTGATTCTCGGACGGTTGAGTATATTATTACGTTTTTTATGATTTTAGGAGGAGGTCCCCTCGTTCTCTATATTCACATGTGGCAAAAAAATGTGATGTTTTTTTTCAAGGATCCTCAGTTTAGGACATACCTTCTTTTTATGTTTTTTATGGCCGTGATTATTTGTGTTTGGTGTGTTTTTAATTTGTATACCCCAATTTCTCAAACGATTTCCCATGGGATTTTTACCGTGGTTTCTGTCGTGACGACAACGGGATTTGTTGTGAGTGATTACACCATCTGGGGTCAGTTTGCAGCGACAATTTTTCTTGGGCTTAGTCTTGTGGGTGGATGCACGGGATCGACTTCGGGAGGGATTAAAATCTTTAGGTTTCAGGTGATTTTTCGATCAATTCTGACCCATTTAAAGCAGTTAAGAAGACAGTACGGTGTTTATATTCCTTTGTATCAAGGACATAAATTAGAGGCGCCTCTCATTTCGTCTGTGTATGTTTTTGTGTTTTTGTATTTGATGACCATCGTCTTTCTTGCGATTTTAATTTCACTTTTCGAGGTTGATTTCTTAACGGCCTTTTCAGGGTCTGTTGCAGCTGTTGGAAATATAGGCGCAGGGCTTGGAAAAATTAT
>JBDHTO010000003.1:0-31864 GCA_039808665.1 Alphaproteobacteria bacterium | reverse complement strand
TTCTTCTTTAAAAGCCCTTCCACATATGTGAGAAGGGCTTTTAAATCATCAAACCCACGCATGCCCTGCTGTGTTGCCTGATCCGGTGTGGTGAGCACATTGAAAATGGTTTCTTGATCCGTACCCTTGACCAAATGACCATAACGCATGCGCATATCCTCAAACGTCATGGGATGGGGAGACATCAACACATTCACCGCCGCCAAATGAGCCGTATACATGGCGCGCGCCTCTTTATCCGTTTCCAGTTTTTCCACCAAATCCTTAAGAACCTGAAAACTTCCTTTAAAATCGTGGATCATCCACAGAATTTTTTGTTTAAGCCCAAGATGAAAGGTGTCTTCTTTCCCTTCAAGTAGTGGCAACCCTTTTGCAGGATTCCCCTCAAGAATTGCCATATCCACCCTCAAGGTGGTGACCTTTTTTACCTCATCCTCAGATTTTGGTTCCCCAAAAATCTCCAGCATTTTTTGCCCCCCTTCGGGGTTTCTATTTTCCACATGAAGTTCCGCAAGTCGAAGCGCCATCTGACGTTGAGAGGGTTCATCCTTTTCCCCTTCACGGTATTTGGAAAGAACCTCGATTGCAGGACGCAATAGGGACAAAGCCTGAAAACTATCCACCACGGCCATGATAATCTTACGACCCTCTTCCCCCTCGGGGTTCATCTGCCCAAAATCATTAAAAAAGGCAATGATATCCATGGGCTTGGGCTTTTTCTTGGAATCGCCTTCTGTCACCATTTTGAAAAAGGCCAGATAGGTTTCCTTTATTTTTTCGTCTACCTCCGCTTTGTTTTCACCAGCTTCAAATAGAACCTCCTTTAAAAGACGTATTGCTTTGTTATAGTCACCCACCTCCCGGTAAGCATTGGCGAGAAAGAGCTTAGCCTCAACTTCCTTGGCGCCATAGGAAAAGAGAAAGGGCACCATTTTCTCGATCACATCTTTTGCCTTCCACTCCCCTGTTGCACGACGCTCCTTTGTAAGTTCAAAGAGGGCTTCCCCCTGAATTTCCCGAATTTTAGAATTTTTAACAAGCGCCTCTAAATCCACTAGGCTTATGGGTGGCATGAGTGCCATTTTGAGCTTTGCTCTATCGACAAGCCTTTCCTCAAGGCCCTTAACCTTGATCAATTTTTCAAGATTGTCATTTTCATCGGGAAGTGAGAGTAAAATCTCTACAATACGGTTTCTGACATGTCGCGGGTATTTTGGAATAAAATGCTCTAATGCCACTTCATAATTTTGGGGTCTTTTGTGATAGAGGTTATACCAAAAAAAGAATTCTGCCCCCAGGCCCACATGAAGGGTAAAGGTATCTTTTTTGAGAGGATTTTCATCATCATCCGAAAGGATCACGCTCATCAATTTCATCAAATCCAGCTGCGTCTGCATCGTGTTACACTTCCCCTGACACACTGTTTCTAAATCTTTGATTCTAAATCCTGCCTCATTAAACACACCCAGTTTTATAAAGCTATGAATTTGCCTAAACATCATTTCGGGGGTTTGTTGTTTTTCGGATCGAAGTTTTTCTATTTCCTTTGTCAGGGCAAGTGTCGAACGGTTACCCACAAAAATCGTTGCTTTTATGTTTGAGGCTGACTTTGGAATAATGCCAAAACCGTCATAAATAAGTACATTTTCACCGTCCCCATCCTTCATCACAACAAGGGAGTCTGTCTTTGGTATGATCCCAAGCCCTTGATAAGACTCTACAGCATCAAATTGAGGAAACCCCTCATGGGGTGCAAAACCTCCCGCATACTTACGTGACGTAAGAATGATATAATCAACCTTCGTAACAGGGTGCGTCCAAAGAATATCCATTGTATAACTCGGTATCAAAATCTTAACCGGATCATCACGACGGTTTGGCCAGTTCACAATTTTTTTGGACTTTGCCGTTTGTGGAATCGTCACAAAATCAATTTTCCAATCATGGCCTTGCAAGGAAATAACGGGCCAATAACGGTTATCCACCTGGATTTTATAAATGGAATAACTGCTTGTGCTGTAATCTTGAAAATCCCGCAGCCCCATGGGAAATTGAGTTGGTTTTGAAAAATCAAATTTTTCATCAAAAAACAGCCAAAAATCCCCATAAATGTTCACAAGTGACATCCCAGGGCGTTTTGGAAATTTGAAGAGAAATCCCTTATCCGTCACATCAATACGTGTTACGGGCTGTGGAGGTTCTGGACTATGGGATTGCACATGGGCGTTGACACTTCCGGGCATATTCACACTCATCCCACGATTCATCGCCTGAATCGCTTTGAGATCCTGCTCAATGAGTTTGAAGTTTTCGTCATCTGTTTTTTCGGGGGCTTTTTTTGTAGGGGATTTTGACTTCGATTGTTTTTTCGATTTTTTTTGTTGAGACGAGACCTTTTTCCCCTTTTTCTCAGCCATCACATCAACAGCAGACAAAAGCGTCAGAGAAATCATCACAAGAATACGCGTCAGGTTTTTAAACAACGTCCACACAGATGTTATAAAATATCAGATTAATTATAGGCACGCCTCGCGTTAAGCAAAAATCAATTTTTTGCTGTTAGTTTAAAATCAAAGATCTTTTTCCCTGTTTTTATGCAGTCTCACACAAAAAGAAGCATTTTGATCATTGTTATCGTTGCGTGCCTTATCACGGGAACGCTTGGTCTTATTGTTGCCTATCATCAACATCAGGCATTTCATTTCCCCCTTCAAACCCTTGTTTTTACAGCACTTTCTGCTATTGCCAATATGTTGTTGGCGCTTATTGCCTTTTGGCAGCTCCCCCTCATTGAAAAAACCGGAAGAGAAGCTGAAATCACCACACGCGGTCAATTTCTCATTTCCCTCAATGAGCAATGGATGCAAAAGGACGTTTTCGAAGCACGATGTTATCTCCATCATCTCGCCCTTCAATACAAAGGGCCAAAAATGTCGAATCACATCAACAAGTCCATTCAACTCCTCTCAGAAGAGAAATCACTCGATAGCATTAAAAAATTTGCACAGATTATTTCTCTTTTGGAGTTCATGGAAACACTTGGGACTCTCTATAGACATGGGCATATCAATATTGTGGTCATTGAAGAACTTTTCGGAGGAAGCCTGGAACGTTACTACTATTACCTTTCTAAATATATCGAACACCGCAGAACTCTTGGTTCCCCTTCGGGCGTTCACTTTTACTCAGACCGTTTTCTGTATCAAGGCTTTGATTTCCTTATTCAAGACCTTAGAAACCTTAGGGAAGAAAATAGTTAATTTATTTAACTTTCTTAACTTTTCGTTAAGAAATACCTCTCCATCATGGGGATAATAAATGAAGAATTTTTCAGATTCAGATAATGAGCGCTCAAACAACATCCATAGACCAGATAGAAACACTCCAAAAAGATAATTCTGAAAAAGAAGCACCCTCATTTAAGGAAAATAAAAATCTTAAAATTAGCTTTCCCTGGCATAGACTCGACATCATCCTGAGTACGATTGGACTCAATCTTTTTGCGGTTGTTGTCCCTGTTTTAATACTTCAACTTTATGATCGCATCATTCCCAATCAAGCCACGACAACGCTTACCCTCCTTGCAATTGGCGTCACGATTGTTGTTATTTTTGAGGCCATTTTACGCACTGCACGAAGTTACATCCTTGGATGGGCCGGACAGCGTTTTGACTACAATGCATCAACAGGAATATTCGGCCACCTGATGGGAAGTAATCTTTTTAAATTAAACCGCATGGGTATTGGTGAGCATATCGAAAATATGGAAAGCCTTGGAACTCTCAAGGAATTCCTAGCTGGACAAGGATTTTTAGTTCTCCTAGACCTTCCTTTTTTGATATTTTTTCTTGTGCTTATTTCCTACTTCGGTGGAAAAATGCTTGCGATTTCAGCATGCGTTATTCTTTTTCTTTTTGTTATTGCTTCAGTTGTTGTGGGGAAAAAACTTCATCAAGCTCTTCTTCAGAGACAAGAGCTTGGGGACCGCAAATATAGCTTTTTGATTGAGATTTTGAACAACCACTACACAATGAAATCCATGGGTATGGAGGAACTTTTCCTTAGGCGTTTTGAGCGCATCAACCTTCAGGCTTCTTATATTGAGTACAAAATTAATATGCTCAGCAGCGAGGCACGTGATGTAGGATCCACATTTTCCAGCGTTTTGTTTGGAACAATTATTTGCGTTGCAGGTTATGACGTGATTCACAACATTATTTCTCCTGGCGCCATGGCAGCATGTCTATTCCTCAGCAATCGACTGATCCAGCCCATTCAAATGGGTCTTTCCATGTGGGCACGCTTTCAGCATTTTAAAATTGCAAAAGAACGCTACAAGAATGTTTTCTCGTTACCACAGGAAAAAAACCACGGTCATAAAAAAGAATTGCGTGGGGGACTCAAACTCAACAATCTCAATTTTTCTTACGATGGATCAAAAAAAGAGCTCCTCAAAGGAGTTAACCTCCACATCCATCCCGGTGAATTTATTTCCATCATTGGAGAGAGTGGTACAGGAAAAACAACGCTCTCTCAACTTATTATCGGTAGCCTAGAACAAAATGATGGAGACGTAATTATTGATGACCATTCCCTTACGGATATCAATATGCCTCATTTTCGAAGTCAAATTGCTTATCTTTCACCCAAAGGGCAAATTTTTAAGGGTACCGTGATGGAAAATCTGACGCTTTTTTCTCCCCTTCAACAATCCGATCACGTCATGGCACTCTGCCGGCGTGTGGGGCTTGATAAATGGGTAAGTCAGCTTCCACTCGGCTATAATACGATTATTGGAAATCACCTTGATTCTGATATCCCTCTTGGCATTCAACAACGTCTCTGCCTCGTGCGCGCTCTTCTTCTTGCTCCCAAGATACTGATCTTGGACGAAGCCAACACGAACCTGGACCTTGAGGGAGATCAAGACTTTATGAATCTTCTGCAAGAGCTCAAAGGGCTCATGACGATCATTTTCATCACACACCGACCAAGTATTGCGCGTTTATCCGATCGTGTGTTTGAATTAAAGAATAAGACGATTGTTGAGAGAACATAAGGCAATGCGTGCAAATTATTTTAAAGCCATACCACTCTTACTCACTGCCCTCGGATGGAAAGGGGATCGTCGGTCCATATTCGAAGCTCTACCCCATCTGACCACCTCTCTCGATCTCGATGGATTACGTGAAGTTTTTATCAATCTTGGTTATGAAAGCCAGACACAAACCATTAATTTGCGAAAAGTAACAAATCACGTAGGATTTTTTTCCTCAAAAAATCAGTCATACATCTTGCTTGGCGTCGATGAGGATGGCGTTCATATGCAAGATATTGAGACAGAGAAAATTTCCGTGTTCCCAAAATCTACATCTCTCAAGGGAACACTTTGCTATTTTTATACAGGCGGAAATGAAATCAAGACAGCAAAGTCATGGCTACATGACATCGCATCACGCTTTAAAAAACAAATACATCACCTTTTGTGGATTGGTGTTTTTAATGCACTTTTTGCTCTCACCATCCCTTTGTTCATCAGAGCCGTTTTTGATTGGGCTATCCCTGCAAAATCCGATGAAACATTAAACTATTTAATTTATGGACTCGTGCTTGCACTTTTATGTCATCATTTTGTGCATGTCATACAAAATAAAAATCTTGCCTATATTGGCGCACGCCTCAACATGATTATTGGAACAGCGGTTGTAAATAAAATTTTGAGACTCCCCTATCACTTGATTGAAAGTGCCTCCGTCCCCGATCAGATTGCACGTATCAAACAGTTTGACAGCATTCGTGATTTTTTCACCTCCCCCCTTGCACAACTCGTAATGGAGGGGCCCTTCTTTATTTTCTTTATCGTTGTTCTTGCATTTCTAGGCGGACCTCTTGCCATTATTCCTATCGCGCTTCTTGCCTGCTTTGCTATCCTTGGCGTCATTGTGTTCCCTATGGTTCGCGGTGGAACAAAGCTTTCTAGTATTACGCATAATGAAAAAGTATCATTTCTTGTAGAAGCTTTTTCAAAAATCAACACTCTAAAATATCTTGGTGGTGAATCTGCATTCTCAAAGAGATTTGAGGAAAAAGCTTATGTACATACAAAATCTTCAGAAAATAACGAAATTGTTATGGCTTATGCCACAAACCTTGCTCAAATTTTGATTAAAGGAGCAGGCATTATCACCGTTATTTGGGGAGCAATCCGGGTGATGGATGGTGACATGACCGTTGGAAGTCTTGTTGCAGTTGTCCTTCTCATTTGGCGCGCGCTTTCTCCCATTCAATCTGCCTTTATGTTCCTCAGTCAATTTGATCAAACCATCAATACAATGAAACAGATCAATCAATTGATGAGTCTTCCTGCTGAACAATACGCTCCCAGCCATGTTCCTATGCGAAAGCTTGTAGGATCTATCCACATTGACAATATTGCGTTTCGTTACCCCACAAGCCCAAACCTTGCACTTCAAGGTGTCACTGTGGACGCAAAACCTGGAGAGGTGATCGGTGTTATGGGTGAAAATGGTTCAGGTAAATCAACACTTCTTAAATTACTGTTAGGATTTTATCAACCAATTGCAGGTAGCATCTCTCTAGACGGTGTAGACACAAAACAAATTCCCGTGAACCATTTACGCAAAACACTCGCTTTTGTTCCTCAAAATATTCAGTTTTTTCACGGTACTGTGGAGCAAAATCTTCTTCTTTCTGCACCGGATGCATCTCGGGAGGATATTATTCAAGCATGCAAAGATGCGTTTGTATGGGACGACATTCAACAACTTCCAAATGGACTTGAAACACGCCTGACAGACCGAACAACAAGTGTCATGAATTCAGGCTTCCAACAAAAATTATCTCTTGCGCGCGCTTATTTGCGTAAAAGCTCTATCTTGATTTTTGACGAGCCTGGATCCAATCTGGATGCCGAAGGTGACGCGTGGTTCAAGAAAACTGTCGATTCATGGAGAGGAAAAAAAACAATGGTCATCGTCACACATAGACCAAGTGTCCTCAAAATGGCCGATAAAATCCTAGCCCTTTCCCATGGAAAAATGAAATATTTCGGCCCCACCGATAAAGTGCTTGCTCTCATTGAACAAGAGAAGGGAGCCGCATAATGGATAAAGAAAAAATAACATCCAACCCACATCCCACTCAAAAAGTCGGCGATAGCACTTTGGCTGAAAATTCCCATTCATCAGCAGACGATGCATCTCCTGCAAAAAGAAAACGCTTTTCACTAAGACCTCCATCCTCTTCGGAAATAAAAATCCCTCTACAAAACGGATCCCAAGAAAGAAAAAATACTTCCACAGAAGCGATAGACAAACCCATGACAACCTCGCAGCCAAAAGAATCAGGGCCAACTAAACAACCAGATGTCATAGAGGACTCGCCCTCTCAAAAGAAAAAGCTATCCATGGAGAAACAGCCCACAGCGGGTGGATTTTCCAAAGACATTTTTGATCAAGTCACCCTTGTCAAAAACCGTTTACCTAGTCTCAGCAAGCCTATTGCTCTCGAAGAGGGTGAGCCCCCCAGAGGAAGCCGCATTAACATTTTTGTGGTCATGTTTATGGTGCTGGCATTCCTCATTTGGGCATCGCTTACACCCATAACCGAGGTGGCTGTAGCACCGGGCCAGATTATTCCATCCTCCTTTGTCAAAACGATTCAACACCTCGAAGGAGGTATTGTTAAGGAAATTTTTGTTCAAGATGGAAGCGAGGTTAAAGAAGGTGATGTTCTCCTGCGCCTTGACGAAAAAGCCGCCATATCAGAACTTGAACAACTTAAGACCAGAGAAGCCGCCCTTCGCATCCGTGCAGAAAGACTTCGCGCAGTGGGCCTTGATCAGACGCCAAATTTCCAACAATTTGGAGCTGAATACCAAAATCTCATTAATGACCAAGAAGCTATTTTTGAGATGCAAAAGAAAAATCGTGACGATCAACGAGAAATTATTCAAAAGCAAATTGAGCAGAAAAAATCTGCTCTTGCTGTTCAGGAGGGACGTCTTCTAGACCTTAAACATCGCGTAGATGTTTTGACAAAACAAAGAGATGTATTACAGGACCTCTATGGAAAACGTCTCAAAACCGGAACAGAATACCGTGCCGCAGAAGATAGCCTCGCGGAAGTTCTTGTCGACTTGAATCAAGCGAAAAACTCCCTTCAGGAAACTCATCAAGCGATTTCAGAAATAGAAAGCCGGTTGATTGAGTTAAATACACGCCTTCGCAACGAAGCACTTGTTGAGATGGGCAATGTCACGGCAGAAATTGCACAAATTAAAGAATCTATGCTCAAACTCCAAGATCGTGTGTCTCGACTGGAGATTAGAGCCCCTAGCAGTGGTATTGTTAAGGGATTGAAAAACACAACCCTTCAAGGTGTGATTCAGCCTGGCGCAGAAATCCTTCAAATTGTCCCCAAAGATAGTATGGAAGTGGAAGCGCGCGTCCTTCCAAAGGATGTTGGTCGACTCAGAGAGGGACAAAAAGTTCTTGTCAAAGTAACCGCCTATGAATACCCACGTTTTGGGGGTATCGAAGGAAAAGTCAAATCTGTTTCAGCCACAACGTTTTTGGATGATAAGAATAATCCCTACTACCGCGTTTTTGTGAGCCTTCATAAATATTACGTAGGACCTGACGCCAATAAAAATCATGTAACACCCGGCATGACCGTTCAGGCAGATATTGAGACAGATCACAAAACTCTTATTCAGTATCTCTTTAAACCCATCTATGTTGCGGTTCACGAATCTTTTAGAGAGAGATAGTTTTTTCAAAAACCTGAATGAGCCTCAAAACATTGTCCCGTGTCACATGATGATGATCGAGTGTTGGATTATACTCTGTGATTTCAACGCCAGCACATCTTGAAAGATCAAGTGTCTTGACAACTTCTAGAAACTCTTCGAAGTGAATTCCATCCTCCACAGGTGTCCCTGTCCCTGGTGAAGCGCTGGGATCAAAGCCATCCACATCAATTGTAAAACCAACCTTTACACGAGAAGACAAATCATCATAAACACTCCGAATGACGTTCCCGATGCCATGTTTTTTTACGTCTCCCATAAAATATGTTTTGACGCCTAATTTTTTGAGATGCTCTTCCTCTTCTTTTTCAAAGGAACGAATCCCTACAAAAATAATATTCTCTGGCTTAATTTTTGGTATTTGGTGAAAAATTTTCGATAAACGAGGATCACCAAGCCCCAAAAGAATGGCCGAAGGCATTCCGTGAACGTTTCCACTTTGTGTGGTTTCTGGTGTATGCGCATCCATGTGAGCATCAATCCAGATGAGTCCTATATCCTCTCCTTTTTGTTTATAAAAATGAGAGATCCCACTCCATGTTCCAATGGCACAGGAATGATCCCCCCCTATGACAAAGGGCGTGTGATGTTGAGAAATCTCTTGAACAACTTCCCCTAGTTTTTTGAAGTAAGATGCGAGTGCATTATAGTCCCGACCATCTCCATCATAAGGTAGACGCACTTGGAAAGAGAGAAATCCCTCAAGAGCTTCTGCTGCCTTTTCACATCCTTGAATCCCTGCACACGCACCAATCTCTGCGCCAATAAAACGAATTGTCATGATGACCCCACGATGAGTGAAAATAAATCTTTTGGATCAGAATGAGGTGGAAGAAGCTCTGTGTTTTGCCCAACCCCATATTGGTGTGAAAGGTCATGAACCAGTCTTAGTGCAGAAAAATCTTCGATCGCAAATCCCACACAATCAAAAAGCGTGATATCTTCATCTTGGGTACGCCCCTTTTTCTCCCCACAAATAATTTCCCATAACTCTCCGACTACATGCTCCTTCACTTTATCTTGATTGAGTTGCTGGATTTCCCCTTCGATCAATGTTTGAGGAAGATACTCCACAAAGATTTTGCTTTGACAGAGGAGGTTACGTGCAATTTCTGTTTTTCCTGGACAATCCCCTCCCATGGCATTGATATGCGTACCCTTTTTCACACCTTTCAAAACATCCACATGGGCTTTTTTTGCAGTACAGGTAATCACGATGTCAGCATGAAGTACGGCTTCTTCCACAGAGGTGCATGGAATCAAATTCACATCATATTTTCCCATGTTATGGGAAAATTTATCCATCGCTTTGGAATCTAAATCAAAGTAATAAATCTCCTTAATCGGCCTCACGCACATTTGCGCAATTGCTTGAAACTCCGCTTGAGCACCGGTTCCAATGAGTGCAATTTTTAAGCTTTCTTGGCGACTTAAATATTCTGTCGCAAGGGCTGCTGTCGCCGCTGTTCTAAAGGCTGTCAGAAATGTCATTTCACTGATCATCACCGGATATCCTGTGGCCACATCCGACAATTGCCCCACAGCAACAACGGTGTGTTTATCCTGTGAAGGGTTGCCTGGATGACCGTTTACATACTTAAAAGAAAAATAATCGCCATCCCGAATGGGCATCAGTTCGATCACACCCCCCGGCACGTGAAACGCAGGACGGGGACACTTTTCAAAATCGTTCCACCTTTTGAGATCATTCCTAAGATAATCAATCATATCCTTAAAAAAGGGCATCATACCATGTTTTTGGATGATTAGAGAAAGGTCGGGAACACTGATAATTTTCATAAATTTACATAATCGCTAAGGAAGAACCACATTAGGATTGCATAAAAAATGAGGACTACAAAACAAGTTTCGTTAGGAAATAAATAATATCCTATTAACACCCCCTTAACTGTTGCTAGCATAGTCTATGGGCAAGATTGTTTAAAATGAAGTACGACTCATGAAATCCGTTGTTATTGTTGAAGCAAAAAGATCACCCATGGGTGCTTTTCAGGGGTGTTTAAGCACATTAAAATCCCCAGAAATTGCAGCACACGTCATCAGCGCGTTGTCGACCATCCACCATCCTATCGAAGAAGTCATGCTTGGATGTGTTTTGCAAGCAGGGGTGGGGCAAGCACCTGCACGGCAAGCAGCCCGTCTTGCAAAATTGGATGATCATGTCACAGCTGTCACCGTGAACAAGGTCTGTGGATCAGGCCTTCGCTCCATCATGATAGCAGCAGATCAAATCCGTCTTGGACATAACCATTCCGTCCTCGCCGGCGGTATGGAGTCTATGACAAATGCTCCCTATTTTATTCCCAAGGCCAGAAACGGACTCCGCATGGGGCATGGTGAGATTATCGATCATATGTTTTTTGATGGGCTCGAGGATGCCTACCCAGAGAAAGGTTCCCCAAGAACACTCATGGGATGCTTTGCAGAGGCCACCGCAGAAAAATACGGATTTACACGAGAAGATCAGGATCAGTACGCCAAAGCGACCTTTGAAAAATACATGCATGCCAAGGAAAAGGGTCATTTTCAACATGAAATTGCACCCATCACATTCGGTACAGATGTCATTAGCGAAGACGAACCCCCGACAAAGGTCAAGGTTGAGAAGTTTTCCGCTCTTAGACCCGCTTTTAAAAAAGAGGGCACAGTCACGGCTGCAACATCATCATCCATCGCGGATGGTGCGGCTATCTTTCATCTTATGGATGAAGAAAGTGCAAAAAAATTAAATCTTAAACCCCTTGCTCGAATTGTGGGTTATACAAGTCATGCCCATGAACCCTGTTGGTTTACAACGGCTCCTGTTGGCGCCATGGAAAAGCTCATGAAACAAACAGGTTGGAACGTGAATGACGTTGACCTTTTTGAGATTAATGAAGCCTTTGCAGTTGTAACTATGGCCGCTATCAAAGATTTGAAAATCGATCCCGCAAAAGTGAATGTTCATGGAGGATCCTGTACACTCGGCCACCCCATTGGTGCAAGTGGCGCAAGAATTCTAACCACACTTGTTCATGCTCTCCATACACATAAAGTCAGTAAAGGTATTGCAAGCCTTTGTATTGGTGGCGGTGAAGCGGTGGCTATGGCTGTGGAGAGGATTTAACCTCTGTTTTTGCAACAGGTTTCTTTTCCGCTGATGCTCCAGAAATCGTATCCATTTTTGGTTTTGACATGGGTTCATGGGCAGTTTTTGGGACATGGTGAATACTCAACCCCACCCATGTCTCAATACTTTTCATGACCTTTTGATTCGCCATATTGATGGAAGACATCACAGAAACAGCATCCCTTTCTTGAAGGGGGTGTGTTTCATGAAAGAGTTTTCTCCCCAAAATTTTCCGATCATGGAACCTTGTGAGTTGGACAAAATATTCAACTTCTGCGCAACAGGCTACTGCAGATTTTTCAAATTTTCTCACATCCACCGTCAAAAGATATTCGCCGTCCAGTCCGGAATTCAACCTCCCCACGGATTGGAATGCGCCACTATTTTGAAAACTTTGAATCATATTCTCATGAATCATCACACTCAATCGATCCGCCCACTCAATCCCACTAATATAATCAATGGTCTCTGGTGTGGGCTTGATCGCAACACGCATTTGATCCAAGGGAGGATACACGGTAGGTTGGTCGATAATAATGGGCCCAAGTGTTGATGCACGATTTTCTGTAAAGGGAAGTGGCTCCAATGTAAACTTCTTCGTCTCTTCCCCCGGTTCAGGAAGAATCGAACAAGATGCAAGTAAAAGGGTTATAAGAAGGGTGGTCAATTTCATCTGAGTTTTACTCCTTGCTCAGGATCATTACGTAAAAACCGTGCGGGGCTTCTTTCCAAGGATTCAGCAACACGTTTAAATGTTGCAAGGGTTTGTTGCGCCTCGGTTAAAAATTTTGTAAGCGCTGTGAGTCCCACACCCCCAAAACTTTTCAAGCTCTCTCGATTTTCTGAAAAAACAATGCGAATTTCTTTTGCAGCAAGCTCTATTTCTTTGATCGCTGATTTTGCATTTTTGAGGGTTTCTTGAAAATCTCCCCCACCCTCTTCGGAATCTGATTTCAAAGAATTTGTGAGCTCTTTCACATTACTTAAAATATCTCGAAGGGCTTCTCTATTTTCCTCATTCACCACATCCTTAATATCCGTTGTGAGTGATCCAAGCTCATTTAAAACACCCGGTGCAGAATCTAGAGCCTTTCCAATACTCGAATCTTTTCCAAAAACACGGGGATATTCATTCCCTTTTTCTTTACGTATTTCGGGCGCCTCTATGCTTCCGCCTGTAAATTGAATAAAGGAGGTTCCCGTAATCCCTTGAAGCTCAATAGACGCTAGAACATCTTTTTTAATGATCACTTTTCCATCTACACTCACAAGAACAAGAATTTCTTTTGGGTTATCCGGGTTAATACGAATCTTTTGAATACTTCCAATATTCACACCTTGATACTTTACAGGCCCCCCTTCTTGAAGACCAGAAACACTCGAAAAAACAACATCAATTTTTTTTGTAGATTGTTGGAAGCCAATACCCCCAAGCCAAATCAGAAACAGAATAAAAAGACCAAAGAGAACCAAAACAACGGTCCCAACGGTTGTGTAATTTATTTTTGTTTCCATCAATAACTTCCTTACTTAGGCTCGTTCAAAAACATGTTCACCGCGCACGCCACGAAAATAATTTTGTATCCACGGATGCGGATTTTTACAAATCTCCTTTAGAGTTCCCGTCACCATGTTTTTGTCAACAAGCACTCCAATACGGTCGCAGGTTTTTGCGATTGTATCAAGATCATGTGTTATCATAACAATAGTCAAATCAAAATGCTTTTTCAGATCCAGGATCAAATCATCAAAATCATTTGCTGTGATAGGATCAAGACCTGCTGTGGGCTCATCCAAAAAGAGGATTTTCGGCTCCATAGCCAGTGCGCGCGCAATTCCCACACGCTTTACCATTCCCCCCGAAAGAGTTGATGGATATTTTTGAGCATCTTTGCCGCTGAGACCAACGTCACGCAGTTTTAAAAGAGCAAGGTCATGTGCGATTTTTGGATCAATATGAAGCACTTTTTGCAAAGGAAGCATAATATTTTCCAAAACCGTCAACGACGATAAAAGCGCACCTTGCTGAAATAACACACCGATAGAATGTCTTGAGAAAGGATGATGGTAAACAACTGCACCCTTTTGAGGATCATCTAGCCCAATCAAGTAATTCAAAAGAACAGATTTTCCCGTTCCTGATCCACCCACAATACAAAAAATTTCCCCCTCATAAATTTGAAGAGAGAGATCCTTATGAATAATCTGATCTCCAACAAATTGCGTATGAATATTTTTTGCGTCAAGAACAGTCCGCATCTTCAAACCTTAAGATATGAATAAAGAATCGACATAAAGGCATTGCAAATAATCACCAGAAAAATAGCCTCAACCACAGAGCGCGTTGTCATCACTCCCACACTCTCTGCTGATTTTTTGACTTGGAACCCACGAAAGCATCCAACCAGGGAAATAAGAAATGCAAAAAGCGGAGCCTTACTCATCCCCACCCAAAAATGTCCTATCACGGATGCTTTTTTTAAATGTTGCATAAACTGAAAAGGTGACACATCGATCACAAGTTGAGACGTAAACATTCCCCCTGCAAGTGCAAGGATATCTGAGATAAAAACAAGAATAGGCAACATCACAAGAAGGCCTAAAATCCTTGGAAGAACAAGATACAAAACAGGATCCAGTTGAAAAATTTTCATCGCGTCAATTTCTTGATTCACGATCATAGTCCCAATTTGCGCTGTGTAAGCACTCGCACTTCGTCCAGCAATAACAACGGCTGTGATCAACACACCAATTTCTCTAAGCACACCCACAGCTAAAAAATCGATGGTATAGATTTGCGCGCCAAATCTGGAAAGCTGGTTGATTCCTTGATACGCAAGCACCATGCCAATAAGAAAAGAAATGAGTGCGACAATAGGAATCGCCCGTATACCTGAATGATCCACATGATAAAAAAATGAAGCCATAGGAAAACTGGAATGACGCACGATGATGCGCTTTGTTTTAATAAGAATATACCCCAAGAATGAAAGAAGATTTTTAGTGCTTTCCAGGGCTTCCATGGTGTGAATACCCACTTCATGGATAAAACCCGAAGATGCTTCCTCTGGGGTGACTCTTTCTTCTTTTTGTTCTCTTTCGAATTTTTTAAATTGAGCTTGAAACTCCTTTGGCAATTTTGAAAAATCTAATACCAATCCATAGGATAGAGAAAACTCATGAAGTTTTTTAAATAGGATAAAGAGAGAAGATATATCGAAGTTTGACTCAAGCGCAAATTCCAGCTCAAGTTTCCTTTTTTTGTGTTGAAGGCTTTGCCTTAACGTATGATCCAGATTCACGCTCCACGTCCGAATATGACGGATATCAAGATCACTCATCACGTGAAGATGAAAGGCATGCTCAGAAATGGAAATATTAAAAACGGACAAAGTTTTTTAAAGCGACATGATTTTTATACTCTGGATTATAGGGGTTTACAAAATCTCTGTCAAAATTCACCCTAGAGAATAAAACACAAAAACCCAACAAACTCCTATGACCGAGACGTATCACACACTCTACACAGAATCTGTCAAAAACCCAAACGTGTTTTGGAAAAATCAGGCAAAGAGATTGTCTTGGTTTAAAAGCTTTACAAAAGTTAAAGAAACATCATTCACTCCGGGTCAGGTTTCCATCAAATGGTTCCAAGATGGCGAGCTTAACGCGTGTTACAACTGCGTTGATAGACACATTGAAGACAAGGGAGATCAAGTCGCCATTTTATTTGAAGGAGATGAGGAGGGATTTCAGGAGTCACTCACATACACAGAACTTCATGAAAAGGTGTGCCGTTTTGCAAATGGTCTTAAATCCGTGAATGTGAAAAAGGGAGACACCGTTGTAATCTATCTTCCCATGATGATGGAGGGTGCCATTGCCATGCTTGCCTGTGCAAGAATTGGTGCGGTTCACTCTGTTGTTTTTGGGGGATTTTCTGGAGAGTCCCTCGCCTCCCGTATCCAAGATTGCGGTGCAAAAGTTCTTATCACCTGTGACACAGCGAAGCGGGGTGGAAAAAATATCCCCTTCAAAGAAACCATTGAAAAAGCACTTTCCATATCCGGAACAGAATGCATCGAACATGTCATTATGCTTTCCAAAAATGATGGGGATTCCACATACATTTCTATGAACACACTCATGGAAAAATCTTCACCGGATTGTCCCTGTGAAGTTATGAACGCGGAGGATCCGCTTTTCATTTTGTACACATCCGGATCCACAGGAAAGCCCAAAGGGGTTTTACACACAACGGGAGGATATCTCCTCTATGCCGCTTTGACTCATGAATATGTTTTCGACTATCAACCCGGTGATGTTCATTTTTGCACAGCCGATATTGGTTGGATTACAGGGCATTCTTATGTTGTTTATGGCCCCCTTTGCAATGGCGCCACAACCGTGATGTTTGAAGGAATACCAGGTTATCCTGACTACGGAAGACTTTGGCGTATCATTGACAAATATCAAGTCAATATTTTTTACACCGCGCCCACAGCGATTCGCACACTCAGAAGTCAAGGCGATTATTTTGTTAAATCCAGCTCTAGAAAAAGCCTGAGGGTTCTTGGCACCGTGGGCGAGCCCATCGACCATACAGCATGGCAGTGGTATTTTGACATTGTCGGTGATGGACGTTGTTACGTCGCCGATACCTGGTGGCAAACGGAAACAGGTGGCCACCTCCTCACCCCCATTGCAAAACTAAAAACTCCCCTTGAACCTGGTTCCGTGACAACACCATTTTTTGGTATCCAAGCTGCACTTGTGGACAATGATGGGCATGAAATTAAGGGTGCCGGTTCTGGAAATCTTGTGCTTCTCGATTCATGGCCAGGCCAAGCACGCACTCTTTTTAAGGATCATTCTCGCTTTGAAGAAACCTACTTTTCCATATTTCCCGGGAAATACTTTAGTGGTGATGGCGCCACAAGGGATGAAAAGGGTTTCTATACCATAACCGGTCGTGTAGACGATGTCCTGAACGTTTCAGGTCACCGCCTTGGCACCAATGAACTGGAAAGTGCCATCACTGAACATGCTTATATTGCAGAGGCCGCTGTTGTAGGATTCCCGCACGAAATCAAAGGTCAGGGTATTTATGCTTATGTTGTAGCCTATGATCAGAGTCATGCAACAGATCACATCAAGCAGGAAATTATTCAACACGTCAGAAAACTTATCGGCCCCATTGCAACGATTGATAAGCTTCAATTCACAGATAGCCTTCCCAAAACACGATCGGGCAAAGTCATGCGACGCATCTTGAGAAAGATTGCAGAAAATCAATTGGACAGTATCGGAGACACAAGCACCCTGAGCGATCCAAATGTTGTGGAACGCATTATCCAAGGAAGACTTTAAGAGTCCTTACTTCCGCTATTGAAAATATATTTTGAGATCAGTGTTTCAAGACTCACAGAAGACTGGGTATAAACAATTTCACCCCCGTTTGGAATCTTGGCTTCATTCACACCAGGAACAATCGCCACATATTTCCCACCAAGAAGTCCTTCGCTTGAAATTTCGGCAGAGGAATCTGTAGGGAGCCCAAGATCACTAGAAAACCCAAAAGTCACCACAGCCTCAAATTTATGACCATCAAGATTGAGTGATGTCACTTCGCCAACTTTAATACCACGAAGCTTAATATCACTTCCCACCAAAATACCATCCACGCGATCAAATTTTGCGGTGACTTTATAGGGGAACCCATGCGTCGGCCTATTGGATTGATAGGCGTAGGAAAAAAACATCCCCGCAACAACGAGGACGATAGCACCGACAATAAGTTCAACAAAATTAACTTTCATAAAAATTCACTACCTATTTTTTCATATAGCTTTTTGCCATCCAGAGCATCTTTTCCTGGGACTGGACAAAATCTATTAACATATCCTGGGTTACAGGATCATCACATGTGTCACAAAGAGATATCATGTTTTTCGCCTGTAGCACAAGGATAGCTGTATTTTCACAAAAAATCTCCAACATTTTATGAGCTGTCAGATTTTTATCTGATACATTTTCTATGAGGGAAAGATCCTTCATCTCTTTGATTGAGGAAGGTGCGTAATGTGATAATGCCCTGAGTCGTTCCGCAAATTCATCAATATCACTGTGGAGCTCTTCATACCCTTTTTGAAAAAAATCATGGAGATCAAAAAATCCGTCACCCTCCACATTCCAGTGAAATCCATGCAATGTTATAAAAACATCAAAACAGCTACCAATAAATGTCTTCAAAGAAGAAATTAATTTATCATTTTCCATCTGCTTAACCCTTTGAAAAGAAATAATTCTTATTATGCAGCATATCCTCTTAATATTTTCCTAAGTTTTACTTGTTTTTATCAAAAACACTCTTATCTATGGAAAAATAGCTTTTTAATCAACATCCATGACGTTTTTTTATAGTTTATTATTTTTCCTAGGCTTTAACTCACTAACTGTTTTTGCAGCATCGGATTCAGATGCCGAAACGGTTGTACGTGACACTTCAGATATTTCCGCGAGCCAACACCAAGGACTTAGCCTGAGAGAAAGAAAAGAAACTCTTAAGGAAACCTTTACACTCCTTGATGAGTTTAAAAAACGTGATGAACTTCAAGATGGCCCTGTATTTTATAATTTCAGCACCGACATCAGCGATAGCTACTGTTCGTGGATCCAAGACACCCTCCACCAATTTACACAAATTAACCCCCTCCCAAAAAAACTGCATTTAAATCTCTTCACATTAGGGTCTCTTGCATCACGGAATGCCACCTTTGAGTCAGATTTTGAATTTGGAATACTGGTCAATTATTATACTCCTAATGCTATTCCCTACTGCCTAAAGCTTATCCAATTTCTCCACACCCAAATTGCAAAAGAAAATGCTGGAAAAACTCTCTCTTTTGATGAAGAACTGACGCCAACTTTATGCAGTGAAGGTGGAGTTTCTCAGAGTGGCTCTCCCTTTCTTATTGCGACACCGGAAATTATGGCACTTTATCCATGGGCTTTGGCTGCACGACACAGGGGACATGAAGGTACCTTTTGGCAACTTTTTAATACGCAACTCTGGGCATCCAGCGGGCAGGATGACATGTTTTTTGAAATACTTCAGAAGTTCTATCTCGGGAAAAACCCTACAATTTATTCTGTTCAAAATCTCGCCAGAGCTATGAAAAATACAGCACCACTCTTTGGTGATCAAAGTCTTTTTCTCACATTTCAACAGCTACGAAATAAACAATTATACTTCACTTTTGAAATACAATATGAAGATACACAACGTCCCTCCATTATCAAATCTTTGAACCAAGAATTTAAGGAAAGCCTGTTCTTTTTCTATGAAAAATTTTTAAATAAGTCTTCATTTTATACCAAAGCCTTTGCAGGAATCAGCTCATTAAATATCAAGCGCGACGTATTTCGACTCGTTGAACAGGCCGTTATGAATATGAGTTCCATTCGTGGAATCCTTACTGAAAATAGACGAAAACTTAAACAGCGCATCGACGCATTAAAAACACCGACTCCATTAGAGGCTTCTACTGCGTCGATAGAGACTCGAAAACTCACACAAAGGTTTAATAATATTCGACCTCAAACGGATCTTTTCAAAGTTATCCATGTCCTTTCGTCAACAAAGAGTTTAAACGGAGATCTTGCAGAAAAAATGAGAGCATATCTGGATTTTACATTCTATCTCAGACTGAAAGAACAGATGCTCCCGAACTATGCTCAGCAAGATATTCGCCTTGTGGATATGGAAAGCATTAACGTCAGCATTCGCGCTGAAGAAGCCTCCCTCTCTGTTCATGAAGCTGAGCTGATAAGGCTTGAATCTATGGAGAAAAGTGAAGTGATATCACGTCAAATTTTGGTTACACAAGGCAATATAGGCTCTATCAATGCAAGAATTTCTCGCCTTAAGCTTGCAAAAGACAATCCTGCGGCAAATATTTTTTCTCAAGAAGAAATAGCAGAAATTGAAAAACTTAAGCCCATTCTAACAGAAATCGTTCATTGGTTTTTATCCCAGCGCGCGTCCTTGTATCAGCACTCTTAGCGTTGATCAAGTTTGAATTCAATCCTACGGTTTTTGGCAAGATCCGCTTCTGACTTCCCTTGGCTACCAAGGGGCTGATACTCGCCAAATCCCGCAGCGACAAGGTTATGAGGGGAAATCCCTTCAGCCACAAGAAACTTCACAACAGCAATAGCACGCGCAGAAGAAAGCTCCCAGTTTGAGGGAAATTGGGCACTTTTAATGGGAAGCTGATCCGTGTGACCGTCAATGCGCAAAATCCATGAAATATCTTTTGGGATTTTGATTGAAATATCTTTTAGTGTATTGGCTAGAGTTTTTAGCTGCTGTCTCCCCTGATCTTTGATATCAGAGGACCCTTTGTCAAACAAAACTTCTGACTGGAAGACAAAGCGATCTCCTACAATACGAATGTCCCCCCGCTCTCCAATAATCTTTGTTAACTTGGCAAAGAATTCAGAACGAAATTGGGTCAACCCTAGTTTTTTGGGATCTTTCATTTTTTTGAGCTCTTTTTCAAGTTGATCACGATCCCCCTGGAGACTCATGAGTTTTTCATTAAGATCCTTAAGTTCCTCTACCTTCTTCAAAAGAGCGTCGCTAAATTGTTGACGCAGGTCCATCATTGTTTCCGCTTGGTTCTTATTAATCGCTTCTGCCTCACCAAGTGCATGATTCAAACGATCAAGTTGAGTATTTAAAGCTTCCACTCGAGCGACAAGTTCTGACAAACTTTTTTCTGCACGTGCGCGCTCTTCCATTTCTTGAATTAATGTTTTTTCAGAGGTTTGAAGTGCCGCCTGGAGATGTGATACCTGATTCTTTAGTAACTGAAGGGTGTCTTGAATTTTTTGTTTAGACATCACTTCTGACTGAAGCTGAGTCTCAAGGTCCTTGACCTGTCCATTCAGCTTAAGAACATCATTTTCCCGTCCATTCAGGGCATCTGTCAAATAAAGCTGAGCCATCACAAAAGTCATCAACACAAAGACAATCACCATCAAAAGAGTTGCCATCGCATCGACAAACCCGGGCCAGATATCAACACTGTGGTGTCGCCTAGATGTAGAGAACATATGAAAGACTTTCTGTCAAAAACCCCGTAACAAATTCAGGGTAGAACAACTAGAAATCGACTTCAAATAATTTGACTGGACCGAAAAATACTTTTTTTCCTCGAATGACAAAGGGAACTTGTTTGTTATCTCCCAAAGTATTGCCGAAGAGAGCACCTTGCCAGGACGGAAGAATCCCACTTTTTTCAAGCACTCCAAGAAAATTTTTAATATGGCTCACACGTAAATTTACCCTTCCCACTCTTTTATCAGGTGAACTTGGATTGGTTATAGATCCGTGGGAGGCGAGGGTAAAAAGATTTTGCCCTCCATGCTGTACCGAATCACCATAAAGGGTATATTCCATACGTGTCGGTTTGTAAGTCAGTGTTCCGGAAACATCCGGAACTAAAAACTCTCTTCCCATCATAAGGAAATTAAAATCTTTGAATGTATAATATTCCACATCAATTCTTTGACCTTCTGTCTCTACGATAGCGTAAAATCGTCTTACTTTTGTGCCATAGGCAAAAATTGCGTTTGCACGAAAACGAAATCTTGAAAAATCAAAAAAGGGCATGCGCGCTTTGACACTTTCAACCGTCAGATCTTTTCCTTTGAGATTGTCTGACATGACATGAAATCCACCATCATCAAAAGAAACACGGGGATTTTCCATATTAATTTCGTGCTCATGACAAATCTCTATGAGCTTTGAAAGAAGAATACGGTGTTTTCCATACTCAACACCCCCCACCCCAAGAATCAAGATAAATAAAACGATTCCTATTTTCTTAAGCACACAGCCTCCTCATAAAGCTTCATGGATTCTTCCTCTATATTCGATTCAAGGCGTTTCATAAACTCATCCTTAGAAAGACCAGGTTGAATGGTTGGAAGAATTTGAATAGTCGCCATACCGGGATACCTTCTCCAGCTACGTCTTGGCCAAAAAACCCCTGTATTCACAGCAATGGGCACCACAGGAACATTTAGAGCTTCATAAAAAATACCGATACCCATCTTGTAAGATGAGGGTTGCCCCGGTTTCGTACGCGTCCCCTCTGGAAAAATCAAAAGAGGACTTTGGGAAAGATCAGTATTTTTAGCAGCATCAATAATTTCAAAAAGTGCTTTTTTAGGTTTGTCACGGTTAATCCCAACCATACCATATTTTTTGAAATACCAACCGCTTAGGGGCATATCCACCAACTGCTTTTTCAAACATATCAAAAGGTGTTTGAAGTGATAGGGCAAAATAAATGTCTCAAGCATAGACTGGTGTTTGCATGCAATAATATAGGGCCCCTTGGGAAGATTTTCCTCCCCCAAAAATCTGTAATTTAATCCAAGGACAACTCTCATCAAAAAGAAAACCACACCCAGCCAAATTTGCTTGTATCGATTCATAACCGGCAAGGGAAAAAGAAGTGTCGGCAACCCGATAATCACAAGGATAAAAGTCAGGGTATAAAAAATAAAATCGAAGAGAAAGGAACGAAATAGGGCCACAAGAAAATCTTAAGATACTAACGATGCAACATTATACATTTATCGCCAATCGAGGGCACCCTTTTTCCACTCGTATAAAAAACCAATCGTAAGAATTGTCAAAAAAAACATCATGGAAAAAAAGCCAAAAGCACCGAGCGTAGAAAGAGTCACCGCCCACGGAAAAAGAAATGCCACCTCAAGATCGAAAATGATGAAAAGGATCGCCACAAGGTAAAACTTTGCATCCATGGGGATGCGCGCATTACTCTTTGGTGGATCAAATGGATCAAACCCACACTCATAAGGCGAAAGCTTTTCAGAGTCTCCCCTCCGCTTTGCTCGAAGAAAAGACAAAGACACAAGCACAATCGACAGACCAAACCCAACAGCCATAAAAATCAGGATTGGAAGATAAGCATTTGCATTATTCATCATTTAACAGCCCTACGTTTGCTCTGTAGCATCATATCATGCCTTCAAAGAAATGTGCAAACCTCAACACTTTTAGAAAAGTTTACCCAGCATTTTTTCCAAAAGGCCGAATCCTTTTTCCTGCAGACCTTTTTTCATTTGTCGTCCTGGATCCTCTTCTTTTGCGCGCTTTTCTTTTTCACGCGCTTCTTTTGCCTTGGCTTCCTCGGCTTTCTTTTCTTTTTCTTTCTTTAGCTTTTCAGCTTCTGTTTCTACTTCTGGCCAAGGGTTCACATAGGATTTACGGATTCGCTTCATAGGCGATGCTGTCGGAGCAGCCGACTCTCCACCTTGTTCCTCCTCAGATTTCAAGAATTCATAAACCTTTTTAAGGTCAGGATTATGTTGAAAAGCAATCCTTAAATCCTCCGTGTATTTCTCTCGCGCACCGTGCGCCAAATAACCCTCCAAGACCACCAAAGTCACACGATACACCTTCACCAGATCATCGCGTGTCATTTGTTGACTTAAAGTCCAAGCATCATCTGCCGCATCAAGAATCGCATTAGAAAGAGTGCCCGCATGAGGCGCATCTTTTTTCTTGGATGTGTCAACATCCCTTGCAAAACCACCCGCACGCTTTGCAACATCCCCAAGGCATTGTGCTCTCTCAGCCTTACACTTGGATTGAGCAACCTCAAGTTCTTGCACAATATACATAATATATGGCTGCCAGAGTTTTTCATCCCCCGCAATCACCTCAAGCTGTTCTTTTGTGGGCTGCGCATATTTCACACCCTTTTGATATTCGTCTGCTGTTTCCGCGGCGAAAGCGACCTGAGCAAAATGTTCCGCAAAGTTGACCTTAGCTCCCTGTGCTTTACCCATAAAATTCGGTTTAATATCCTTAAGATCCTTGTGAAAAGGATGATAGGGATCAAGATCCCCCACAGAGTCCGAAAGCCACTTCGCCATTTTGTTGACGAGCTCTTGTCGCGTTCTCCCTGTGATCGTGTTTTGAATATAATTTTGAATAAGCGCCTCAACAATAAGCGCCATGGTTTGCCCCTTCAGGGCAAGTGCTGCAACCCGCTCCTCTTTTGCAATCGTTGCCTGAGTTTCCCGTTGAGCGCGCTCTCGGTTCATACGCTCCCTGGCTTCTTCTACTGTTTCAGCTTTTTTGGCTGGCGGGTGATATCTACCATATTGATCATAATATCCGCTCGCAAAAATAGTACCCCCACAAGATAACAGCACCGCTAAGAAAAAGAGCCTCTTCTTCATAAGAACACACACGTATTAAGACAATCCTCTAAGCCTAAGCTAAACAAAAAATATTAAGATATTGTTAAGAATCAAAGGCTTCCTCTCCAGACCCTGCGACAAAAAGACAAAAATTTTTTATAATTGACTCGACATTCCATTAAAGTCGAGTATTCTATTACCTAGGTTCTTTTCTGTTTGGGCAGTGTATGCGGTTTAGATTATTGCTTTTCACACTTTTAGGGTTAATCACGCCTGTTTTCGCAGATAAACCAAAACCTTGGCAGATTGGATTTCAAGATCCAGCAAGCACAAAAATGGTTGCCCTGGAGAACATGCATCATTTTCTGTTTGTCATCATAAGTCTTATCGCCATCGTTGTTGTATCTCTTCTGGTTTTTGTGATTTTTCGCTTTCATGAAAAACGCAGCCCCACCCCCTCAAAAACAACACACAATACCCTTCTCGAGGTTATTTGGACGGCTATTCCAGCCCTTATTGTTGCAGCAATTGCGGTTCCCTCTGTTAAATTAATTTATGACTTTGATCGCACTGTCGAAGCAGATCTTACTATCAAAGTCACAGGACATCAGTGGTATTGGTCCTATGAGTATGAGGGCAAGAATGTTGGATTTGACAGCTACCTTATTCCTGACAATGAACTCAAACCTGGTCAAATGCGCAACTTTGAGGTAGATAACCGGTTGGTTGTTCCCGCTGGAAAAATTATCAAGCTACACATCACCTCCGCGGACGTCATTCACGCTTTTGCTGTTCCCTCCTTTGGTATTCAAAAAAATGCTATCCCAGGACGTATTAATGAAACCTGGTTTAAAGTAGACAAGCCGGGCGTATACTACGGACAGTGCTGGGCCATTTGCGGTGTAAAACATGGTTTTATGCCCATCGCCATTGAAGTTGTCCAAGAAGATCAATACAACAACTGGATCGCTTCAAAAACACCGCCAGAACCGGTAAAAGCTCCTGAAGCAGTGGCAAATTCTCCTAAAGCAGCTGAACCCCCAAAGGGAAGCGGTACACCTGAGGTTGCAAAGCCTGGTCCTGGTCCGGACGCAACAAAACCTACTCCGTCAAAAGACATTCCTTCCGAAAAAGAAGGCCATAACACCCCCAAAAAAGTAAAGTAAGAAGAGGTCTATATCCTATGGCAAAAACGGCAACAGCTCACGCACACGATCATCATGAGCGCAGCGTTACAGGATGGAAGCGCTGGCTTTTTACAACAAACCATAAAGACATCGGCACCCTTTATCTTTGGTTTGCAGGCTTTGCGGCCATTCTTGGTGGCGTCCTTTCTATGCTTATCCGCCTTCAACTTGCACATCCCGGCGGCATGGTTTTTGGTGGAAACCATCAAATCTATAACGTCGTGATTACAGCTCATGGTTTATTGATGGTCTTTTTCTTTGTGATGCCTGCGCTTATTGGTGGCTTTGGAAACTGGTTCTTACCCCTCATGATTGGTGCCCCTGATATGGCTTTCCCACGATTGAATGCCGTGAGTTTGTGGCTTCTGTTTCCATCCCTTATTCTGCTTATTATGGCGTGCCTTATTGGAGAAGGTCCTGGTGTCGGTTGGACATTTTACCCCCCCCTTAGTTCTGCCCTCGGTCACGGCGGCATATCTGTGGATTTCATGCTCCTTGCCCTTCACATTGCAGGGGCATCATCCATTCTTGGTGCTATCAATTTCATCACAACCGCATTTAACATGCGTTGCCCCGGAATGGGCTTACATAAAATGCCACTTTTTGTTTGGGGAACACTTGTTACGGCGTTTCTTCTTCTTTTTGCGGTTCCCGTTCTAGCCGGTGCCATTACCATGCTCATCACCGACCGCAACTTTGGAACATCCTTCTTTGATCCCGCTGGTGGTGGAGATCCTCTGCTTTTCCAACATCTCTTCTGGTTCTTTGGTCACCCTGAAGTTTACATTATGATCCTTCCCGCTTTTGGCATTATCAGCCAGGTTATTTCCACATTCTCAAGAAAGCCCGTTTTTGGATATAAGGCCATGGTTTACGCCATGGTACTTATTGGTGTTGTTGGCTTTGCCGTTTGGGCACACCACATGTTTACAGTTGGACTAAGCCCTGCTGTTCGAGTTTACTTTACTGTGGCAACACTGATTATTGGTGTTCCAACGGGTGTCAAAGTCTTTAGCTGGATCGCAACCATGTGGGGAGGCTCCATCCAGTTTAAAACACCGATGCTTTTTGCTCTTGGATTTATCGTCCTTTTCACCATGGGTGGACTCACAGGTATTGTCCTTGCTAACGGAGAGGTGAACGTTGTGCTCCATGACACATACTATGTTGTGGCACACTTTCACTATGTTCTTTCCATGGGCTCTGTCTTTGGTATTTTTGCAGGATTTTATTATTGGATCGGAAAGATTTCAGGATATCAATACAATGAAACCCTTGGAAAAATTCATTTCTATCTCTTCTTTATCGGGGTAAACATTATGTTCTTCCCTATGCACTTCCTCGGCATTGCCGGTATGCCAAGGCGTATCCCAGATTATCCAGATGCTTTTCACGGATGGAATCTTGTAGCTTCAGCAGGTGGTGTTCTTGTCAGTTTTTCAGCTTTTTTCTTCCTCTATATCGTCTATAGGCTCTTTAAAGATAAAGTGAAATGTCCCGCAAACCCTTGGGGCGAAGGAGCAACAACGTTGGAGTGGACACTCCCATCACCGGCCCCTGAGCATTGCTTTGAAACACCACCCCATATAAAATAGGGAAAATTTATTCCTTTTTATACGAGATGTTGTATGCGCTCTTTTGTGAGTTTGTTTACTTTGGTATGTTCCATCGTAAGTTATGTAAACGCAATGGACACAGCTATGGACCGTGTTTTGATCATCGGTGCGGGACCTTCAGGACTTGCCACGGCAAAAGTGTTCCAAGATAAAGGCATACCAACAGATATCATTGAAAAAAGAGATACCCTGGAATCTGATGGTGCAGGGATTGCTATACCTGCCAATGGAACCTGGGCACTGAAACAACTCGGTATTGATATTTCAGCCTCCGCAAGACATATCCCCTCAATGATTTTTACAGATGCTCAAGGTGATATCCTCACCCACGAAGATATTCGAAGCATCCATCCCGATGGTGATCAGTTTTATTCCCTTACCCGCAAACAGTTAATAGATTCTTTGAAAAATGGCCTCAAACATCCGGAAAATATTCGCATGGGTACGAGGGTATCCTCTCTTGAAGAGAAAGAAGGCGGTGTTCGTGTGGGTTTTTCAGATGAAACTGAGGGTTTTTATTCACTTGTCATCGCATGTGACGGCATTCATTCTCAGATAAGAAAGATCTTTCATCCTGAAGAGCGCGCAGAATTTTTAAATCTCCATGTATGGCGCACAGTCATTGACGCCCCGGAAATCGAGATCCCTACTTATATGATGGGCGGGGATTGCCTTGTTCTTCTGTACCCTCTTCCAAACGGAAAGGCGTATGTTTACGGTCATCTTTTCCAAGAAACGCCCACAGAAGTCGCAACTCCTTTTGTGGAGGTTTTTCAGAATTTTGGGGGCATGGTTCCAAGTGTACTTGAAAAAATGACTCAGCAAGGTCCCAAATTTTACACACACCATATGGAAAAAAGTCATAGCGTACGGTTCAGACCCGATGAATCCTCACACATCTTACTCATCGGAGATGCTGCACATGGTTTCGGACCTATGCTTCAAAACGGCGCCGCACAAGCATTTGAAGATGCCTATGTTCTGAAATTACTCTTGGAAAATGGCGCATCATTCAAAGATCTTATCACTTCATTTGAGGAAAGAAGACGCCCCCGTGTTCAAATGGTTTTTGATGCTTCCAATACAAAAATCAGGGTTATTTCTAACCCTGTTGAAGCGGAAGCCATAAAAACATCGGTGCGCACAAACGGCGCACCTAATGTCAATGGATTCAAGATATTGATGAAGACAAACCCTTAGGAGCTTGCCTTAAGGGATTTACGCTGACTCCCGGCGCGTGGTTTTTTACGCGCTGGTGCTTTATCCATAAAACGACTCTCGGAAGAAGAACGCCTTTCTGAAAAACGACCTTCTCCTCTTGAAGCTGGCGCTTTGTCCGCAAAACGGCCCTCTGAAGAGGAGCGTCCTTCTGAAAAACGGCCTTCCCCTTTTGAAGATTTTTCCTTAAACGCACCGCCACTGTTTTTACGCTCCATGGACTTGCGCTTTGCAAAAGGAGCTTTTCCTTGAGGCTTGGAATAATCAATGTCTCTCTTCTTTGGAGAGCGCTCTTTTTTCTCTGAACGCTCAAAATCTTCGAGGGTATAGAAATCTTCATGGGATTTTCTACGGGAAGAATCTGCTGCCTGGGATTTTCTGTGGGAAGGCGTTGAAAAATCCTTTTTTGGTGATGAAAAATCTCTTTTTGATTTTCCAAAGCGGTTATTGTTAGCGCCTTGATTTCTGCCGCCTCCACCTTTACGACCTGGCTTGCGATCGCTTTTCCAACCAAATTCTTTATCTTCTTCTGCAACTGTTGGGTCCAACATGCGTTGAATCACACTCCACTGCCTTCTCTCATCACCAGAGATAAGGTTCAATGCAGAACCCTCTGCACCTGCACGGGCCGTACGCCCCACACGGTGAATAAAATCCTCAGGGGCTTGGGGAAGGTTATAGTTAATCACATGCTCGATATGAGGAACGTCAATTCCTCGTGCAGCAACGTCCGTTGCCACCATAATCCGGTAGCGTCCTTTTCGAAACGCTCCCATAACGCGCTCACGCTTTGATTGGCGTAAGTCACCATGAATGGCTGTGGCGTCAAAATTTTGTTTACACAGATCATTTGCAATTTTTTCTGCGCTGCTTTTTGTCTTCACAAAAACAATCACCGATCCCTTGCGCTCATGGAGCTCATTCACAAGCATTTCATATTTTTGTGATTCCTTAACCTGTCTTGTTTCTTGAACAAGATTTAGGGAGAGCGTTTCTTTTGATTCTACAGAGATACGCTGTGGTTTTTGCATATATTTCTCTGCAAGTTTTTGAATTTTCTTTGGAAAAGTCGCAGAAAACATAAGTGTTTGACGTTTTTCAGAGAGTGTTGAAATAATCTCCTCTAACTGAACACCAAATCCCATATCAAACATACGGTCCGTCTCATCCAAGACAAGAAAAGATACCGCTGCTGTTGTCAAAGAACCGCGTTCCAAATGATCGATAATGCGACCGGGAGTACCCACAATAATACGGGGATTGGCACGAAGCTGTGACATTTGCTTAGGATAAGGCTCACCGCCAATAATCAATGCGGTGCGAAGCCCTGAACCACGTTGAATGAGTTTACGAATGGCCATATCGACCTGCTGCGCAAGCTCTCGCGTTGGGGCAAGAATAAGGCCCATTCCCTTTTTGTTATTGTAGAGATGCTCAAGCATGGGGATCACAAAAGAAAGGGTTTTACCTGTTCCTGTTTGAGCCGATCCCATAATATCCACTCCGGACATCGCAAGAGGGATTGTTTTTTCCTGAATAGGTGTAGGTTCCACAAACTTATTCTCCTCAAGCGCCATTTGCATCTGAGAAGAGAGATTCATATCTTTAAAAAGAGTCATTTTTGTTTCTTACCTTTAATGTGTAAAAATCTTGTGCCTTATGAAGTACATAAGAACAAAATTTGATGAGTTTTTTTGAGATGCTCTTTTTCAAAACTCAAACACAAAAAGGTATCGGAATTGACTTTGGCTTAAATAGCGTCAGGGAAAGAAAATCTCAACATAATAAAAGACCGGTCAGCGATCTTTGGTTATTATGTAACCCTAGGGAAAATAAATTTCCAGGGAAATCTGAGACCTCCCTGGAAAAAAACTTGAAACTTAGTCTACAAGTCTGAGATCCGTTGCAGAAACTTTACCTCTGTTTTCGGTAAGTTCGTAAGCAACTTTTTGACCATCATTAAGGTCAGAAAGTCCTGCACTTTGAACTGCTGTAACGTGAACGAATACGTCCGCGCCACCTTCCTCTGGTTGAATAAATCCATAACCCTTTTTGGAATTGTACCACTTTACAATGCCTGTCTTCATGTAAAAAAATCCTTATACTTTAGTCTCACTCGCCGTTTTCACGACACATAAATTACTTAATAACAGCGCAAGCTGCCTTAAGGGCTACAAACTGATTGAAAGGGAAAAAATGTCCAAAAGCAAAAAGGTGTGGCACGTAAGAAGTAAAAATATGCTCTCTAAGATTAACCCAAACACAAATAAGACGCAAGAGACTTTCAATATACGTTTGTCCTACCCGAAAAGCCTCCTCTTCTGCTATGATGCCTGACGGAAGGTCGCCTTGGATGTTTGAGCGTGTGAACCTGGTCAGGTGTGAAAACAAGCAGCCACAGCATGTCTTTAAATAGGTCAAGTCACGGCCTTCCACTTTATTAAAAAGGTATAAAAAATGACGGGATATCTTGTTTTTGCCAGAAAATACCGCCCTCAAACGTTAAGCGAAGTTGTGGGCCAAGAAACGCTCAAAAACACACTTGAGCAAAGCATGAAAGCAGGAAAACTCCCCCATGCCATTCTTTTGCACGGTATCCGAGGTGTTGGCAAAACAACGACAGCACGCATTATTGCCAAGGGCCTCAACTGCGAGAAGGGGCCAACCGTAGATCCCTGTGGTGCATGTGATTCCTGCACCGCCATATCCCATGATCGACACCTAGATGTGATTGAGATGGATGCCGCGAGCCACACGGGTGTTGATGACGTCAGAGAAGTCATCGAAACGTCTAAATACAAGGCGGTGCAAGGCAAGTACAAGGTCTATATTATCGACGAAGTTCACATGCTTTCAAAGAGTGCTTTTAACGCGCTTTTGAAAACCCTTGAAGAGCCACCACCTTTTGTACACTTCATTTTTGCAACAACAGAAATTCAAAAAGTCCCAGATACAGTTCTTTCACGGTGCATGCGTTTTGACCTTAACCGCATGGATATTAAAACTCTTAAAGACCGTCTTTTTTATATCTGTGAAAAAGAAAATATTCACATCGAAGAAGATGCCGCAACCATCATTGCACGTGCCGCAGATGGATCCATGCGTGATGCGCTTTCTCTCCTTGATCAGGGATACGCCCTTTCCGAGCACAAGGATATCAAATCCACTATCATTCGAGATATGTTGGGACTTTCATCCAAGGAATCCCTTTTTGATTTGGTTGAGGTCCTTTTATCTGGAAATGTTAGTGCGATCCTCTCTCAAACACAGGATCTCTTTTCAAAAGGTGTGGATCCTTACTGCCTTATCAAGGACATACTTGATATTACCTATCAGCTGATTGTTTTCAAATCCTCGCAAAAACATCACCCTTCTTTTACAGAGTCTGAAGTTACGTTTTTCACCAGAATTTCTTCCTCTATTTCCATGCCCTCACTCCTTCAGGTATGGCAAATCCTTTCTTCCCAATACAATCAACTCTATCACGCAGCAAATCCTGCGCAGTCTCTACAGGTACTACTGTTACAAGTGGCATATGCGGCGGCACTCCCCCCCCTTAACCAATTGTTAGAGAGTTCTGATACCCACTCCTCAAAGAAATTTGAGATTGCAGCAAACCCTATCAAGGTAGAGA
>JBDHTO010000002.1:0-32712 GCA_039808665.1 Alphaproteobacteria bacterium | reverse complement strand
CAAAAAGAGCTAAACTTTACTATAGGGGAATTTGAGATCCGTAAAAGAGGTAAAATAACGCATTGTAAGGAGATGAACTTTTTGTGAAACTCAGAACTGTTAGCGTAAAAATCAAGAGAGTGAGATGAAATTAAGGATATTAATCTGTTGTATAATGCTTGTTTGTGTAAAGTCGTTGGGGGCGGCTGAGTTATTGACGATTCAAAGTGTGCTACGTGGATGTCCAGGTCTTTCTGCGTGGAAACAAAATGAGAGAGGGCATAATTTTTCAACACATCCTGAGTCCCGTATTTTCACAGTGGAGGGAGAAGATTATGTTGTTGAATACGCTATGTTTCAAGGGGCTGAGAGTGATTTATCCTTTGGTGAATTTGTGGAGTCTCAAAATATGTCAAAAAGCCATCCTGTCCTGTATGAGGGGGGTGCAAAGGTGCGCTATACATGGAATAATCAACAGAGTCCAAGTGGACCACCGTGGTATAATGTTTCCATCTCTGCGTTAAATGGACAGCCCTCAAAAGTTGCGGAATCGCTAACATTGGCGCAAGTCTTAATGGCTGTGCCAAGTCTTGCCGATTTCAAATCATCCCGTGATGTATGGCATGGCAAGGGGGAGGAAAAAATGACGTTTGAAACAAACGGGAAAAAATACGCAGTGCGCATGGCAACTTGTTATGCTGCGGGGGCAGAAAAAACTTTTGAAGAATTTGTGAACGAATTACACGACTTTCCATCATTTAAGGAGTCCAAGATGCCCTTTGGGTCTGTGACAAGCTGGGTTTTACGGGAAATTCCGGGTGATATGTCTTCAAAAATGCTTGCTGTGGTTAGTCTTAGTGAGGAGAATGTAGACTAGCTATTTCCTAAAGGCTTCGTACAGTGCGATAGCTGCTGCGTTTGAAACATTAAGTGTTGAAAAAAGTGCACTTGTTTCAAGGCGAACCAAGAAATCGCACTGTTTTGTTGTGAGTTTGCGCATGCCGTCCCCTTCGGCCCCCATGACAATACCCATTTTTCCTGAAAAATCCACATCTGAGAGGGTTTGTTCTGATCTTTCGGCAAGGCCGACGATCCAAAAACCCATATCCTTAAGCTGAGACAAGGCGCTGGAGAGGTTATTGATACGAATGATTGGTGTGATCTCAAGAGCGCCTGAGGCAGACTTTGCAAGAATAGCGGACTCTTTTGGGCTATGGCGATCAGTGAGAATAAGGGCGGTTGCCCCAAAAACGGCACATGAGCGAAGAATAGCACCCACGTTGTGGGGGTCTGAGACTTGATCCAGAATCATGACAGTTTGTTTTGTAGGCTGAAGGCGTGATAAATCGTCGATATTCATTTCCTCGAGAGGTTCAACTTGGAGAGCGAGCCCTTGGTGAACGGCGTCATGGCCCACAATTTTTCCAAAATCCTTTTTTTGAATTTTTTCAAGGATGAGATTTTTCGGAAGAGGGGGGAGAAGCTTCAGGTCTGCATCGTCCGCAAAAAGTAACTTCTTACTCACCCGATTGGGATTGGAAAGTGCATAAGAAACAGGATGGTGACCATAAAGCCAATACATAAATGTGATATCCTAAATATCGTAAATTACAGTATGTGTCTCTTTCGGAGAGGACGCGTTTTTACCATAGAGGTTCTTTTCTTATTTCGAAAGTAAAAGAAGTTGACGTCGAGCAAAAAATCACGTACATCATCCATATACAGCGGAAGGATGGCCGAGTGGTTAAAGGCAGCAGACTGTAAATCTGCCGACGTACGTCTACGCAGGTTCGAATCCTGCTCCTTCCACCAAGAAAGTAAATTCGCGGGTGTAGCTTAGTGGTAAAGCCCCAGCCTTCCAAGCTGGTCATGAGGGTTCGATTCCCTTCACCCGCTCCATTTTTATGGGGACAACCATTATGTCAAAAGCGAAGTTTGAGCGGACGAAGCCGCACGTAAACATAGGAACGATTGGTCACGTGGACCATGGGAAGACAAGCTTGACAGCAGCGATTACAAAGGTGCTGGCGGAGAGCGGAGGAGCAACATTTACGGCCTATGATCAGATTGACAAAGCGCCGGAAGAGCGTGCACGCGGAATTACGATTTCGACAGCGCACGTTGAATATGAGACAACGAATCGTCACTATGCGCACGTTGACTGCCCAGGACACGCGGACTATGTCAAGAACATGATCACCGGTGCGGCGCAGATGGACGGAGGTATCTTGGTTGTGTCTGCAGCAGATGGTCCAATGCCCCAAACACGTGAGCACATTTTGCTTGCGCGTCAGGTGGGTGTTCCAGCTTTGGTTGTGTTTATGAACAAAGTGGATATGGTGGATGATGCTGAGCTTTTGGATCTGGTTGAGCTTGAGGTGCGTGAGCTTCTCTCCTCTTATGGATTCCCAGGAGACGATATTCCTGTGGTAAAAGGTTCCGCCCTTTGCGCCCTTGAGAGCCGTGATGATGCGATTGGCCGTGATGCGATTTTGAAATTGATGGCGGAAGTAGACCGTTATATTCCACAGCCAGAGCGCGCGAAAGATCGTCCGTTCTTGATGCCGATCGAAGACGTTTTCTCCATCTCTGGACGTGGTACTGTTGTAACAGGCCGTGTAGAGCGTGGTGTTGTCAAGGTTGGTGAAGAAGTTGAGATTGTCGGTTTGCATCCAACATCCAAGACGGTTGTGACAGGCGTTGAAATGTTCCGTAAGTTGCTTGATCAAGGTGAAGCAGGTGATAACATTGGTGCGCTTCTTCGTGGAACAAAGCGTGAAGAAGTTGAGCGTGGTCAAGTTTTGGCAGCGCCAGGGTCCATTACGCCACATACAAAGTTTGAATGTGAATGCTACATTTTGACAAAAGATGAAGGTGGTCGTCACACGCCATTTTTCAGCAACTACCGTCCACAATTTTACTTCCGTACAACGGACGTCACAGGAACGATTGAGCTTCCAAATGGTGTTGAGATGGTGATGCCTGGTGATAACATCACGATGAAGGCAGAGCTGATTGCACCGATTGCGATGGATGAAGGACTTCGTTTCGCGATTCGTGAAGGTGGCCGTACTGTCGGTGCCGGCGTCGTTGCAAAAATTATTGCTTAAGCATAAATAAAGTTAACGTTTGCTCTAGACAAGCGTTAACTTTTGCGCTAAAAAAACACAGCTGTTTATTTGATGGCTGTGTTTTTTGCTTTAGGAGTGTAGCTCAATTGGCTAGAGCGTCGGTCTCCAAAACCGAAGGTTGCGGGTTCGATTCCCTCCACTCCTGCCAGCAAACAGGATGACATTAATTTTAGGTGTGACGACACAATGAGTGATGTAAATCAAGTGAGTTTTGCGAAGAAAGCCCAGAAGTTTATTCCTGAGGTGAGGGATGAAGTGCGCAAGGTCGCATGGCCCTCTCGCAAAGAGACGACGTTGACAACGGTATTTGTTTTTGTCTTCGCTCTTGTAGCGGCGATTTATTTTTTGATTGTGGATAGTATTGTTCACAAAACCATTAACGCCATTATTGACTACGCGACGCGCTAGTTTTTCGAGAAAGATAAAAAATGACCATTCAGCCACGTTGGTATGTGATTCAAGTCTACGCGGGATTCGAGAAGAAAGTCGTTCAATCCATTCGCGAAGCTGCAGAAAAAAAGGGAATCTCCGATTGTTTTGTTGAGCTCCTTGTGCCTTCAGAGGATGTTGTTGAGATTAAGCGCGGTACAAAAGTTACTGTGGAGCGCAATTATTTTCCTGGTTATGTGCTTATTAAAATGTATTTGACGGATGAAGCGTGGCACCTTGTGAGGGAAACGCCCAAAGTATCCACATTCTTGGGTGGGAAAGGAAAGCCTCTTCCGGTTTCGGAAGCGGAGGTTGCGCGTATTTTGCGTCAAGTTCAAGATTCAGTTGAAAAACCACGTAGCATGCTTACATTTGAAGTGGGTGAGCAGGTACGTGTATGTGATGGTCCATTTACTTCTTTTTCCGGAATGGTTGAAGAGGTGGATCAAGAGAAATCCCGCCTTAAAGTATCTGTATTGATCTTTGGCAGGCCCACGCCGGTGGATTTGGAATTCACCCAAGTGGAAAAGGTCTAACTCGACTTAAAAGAGTAGCGGTTGTGGGAGATGCAAATCGTACCACTAACTCAGGTTCAACAATAATATACTGAGGATTTTTATGGCTAAGAAAATCACCGGCTATATCAAGTTGCAGGTTGCAGCAGGTAAAGCCAATCCTTCGCCACCTATTGGTCCAGCTTTGGGTCAACGTGGTTTGAACATTATGGAATTTTGTAAAGCATTTAACGCACAAACACAAAATATGGAGCCGGGCATGCCGATTCCTGTTGTGATTACCGTATATGCGGATAAGACATTTTCCTTTGAGACAAAAACTCCACCAAACTCCTATTTCCTGAAAAAGGCTGCTGGCCTTGCAAAAGGAAGCCAGACTCCAGGTCGTGGTACAGTGGGCAAGGTGACCATGAGCCAAATTCATGAAATTGCAAAAGAAAAAATGAAAGATCTCAATGCGCACGATCTCGAGGCAGCTGCAAAAATGCTCGTCGGTTCCGCACGTTCAATGGGTCTTGAGGTCGTGGAGTAAGGTTATGTCAGGAAAGAGAATTGAAAACCTTTATAAAGCGATTGATCGTAATAAAGTGTACACTTTAGCTGAAGCCGTAAAGATGATTAAAGACGGCGCAAAGGCAAAGTTTGATGAGACCATCGAAATTGCGATGAATCTTAACGTTGATGCACGTAAAGCAGAGCAAAACCTTCGTGGTGTTTTGCAGCTTCCTCACGGTACAGGTAAAACATACCGTGTTGCTGTTTTTGCAAAAGGCCCAAAGGCTGAGGAAGCAAAAGCTGCGGGTGCTGACCTTATCGGTGCTGAAGAGCTTGTTGAGCAAATTCAAAAGGGTGAAATGAACTTTGATAAGTGCATTGCGACCCCTGATATGATGGCGCTTATCGGTCGTGTGGCAAAGATTCTTGGCCCACGTGGTTTGATGCCTAACCCAAAGCTTGGCACGGTGACAATGGATGTTGCTGGTGCTGTGAAAGCTGTAAAGGGTGGTCAGGTCGAGTATCGTACGGAAAAAACAGGTATCGTTCACGCAGGTATTGGTAAAGCAAGCTTCTCAGAAAAAGCACTTCTCGAAAACGTAGAAGCGTTTGTTTCTGTGATTGAAAAGGCTAAGCCAACAGGCGTTAAGGGAACCTATATTAAAAAAATGAGTTTAAGCTCAACCATGGGTGCTGGTGTTAAGTTTGAAAGGCCAGCAAACTAAGTTGAGATAATAAATGCTGTCCAAGATTGCAGGTAGCGTTTGCGTTAATTGAGAAGATTTATCTTCTTATCCTGCATGAGACGGAAGGAAATTTTAGACTCCTTCTGGGGCAGTTGTCCGGGAAACCGGACGCTTGGTTAAAACCGAACTGTAAGGAGTGTCAATATGGACCGTTCACAAAAAGAAGGACTGGTCTCTGAAATTAAGGCAAAGCTCACAGATTGCTCTCTTGTTGTGGTAACACATCAATCAGGTCTTTCCGTGGGTGAAGTGACAACACTTCGCCGCGAAGTCAGAGCTGCTAGTGCTGAATTTAAGGTGCTCAAAAACACACTTGCACACATTGCTGTTCAAGACACGGCGTTGCAACCATTGCAACAATTCTTGAAGGGGCCAACAGCGTTGGCTTATTCAAAGGATCCTGTTGCTGCGGCCAAGGCGATCGTGAAATTTGCTAACAAGAATGACAAGCTCAAAATTGTTGGTGGATATCTTGATGGGCAGGTCCTTAACCAATCGGGAGTCAAAGCGCTTGCTGAGTTGCCATCTCTTGATGAGCTCAGAGCAAAGTTGCTTGCAGTTATACTTGCACCCGCATCAAAGCTGGTTCGTACAATCAACGAGCCAGGTGCACAGGTTGCACGTGTTATTGCCGCAAAAGCAAGAGCGTAAGATCTCGTTTTGTGTGTATTGTTATTGAGAATAGAACAAAATTAGGAGTTATAAATGTCTGCTAACCTACAAAAAATCGTTGATGAACTTTCAAAGCTTACCATTCTTGAAGCTGCTGACCTTGTGAAGCAACTTGAAGAAACATGGGGTGTAAGCGCTGCTGCTCCAGTTGCAGTGGCTGCTGCTGCAGCTCCTGCTGCTGGTGAAGCTGAAGCAAAGACAGAGTTTGACGTTGTCCTCGTGGATGGCGGTGCGAACAAAATCAATGCGATTAAAGAAGTTCGTGCTATCACAGGTCTTGGCCTCAAAGAAGCTAAAGATCTCGTTGAAGGTGCGCCAAAGCCAGTTAAAACAGGCGTATCCAAGGACGAAGCTGATAAAATCAAAAAAGTTCTCGAAGAAGCTGGTGCAAAAGTTGAGGTTAAATAACCTTTTCCTTTGCCGGATGATTGACAGGGTGTTCTGCTTCGGCAGAACCCCTATCGTCGTTTTCTAATCGGACATTTGCTTTGTGAGAGTGTTGTCGCTCTTATCAAGGAAATGTCAAAGATATTTTTGAATCGTTAAACATCAAAGAGGAAGTTCATGCTGAGATCATTCACAGGCCGCAAGCGTTTTCGTAAAAGTTTCGGACGTATTGGAGAAGTAGCTCCTATGCCTAATCTTATCGAGCTACAAAAATCGTCATTCGATGCGTTCTTACAAATGGACACAGCCCATGAAAAAAGAAAAAATCTCGGTCTGATGGAAGTTTTCAAGGGCGTTTTCCCTGTGAAAGATTTTTCTGGGAAAGTTCAGCTTGAATTTTTCCGCTATGATTTCGATGAGCCAAAGTATGATGAGGAAGAATGCCGTCAGCGTGGAATGACCTACGCTGCGCCTTTGAAGGTGACCTTCCGACTTGTTGTTTGGGATATTGATGCAGACACAGGTGCGAAGTCCATCCGCGACATCAAAGAGCAAGACGTTTACATGGGCGATATGCCTCTTATGACGGACCGCGGCACATTCATCGTAAATGGTATTGAGCGCGTGATCGTCTCCCAAATGCACAGAAGCCCTGGTGTTTTCTTTGATCATGACAAAGGAAAGACGCACTCTTCTGGTAAATATCTATTTGCGGCACGTGTTGTCCCTTATCGTGGTTCTTGGCTTGATTTTGAATTTGATCCAAAAGATCTTTTGAGTGTTCGTATTGATCGTCGTCGTAAAATGCCGATAAGTACGTTTTTGCTTGCTCTTGATTCAGATGAATCTTCAAAAATTCGTGAAGAATATGAGCTTAAGGGAGAGCTCCCTCCGAGTCATCTTCTTTCTGGGATGAGCCGTGAGGAAATCCTTCACGCATTTTATGCGCTGACACCCTATAAGAAAAATAAGACGGGCTGGGAAACAACCTATAACGCTGACCGTTACAAAAACGTCAAATTATTTTCTGATTTAGTTGATGCAAAAACAGGTCAAGTTGTTGCATCTGCTGGTACTAAGATGACACCAAGACTTGCAAAGAAAATTGCAAGTGAAGGATTGGAGCAGGTTAAGGTTGAAGCCTCTGATCTTCTTGGTCAGTACATTGCTCATGATTACATTGATGCAAAAACGGGCGAGATTTTTATCGAAGCTGGTGAGGAAATTACAGAAGATACACTCAAGATTTTGGATGATCTCAAAGTTAAAGAATTCTCTGTTCTTTATATTGATCACGTGAATGTGGGACCTTATTTACGTAATACACTGATGGCGGATAAAAACCAAAACCGTGAAGAAGCGCTTTTGGATATTTACCGTATTCTCCGTCCTGGTGAACCTCAAACCCTTGAAGGTGCAGAGCTTCTTTATCGTGGTCTTTTCTTTGATATTGAAAAGTACGATCTTTCCGCTGTGGGTCGCGTAAAAATGAATGCACGCCTTGGTCTTGATACACCTGATACCATGCGCGTTTTGAATAAAGGCGATATTATTGCCATCATTCGTGTGCTCTTGGAGCTTAAAGATGGTCGTGGAGAAATCGATGATATCGATAACCTTGGAAACCGACGTGTACGTTCTGTTGGTGAGCTTTTGGAGAATCAATATCGTATCGGTATGCTCAGGATGGAACGCTCCATTCGTGAGCGTATGGCAGCCGTTGATATTGATGCCGTAATGCCCCATGATTTGATCAACGCAAAGCCTGTTGCGGCTGCGGTACGTGAGTTCTTTGGATCCTCTCAGCTTTCCCAATTTATGGATCAGACAAACCCACTTTCAGAAATTACCCATAAACGTCGTCTTTCAGCCCTTGGACCAGGTGGTCTTTCCAGAGATCGTGCAGGATTCGAAGTACGTGACGTTCATCCCACGCACTATGGACGTATTTGCCCGATTGAAACACCAGAAGGTCCAAACATTGGTTTGATTAACTCTCTTGCGACTTTTGCAAAGGTGAACCAATACGGATTCATCGAAAGTCCTTACCGAAAAGTTGCCAATGGCAAAGCGATAGATGAGGTTGTCTACCTCACAGCCATGGAAGAAAATCGTCACATTATTGCTCAGGCAAGTACCACTCTTTCTAAAGATGGTGAGATTGTTGAAGACTTTGTGACCGCACGTAAATCTGGTGAATTTGGTATTTTCCCAAAAACAGAAATTAGCCTTATTGACGTTTCTCCAAAGCAGCTTGTTTCTGTGGCTGCATCTCTCATTCCTTTCCTTGAAAACGATGACGCGAACCGCGCATTGATGGGATCAAACATGCAACGTCAGGCGGTTCCGCTTCTGCGCCCAGAAGCACCTTTTGTAGGTACGGGTATGGAGCCTGTGGTCGCGAGAGATTCTGGTGCAACAGTTGTTGCAAAACGAGATGGTATCGTTGATCAGGTTGACGGTCGTCATATTGTGATTCGTGCAACAGAAAAAGATGAGTCTACACTTGGTGTGGATATCTATAACCTTATGAAGTTTCAACGCTCCAACATGAGCACATGTATCAACCAGCGTATCCTTGTGAAAAAGGGTGATGTGATTAAGGCCGGTGATATCATTGCCGACGGTCCATCCACGGATCTTGGTGAGTTGGCTTTGGGACGTAACGTTCTTGTTGGGTTTATGTCTTGGCAAGGTTATAACTTCGAAGACTCTATTATTATTTCAGAGCGCATTGCACGGGACGACGTATTCACATCGATTCATATCGAAGAATTCGAAGTCATGGCACGTGATACAAAACTCGGCAACGAAGAAATTACACGTGATATTCCAAACGTAGGCGACGAAGCTTTGGGTCATCTTGACGAAGCAGGTATCGTGTATGTGGGTGCTGAAGTCGCGGCAGGAGATATTCTCGTCGGTAAGGTTACACCAAAAGGTGAAGTGCCTATGACGCCTGAAGAGAAGCTTTTGCGCGCTATTTTTGGTGAAAAAGCAGCGGATGTTAAAGACTCCTCTTTGCGCGTTCCTCCAGGAGTAAGCGGTACGGTTGTCGAAGTTCGTGTGTTTTCTCGTCGTGGTGTGGATAAAGACGAACGTGCTATTGCGATTGAACGTCAAGAAATTGATAAACTTGCCAAAGATCGTGATGCAGAACGCATGATTTTGGACGGAAGTTTCTTCCAACGACTTGAAGAAAAACTTGTTGGTCAACAGCTTGTTTCTGGACCAAAAGATGTAAAAACAGGTGTCAAACTTACAAAGAAAATTCTGGATGAAATGCCACGCTCACATCTTCGTCAACTTGTTGTTGGTGATGATAAGGTCATGCGTGAAGTCGAAGACCTCAAGCGTGAGATCGATGCAAGTGTTGCAAAACTCCAAGAAAAATTTGAAAACAAAGTCGATAAACTTCGTCGTGGTGATGAACTCTCTCCTGGTGTTCTTAAGATGGTAAAAGTCTTTATCGCGGTGAAGCGTAAACTTCAACCTGGCGATAAGATGGCAGGACGTCACGGTAACAAGGGTGTTGTCTCAAGAATCGTTCCTCTCGAGGATATGCCACATCTTGAAGATGGTACACCGGTTGATATTATTCTCAACCCGCTGGGTGTTCCGTCACGTATGAACGTGGGGCAGATTTTGGAAACACACTTGGGTGCAGCAGCTTATGGACTTGGTCTTAAGATTCAAGCTTCATTGGATTCTTTTAAAAATAAGAAAACCGATGAAAAGGGATTACGTGATTCTTTGAAAGAAGTGTACTCTTCGAAGTCAGATCAAAAGGATATTGACGCTTTGAACGAAGTTGAAGTCATTGAGTTGGCATCAAATATTTCTCGTGGTGTACCTTTGGCAACTCCTGTATTCGATGGTGCACATCAAGATGACATTACGGCACAACTGGCGCTTGCTGGATTTGATAAATCAGGTCAGGTGACCCTGGTTGATGGTCGCACAGGTGAAGCATTTGAGCGTCCTGTGACTGTGGGGCAAATTTATATGCTTAAGCTCCACCATCTTGTGGATGATAAGATTCACGCACGTTCCATCGGACCGTACAGTTTGGTTACGCAGCAGCCTCTTGGAGGAAAAGCGCAATTTGGTGGTCAAAGATTTGGTGAAATGGAGGTTTGGGCGCTCGAAGCTTATGGTGCTGCCTTTACACTTCAAGAAATGCTTACCATCAAATCCGATGACGTTGCTGGACGTACAAAGGCTTACGAGTCGATCGTGCGTGGTGATGATAACATGGAAGCGGGTGTTCCTGAGTCCTTTAACGTTCTTGTGAAGGAATTGAGATCTCTTGGTCTTAATGTTTCTTTTGAACAAAAGTATTAATCGTTGGTGTTTTAAGGAGAATAGATAATGGCTCAGCAAATTCAACGTGCACATTCCGGCACCGACATTGCCCCTGGTTTTGATGGTATTAAGATTGCCATCGCCAGTGGGGAGATGATTCGTTCTTGGTCTTATGGTGAGGTCAAGAAACCTGAAACAATTAACTACCGAACATTTAAACCAGAGCGGGACGGGCTTTTCTGTGCACGTATTTTTGGTCCAATTAAGGATTATGAATGCTTGTGTGGTAAGTATAAGCGTATGAAATACCGTGGCGTTATTTGTGAAAAGTGCGGCGTTGAAGTGACACTCAGCAAAGTTCGTCGCGATCGCATGGGACATATTGAGCTTGCTTCACCCGTTGCACATATTTGGTTTACAAAATCGTTGCCAAGCCGCATTGGATTGCTGCTTGATATGACACTTAAGGATCTTGAACGCGTTCTTTATTTCGAAAGCTACGTTATTCTTGATCCCGGCATGACGCCGTTTAAAGCGGGTCAGCTTGTATCTGATGATGAATATCTCCGTGCTCAAGACGAATTTGGCGAAGATGCATTTACAGCAGGTATTGGTGCTGAAGCCCTCAAAGTCATGCTTCAAAAAATTAATCCAGAAAAAGAACGTGCAGAACTTCGCGAAGAACTTCTTGAGACATCCTCTGAAATGCGTCGCAAGAAACTCGCGAAACGCCTCAAAATTATTGAAGCATTTATTGAGTCGGAAACAAAGCCAGAGTGGTTGATTTTGGATATCGTTCCGGTCATTCCACCAGAGCTTCGCCCCCTTGTTCCTTTGGATGGTGGAAGATTTGCAACCAGTGATTTGAATGATTTGTATCGTCGTGTGATCAACCGTAACAATCGTTTGAAGCGATTGATTGAGCTTCGTGCACCAGAGATTATTGTGCGAAACGAAAAGCGTATGCTTCAAGAATCTGTGGATGCTTTGTTTGATAACGGTCGTCGTGGTCGTGCAATTGTGGGTGCGAATAAGCGTCCGCTTAAATCCCTTGCAGATATGCTTAAGGGTAAGCAAGGACGTTTCCGTCAAAACCTTCTTGGAAAACGTGTGGATTATTCAGGTCGTTCTGTGATTGTTGTAGGACCTGAGCTTAAATTGCATCAGTGTGGTCTTCCAAAGAAGATGGCCTTGGAGCTTTTCAAGCCGTTTGTTTACTCACGTTTGGAACGTTATGGACTTGCAAGCACACTCAAGGCAGCGAAGCGTATGGTTGAGAAAGAGCGTCCAGAGGTTTGGGATATTCTCGAAGAAGTTATTCGTGAGCACCCCGTTCTTTTGAACCGTGCACCGACACTTCACCGTTTGGGTATCCAGGCTTTTGAACCTATCTTGATTGAAGGAAAAGCGATTCAGCTTCATCCTTTGGTCTGTACAGCGTTTAACGCGGACTTTGACGGAGACCAGATGGCGGTTCACGTGCCTTTGTCTCTTGAGGCTCAGCTTGAAGCGCGTGTGCTTATGATGTCCACAAACAACATTCTCAGCCCTTCAAACGGACAACCGATTATCGTTCCTTCAAAAGATATCGTACTGGGTCTTTACTATCTTTCTCTTGATCGAGAAGGTATGACAGGTGAGGGTATGGCGTTTGTCAGTATTGATGAAGTTGAAAAAGCCCTACATGAAAAGGCCGTGCATCTCCATAGTCGCATCAAAGCGCGTTTGGAAATCAAAAATGCCGATGGGACAAAATCAGTTATTCGTGCGGAAACAACACCTGGCCGTTTGTTGCTTTGGCAAATTATTCCACAAAACATCAATATTCCCTTTGCCCTTGTAAACCAAATTCAAACATCCAAAGAAATTGGAACACTAGTTGATACGGTTTACAGATTCTGTGGCCAAAAGGAAGCTGTGATCTTTGTGGATCGTATTATGGGTCTTGGCTTTAAATACGCAACAACCAGCGGTATTTCTTTTGGTCGTGAAGATCTCATCATTCCAACAGAGAAAAAACAACTTATTTCTAAAACAAAACAAGCGGTTTCTGAGTATGAGCAACAATACCTCGATGGTTTGATTACCCAGGGTGAAAAATACAACAAGGTTGTGGATGCTTGGTCTCAATGTACGGACAAAATTGCTGATGCGATGATGTCTGCGATGTCGGAGGCTGCTCCTGGTGAACCTTTGAACGCGGTTTACATGATGGCACACTCCAAAGCACGTGGTTCCGCAGCTCAGATGAAACAGCTTGCGGGTATGCGTGGATTGATGGCGAAGCCTTCTGGGGATATTTTGGAAACTCCGATCATTTCAAACTTCAAAGAAGGTTTGAACGTTCTTGAGTACTTTATTTCCACGCACGGTGCACGTAAGGGGCTTTCGGATACAGCGCTGAAAACAGCGAACTCTGGTTACCTGACACGTCGTCTTGTGGACGTTGCTCAAGATTGTATTGTCACAGAACCTGATTGTGGTACGTCAAAGGGTATTTTAATGCGCGCTGTGATTGAAAGCGGTGATATTATTGCATCCTTGGGTGAGCGTATTCTTGGTCGTACAGCGTCTGTGGATATTCTTCATCCGATGACGGGAGATGTGATTGTCAAACAAGGCACACTGATTCAAGAAGATGAAGTTGAAACCATCGAAGAAGCCGGTGTGGATACTGTTATGATTCGTTCTGTCCTTACCTGTGAATCAGATGTCGGTATCTGTGGAGCATGTTATGGACGTGATCTTGCACGTGGAACAACCGCTAATATTGGTGAAGCAGTAGGTGTTATCGCTGCTCAGTCCATTGGTGAGCCTGGTACTCAGCTAACCATGCGTACATTCCACATTGGTGGTGCCGCAAAAATGGGTGCTGAGCAATCAAGCTTAGAGTCTGCTTATGCTGGTAAGATCGCCTTGAAAAACCCCAACGTTGCTGTGAACTCAGCCGGTGCTCAGATCGTCATTTCTCGTATTTCAGAGGTATGTATTCTTGATGGAAAAGATCGTGAGCGTGCACGCCACAGATTACCCTACGGTTCCAGACTTCTTGTCAAAGAAGGACAAGAGATTAAGCCAGGGGATAAATTGGCTGAGTGGGATCCATTTACGGCACCGATTGTTGCGGAAAAAGACGGTATCATTCACTACGTTGATCTTGTGGAAGGTGTCTCTATTCGTGAGGTTGTGGATGAATCTACAGGTCTTTCCTCGCGTGTGGTTGTGGACTGGAAGCAGCAAGCACGTGGTTCCGATTTGAAGCCAATGATTAGCTTGCGTGATGCAAAGGGTAACCCTGTTATCTTGCAAAGCGGTTTGGAAGCAAGACATTTCCTTTCTGTTGATGCAATTTTGTCTGCTGAGAATGGTACGTCCATTAAGGCCGGTGACTTGATTGCACGTATTCCTCAAGAAGCTGCTAAAAACAGAGACATTACCGGAGGTCTTCCACGGGTATCTGAACTCTTTGAAGCGCGTCGTCCAAAGGATGCTGCGATTATTGCAGAGTTTGACGGCCGTATTGAGTATGGTAAGGATTATAAGGCAAAACGTCGTATTACTTTGATCCCTGTAGAGGAGCATGGGCAGCCTATTGAGTATTTGGTGCCTAAGGGTCGCCATGTTACAGTGCATGAAGGGGACGTTGTAAAACGTGGTGATATCATCGTAGATGGTAACCCTGTTCCCCATGATATTTTGCGTATTATGGGTGTTGAAGCGTTGGCCGCTTATCTTGTAAGCGAAATTCAACAAGTTTATCGTCTGCAAGGTATTAAAATTAACGATAAGCATATCGAAGTGATTGTGCGTCAGATGCTTCAAAAGGTTGAGGTGACGGATCCAGGCGAGACAACGCTCCTTTCAGGAGAGCAGGTGGATCGTGTAGAGTTCGACCATGTTAACAAAGAAGCAGAAAATGCTGGCAGAAGAGCCGCAAGATGCATACCTGTATTGCAGGGACTCACAAAAGCATCGCTTCAAACAAAATCCTTTATCTCTGCGGCGTCGTTCCAAGAAACGACACGTGTTCTCACAGAGGCAGCGATTTCAGGAAAAGTAGATGAGCTTGTCGGGCTCAAAGAAAACGTGATTGTTGGACGTTTGATTCCAGCAGGAACAGGGCGAGTTGTTTCTCATTTACGTGAGATTGCGCACAAGAGAGATGCAGATTCTCTTCCAGCCAATCAAGCAGGTGAAGATCATCAAGCCTTGATTAGTTAAAAATGAAGGTGGAGCTTTTGTTTTAAGCTGAAATACCGTTGACTTTTTTTCAAGCAGCGCGTAGGATGCCAAAAGCAAAAGTCTCCACTTACTTAATGTATACTATTTGTATAAAAGGACAGTTTATTAATGCCAACCGTAAGTCAGTTAATTCGTAAACCTCGCGTACTAAAGCCAGTGCGTAATAAAGTTCCAGCGCTTGAGGCGTGTCCTCAAAAGCGTGGTGTGTGTACACGTGTATTCACAACAACGCCTAAAAAGCCAAACTCAGCGCTTCGTAAGGTTGCGCGTATTCGTCTTACCAATGGTTTTGAGGTAACGGGTTATATTCCTGGTGAAGGTCATAACCTTCAAGAGCACTCTGTTGTGATGATTCGCGGCGGCCGTGTAAAGGACTTGCCCGGTGTGCGTTATCACATCGTCCGTGGTGCCCTTGATACACAGGGTGTAAAAGATCGTAAGCAAGCTCGCTCCAAATACGGTGCGAAGAGACCAAAGTAAGAAGTTATAAAGAGGAATTTGAGACATGTCACGTCGTCGCGCCGCTATTAAAAAGGAAGTCCTTCCTGATCCAAAATTTGGAGATCTCGTTATTACAAAGTTTATGAACTCTGTGATGTATGAAGGCAAAAAATCTGTTGCAGAGACCATTGTTTATGGTGCTCTTGAGCGTATTCAAGGTAAGGGCGGTAAAGGCGCTCTTGATTTGTTTCATGAAGCTATGGGCAATGTAAAGCCTGCTGTTGAGGTTCGCTCTCGCCGTGTGGGTGGTGCGACTTATCAGGTTCCTGTTGAGGTTCGTCCTGATCGTGCGCAAGCTCTGGCTATTCGTTGGTTGATTATTAATGCGCGTAAGCGTTCAGAAAAAACAATGACAGAGCGTCTCGCTGCTGAGCTTTTGGATGCTTCTAACAACCGTGGTGCTTCTGTGAAGAAGCGTGAAGATACGCATAAAATGGCGGAAGCAAACAAAGCGTTTGCTCATTATCGTTGGTAGGGAGTTTCTAGAAAAATGGCACGTACAACTCCACTCCATCGTTACCGTAACATCGGTATTATGGCGCACATTGATGCGGGTAAAACAACGACAACAGAGCGCGTTCTTTACTACACAGGTAAATCTTATAAAATTGGTGAAGTTCATGAAGGTACAGCCGTCATGGACTGGATGGAACAAGAGCAAGAGCGCGGTATTACAATTACATCCGCGGCGACAACATGCTTTTGGGATGATCACCGTATTAACATTATCGATACTCCGGGGCACGTTGACTTTACCATTGAGGTAGAGCGTTCTCTTCGTGTTCTTGATGGTGCTGTTGCTGTGTTTGACGGTGTGGCGGGTGTTGAGCCTCAGTCCGAGACCGTATGGCGTCAGGCTGATAAATATCACGTTCCGCGTATTTGTTTTGTCAACAAAATGGATCGTATGGGGGCGGATTTTTATCGTTGTGTTGACATGATTGTTGACCGTTTGGGGGCAAAACCTCTTGTTCTTCAGCTTCCTATTGGATCTGAGGCTGACTTCGTTGGTCTTGTGGACCTCGTGGCAATGAATGCGATCGTTTGGAGAGATGAATCTCTTGGTGCGAAATTTGACATCGTCGAAATTCCTGCAGACATGAAAGCAAAGGCAGAGGAATATCATTCCCAGCTTGTTGAAACTGCGGTTGAAGCTGATGATGCTATTTTTGAAGCTTATCTTAATGGTGAGCATCCAACACCTGAGCAATTGAAAAAATGTATTCGTCAAGGTGTTTTGAAAGAGCTTTTTGTTCCTGTTCTTTGTGGAAGTGCGTTTAAGAATAAAGGTGTTCAACCTCTTCTTGATGCTGTTGTTTCTTTCCTTCCTGCGCCGAATGATGTTCCTGAGGTTAAAGGGACATCCGTGGATGGTTCCACAGAAATTTCCCGTAAATCTGATGACACAGAGCCATTTTCAGGTCTTGCATTTAAGATTATGACAGACCCTTTTGTGGGAACGTTGACCTTCGTACGTGTTTACTCAGGTGTTCTTGAAACAGGTAGCTATATTCAAAACACAACCAAAGATGAGCGTGAGCGTATTGGTCGTATGCTTTTGATGCATGCAAATACACGTGAAGATGTTAAAGAAGCGCGTGCGGGTGATATCGTGGCTCTCTGTGGTCTTAAAATGACAACGACAGGTGATACACTTTCTGATTCAAGTAAGCCTGTTATTTTGGAGCGTATGGAATTTCCAGAGCCCGTTATTGAGGTCGCTGTTGAGCCAAAAACAAAAGCTGACCAAGAGAAAATGGGACTTGCTCTCTCCCGTCTTGCAAGTGAAGATCCTTCTTTCCGTGTGACATCTGATGTTGAATCTGGTCAAACGGTTATCAAAGGAATGGGTGAGCTTCACCTTGAGATTATCGTTGATCGTATGCGTCGTGAATTTAAGGTTGAAGCTAACGTAGGTGCGCCTCAGGTTGCTTATCGTGAAACAATCACAAAAGCAGCTGATATTGATTACACACACAAAAAGCAATCCGGTGGTGCGGGTCAGTTTGCGCGTATTAAAATTACGTTTGAGCCGCTTGAAGCTGGAAAAGGTTTTGAGTTTGAGAACAAGATTGTGGGTGGTGCTGTTCCGAAGGAATATGTTCCAGGTGTCCAAAAAGGATTGAACTCCGCGATGGACAACGGTGTTATCGCCGGATTCCCTATGATTGATTTTAAGGCAACATTGACAGACGGTGCGTACCACGATGTTGACTCGAGCGTTCTTGCTTTCGAAATTGCTGCGCGTGCAGCGTTCCGTGAAGGTATTGTTAAATGCGGTCCAAAACTTCTTGAGCCTGTGATGAAGGTTGAAGTTGTGACGCCAGAAGATTACATGGGTGACGTCATTGGTGACTTGAACAGTCGTCGTGGTCAGATCACAGGTATGGATCAACGTGGTAATGCACGTGTCGTGAATGCTATGGTTCCGCTAGCATCAATGTTTGGTTATGTGAACACACTTCGTTCCATGAGCCAAGGTCGTGCACAATTTACCATGCAGTTTGATCACTATGAACAAGTCCCACAACACGTTGCGGACGAGATTAAAGCAAAGAATGCTTAACTATTAAGAACCATTATTGAGGATTTAAAAACATGTCAAAAGCGAAGTTTGAGCGGACGAAGCCGCACGTAAACATAGGAACGATTGGTCACGTGGACCATGGGAAGACAAGCTTGACAGCAGCGATTACAAAGGTGCTGGCGGAGAGCGGAGGAGCAACATTTACGGCCTATGATCAGATTGACAAAGCGCCGGAAGAGCGTGCACGCGGAATTACGATTTCGACAGCGCACGTTGAATATGAGACAACGAATCGTCACTATGCGCACGTTGACTGCCCAGGACACGCGGACTATGTCAAGAACATGATCACCGGTGCGGCGCAGATGGACGGAGGTATCTTGGTTGTGTCTGCAGCAGATGGTCCAATGCCCCAAACACGTGAGCACATTTTGCTTGCGCGTCAGGTGGGTGTTCCAGCTTTGGTTGTGTTTATGAACAAAGTGGATATGGTGGATGATGCTGAGCTTTTGGATCTGGTTGAGCTTGAGGTGCGTGAGCTTCTCTCCTCTTATGGATTCCCAGGAGACGATATTCCTGTGGTAAAAGGTTCCGCCCTTTGCGCCCTTGAGAGCCGTGATGATGCGATTGGCCGTGATGCGATTTTGAAATTGATGGCGGAAGTAGACCGTTATATTCCACAGCCAGAGCGCGCGAAAGATCGTCCGTTCTTGATGCCGATCGAAGACGTTTTCTCCATCTCTGGACGTGGTACTGTTGTAACAGGCCGTGTAGAGCGTGGTGTTGTCAAGGTTGGTGAAGAAGTTGAGATTGTCGGTTTGCATCCAACATCCAAGACGGTTGTGACAGGCGTTGAAATGTTCCGTAAGTTGCTTGATCAAGGTGAAGCAGGTGATAACATTGGTGCGCTTCTTCGTGGAACAAAGCGTGAAGAAGTTGAGCGTGGTCAAGTTTTGGCAGCGCCAGGGTCCATTACGCCACATACAAAGTTTGAATGTGAATGCTACATTTTGACAAAAGATGAAGGTGGTCGTCACACGCCATTTTTCAGCAACTACCGTCCACAATTTTACTTCCGTACAACGGACGTCACAGGAACGATTGAGCTTCCAAATGGTGTTGAGATGGTGATGCCTGGTGATAACATCACGATGAAGGCAGAGCTGATTGCACCGATTGCGATGGATGAAGGACTTCGTTTCGCGATTCGTGAAGGTGGCCGTACTGTCGGTGCCGGCGTCGTTGCAAAAATTATTGCTTAGATTGCAACAAAATCGTTGCGAAAACTGAGTATACAGACTAAATAATACATAACTTGATCTATTGAGTGAGTTGAATATGGAGAACCAAAATATAAGAATACGTCTCAAGGCGTTTGATCATCGTTTGCTTGATCAATCTGTTCGCGAGATTGTGAATACAGCAAAACGTACAGGTGCGCAGGTGCGCGGCCCAATACCTTTGCCGACTAAACTTGAGCGTTTTACGGTTCTCCGTTCACCTCACATCGATAAGAAATCTCGTGAGCAATTCGAGATTCGCACACATAAGCGTCTTATTGATATAATTGACTGGCAGCCTCAGACGGTGGATGCGCTGATGAAGCTCGACCTCGCTGCCGGTGTTGATGTTGAAATTAAAATTTAGGAGTCCTATCAATGCGAGCAGGTCTCATTGCAGAAAAAATTGGAATGACTCAAATCTTTCAAGAAGATGGCGTGCAAGTTCCCGTCACAGTTTTGAAAGTTGAGGATTGTGTTGTTCTTTCTCAAAGAACAGAAGAAAAAGATGGTTACACCGCGGTGCAGCTTGGTGCGCGTAAAGCAAAACCACAGCGCATTAATAACCCCCTTAAGGGTTATTTCGCGAAGGTAAACCAAGAGCCACGTAAAACAGTGCGTGAGTTCCGTGTTGATTCCGCGAATCTTGTGGATGCAGGCGCAGAGCTTAAAGCTGATCATTTTGCTGAAGGCCAACTTGTAGATGTGACAGGTACATCTGTGGGTAAAGGTTTTGCAGGTGGTATGAAGCGTTGGGGATTTGGTGGTCTTCGTGCATCACACGGTGTTTCTGTTTCTCACCGAAGCCATGGTTCAACGGGTAACCGTCAGGATCCAGGTAAGGTCTTCAAGAACAAGAAAATGGCTGGACACATGGGTGCGCGCCGTGTTACAAAATTGAATCTTACGGTGCACAGCATTGATGCAGAGCGTAACCTTATTTTTATTAAGGGTGCAGTTCCGGGGTCTAAGGGCGGAATCGTATATGTCCGTGATGCTATTAAATCACCTACAAAGAATTAGTAGAGATCAAAAATGAAAATAGATGTAGTCAATTGGGACAAGAAGAAAACAGGTGAGGTTGAGCTCAATCCTTCTGTTTTCGCAGCGCCGGTCCGCGCAGATATTTTATCGCGCGTGATTCACTGGCAACTTGCAAAACGTCGTTCTGGAACGCATAGTTCCAAGGAAATCGGGGATATTCAAGGTTCAACAAAAAAGATTTATCGCCAAAAAGGTACGGGTGGTGCGCGTCACGGAAGTAAACGCGGTCCTCAGTTCCGTGGTGGTGCGGTGATTTTTGGTCCGGTCGTACGCGATCACGGATATTCACTTCCAAAGAAAGTGCGCAAACTTGGTTTGAAAATTGCGCTTTCTTCAAAGTTAGCCGCGAATCAGTTGTTTGTTGTGGATAGCCTTGAGCTTAAGGATGCGAAAACAAAGTCTCTTCAAAAAACTCTTGAGAAGTTCGATCTTCACAATGCGTTGTTTATTGATACTCAAGGTGTGAACGAAAATTTCCTCCGCGCGTCCTCAAACATTCATAGTGTTGACTTTCTTTTTGAGGTTGGTGCGAATGTTTATGACATCATGCAAAAGCAAACACTCTTTTTAACAAAAGCTGCAGTATCTGCGCTTGAAGCGAGGCTCGCATGAAAAACTTAAAGCATTACGACATCTTGAGAATGCCTGTGATTACAGAAAAAGCGACAATGGTGACAGAATTTGCCCATTACACTTTTGAAGTCTCTATGGATGCAACAAAGCCAGAGATTAAAGCGGCTGTTGAGCATATCTATAAGGTAAAAGTAAAAGCTGTAAACACTCTTGTAAACAAGGGCAAAAAGAAAGTGTTCCGCGGACGTATTGGGCAACGCTCAGACGTGAAAAAAGCGTATATCACGCTCGTGGAAGGTCAAAAAATTGATATGAGCACAGGTGTATAGTCATGGCACTTAAAAATTTTAAACCCGTTACAAACGCCCAGCGCCAGCTCATCAATATTGATCGATCTGAGCTTTGGAAAGGTAAACCCGAAAAGACTCTTACAGAGGGTTTGACAAAAAGTGGTGGTCGTAACCATCATGGTCATATCACCTCTTGGAACCGCGGTGGTGGTCACAAGCGTCTTTATCGTATGATTGATTTCAAACGTCGTAAGATGGATGTCGCTGGTACAGTTGAACGTCTTGAGTATGATCCAAACAGAAGTGCGTTTATCGCATTTGTTAAGTATGCTGATGGTGATGTAAGTTATATCCTTGCACCACAAAAGCTTTCTGTTGGAGATCAAGTGATCGCTTCAGAAAAAGCTGACATTAAGCCAGGCAACGCTCTTCCAATCAAAAATATCCCTGTGGGTACGATTATTCACAATATCGAGCTTAAGATTGGTAAAGGTGGTCAGCTTGCGCGTTCTGCCGGTGCTTATGCACAGATTGCAGGTCGTGATGCTGGTTATACCATTGTAAAACTTTCCTCTGGTGAGCTTCGTATGATTAAGGGCGAATGCTTCGCATCCGTGGGTGCAGTTTCTAACCAAGATCATAAAAACAGGACATACAGTAAAGCTGGTCGTACACGTTGGATGGGTCGCCGTCCGGTTGTTCGTGGTGTTGCTATGAACCCTGTTGATCACCCGCACGGTGGTGGTGAAGGTAAGACATCCGGTGGTCGTCACCCAGTGACACCTTGGGGTAAGCCTACAAAAGGAAAGAAAACCCGTACAAACAAACGTACGTCTAGTTTAATCATGAGAAGAAGAACAAAATAGGGGAGTGAGTCGTGACAAGATCAGTTTGGAAAGGCCCATTCTTTGATCGTTATTTGATCAAAAAAGCAGAGGCGGTACAGCAGTCCGGTCGTAAAGATGTGATTAAAACATGGTCACGTCGTTCAACGATCATTCCACAATTTGTGGGCGTAACATTTGGTGTATACAACGGGCAAAAATTTATTCCCGTGTTTGTGACAGAGCATATGATTGGTCACAAGTTTGGTGAATTTGCACCAACACGCACATATTACGGTCACTCTAAGGCAGATAAGAAAGCGAAGAGGGGCTAATGACAAAGACAGCAAAAGCTTCACGTATGAAGATCCGCGTCAGTCCGCGCAAGCTAAATCTGGTCGCAAAAATGATTCGTGGTATGACAGCGTCACGCGCTGTAGCAGCCCTTTCATTTTCACCAAAGCGTTGCGCATCTGAAGTGCAAAAGGCGCTTGAGTCAGCGATTGCAAATGCTGAGAATAATCATGGACTTGATATCGATTATTTAGTAGTATCTAACGCATCCGTTGGTCAGGGTTTTGCCTTAAAGCGCTTTAGCGCACGTGCAAAAGGTCGCGGGACAAGAATTAAAAAATACTTCAGTCACGTATTTATTGAAGTTACAGAGAAGAAGGCATAAGAGCGATGGGTCAAAAAGTTAATCCAATTGGAATGCGCCTCGGAATCAACAAAACATGGGATTCCCGCTGGTATTCAAATAAGTCTTATGGCTCTTTGCTTCAAGAAGATATCAAGATGCGTGCCTATGTGTTCGAAAAGTTGGCGCATGCAGGTATTTCGCGCGTTATTATCGAAAGGCCGGCAAAGAAAGCCCGTGTTAACATCTACACCGCACGTCCAGGTGTGTTGATTGGTAAGAAGGGGTCTGATCTTGATAAACTCAAGGTTGATCTTCAAAAGTTCACAAAGTCTGAACTCTCCATTAACATTATTGAGGTGCGTAAGCCAGAGCTTGATGCGAAACTTGTTGCAGATGGAATTGCACAGCAAATTGAACGCCGTGTTTCTTTCCGTCGTGCGATGAAGCGTGCGATGCAGACATGTCTGCGCGTAGGTGGTCAAGGAATTCGTGTAAACTGTTCCGGTCGTTTGTCCGGTGCGGAAATCGCGCGTATGGAGTGGTACATTGAGGGAAGCGTTCCTTTACATACACTTCGTTCTGATATTGACTATGCTTTGGGTGTAGCAAAAACGACCTATGGAATCATCGGTATTAAGGTCTGGATCTACAAAGGTCAGATTCTTGAGCATGATCCCATGGCACAAGATAAGCGAATCGGTGGCGGCGAGCAGTCTCCACGTAATGAAGGAAGATAAAAAATGCTTTCGCCAAAGAAGACAAAATTTAGAAAAGCCTTTAAAGGTCGTATCCACGGTGTTGCAACATCAGGTACGTACGTAAGCTTTGGAAGTTATGGTTTAAAAGCACTTGAGCCTGCACGTATTACAGCGCGCCAAATTGAAGCGGCGCGTCGTGCGATGACACGTCACATGCGTCGTGTGGGTAAAGTTTGGATCCGTATTTATCCAGATGTTCCTGTGTCTACAAAGCCTGCTGAAGTTCGCATGGGTAGTGGTAAAGGTAGCCCTGAGTATTGGGCATCCCGTGTTAAACCAGGTAAGATCATGTTCGAGATCGATGGTGTTGATGCGGAAATGGCTCAGCAAGCTTTTGCGCTTGCAGCTGCGAAGCTTCCTATTGCGACAAAGTTTGTAACACGTGTCACAACATTATCTCAGGGAGTCTAAGTCATGAAGTACACAGAGGTAAAAACAAAAACAGAATCTGAGCTTCTTGACATAGCCTATAACCTAAAAAAGGGTATGTATGCGCTTCGCGTACAAAAGAAGCTTAATCAGTTAAACAACACAGCTCAAATCAGAGCCCATCGCAAAGATCTTGCGCGCGTTTTGATGAGACTTGCAGAAACAAAGAGACAGAAAAATGCCTAGAAGAATTTTTGAGGGTGTCGTCGTTAGCGATAAATGCGATAAAACTGTAACGGTTCGTGTTGAAAAGAGCGTTAAGCATCCCGTATATAAGAAGTATATGAAGCGATCTGCGAAGTATACAGCGCATGATGAGAATAACACCTTTAAAATGGGTGACACCGTGCGCATTATTGAGTCGGCTCCAATTTCTAAAACAAAGAAATGGGTCGTTGTTGTTGATAAGAAGTCTGCTTAGGTATTGCCATGATTCAAACAGAGTCTCGTTTACAAGTCGCTGACAACTCTGGTGCACGTGAGGTTATGTGCATTAAAGTTCTCGGTGGATCAAAAAGAAGATATGCGTCTGTTGGCGATATCATCGTTGTGTCTATTAAAGATGCGATTCCAAAAGGAAAAGTAAAAAAAGGTACAGTTCATCGTGCTGTGATCGTGCGCACAAAGCAAGCGATTAAGCGCCAAGATGGATCTGAGATCTCCTTTGATGGAAATGCTGCAGTTATTATTAACAAGCAGAATGAACCCATTGGAACACGTATTTTTGGCCCTGTGCTTCGTGAGCTTCGCGGTCAAGGGTTTATGAAAATTATTTCACTTGCCCCAGAGGTGCTCTAAATGACGCAGATTAAATTGAAAATTAAAAAGGGTGACCTTGTTGAGGTGACCACAGGTAAAGAAAAAGGAAAGCGCGGAGAGATCGTAAGTGTTGACCGTGATTCCATGAAAGTTCTCGTCAAGGGACTTAACATGGTGACACGTTTTGCAAAACAATCTGCCGCAAATCCAAACGGTGTATTTCAAAAAGAAATGCCCCTCCACATTTCTAATGTGGCTTTGGTAAACACAGCGACCGATTCCCGTTCTAAGGTTGGGATTCGGACTCTTGAAGATGGAACACGCGCCAGATACTTCAAGAACAATGGCGCGAACGTCTGAGGATTAAAGTTATGGCTCGTTTAAAAGAAGTCTATGTTGGGAAAATTCGCCCAGAGCTTAAAAAGCAACATGGATATACAAATGATCTTGAAGTTCCACGTATTGAAAAAATCGTGATTAACGCGTGCGTTTCTGATGCCGTGCAAGATAGCAAGAAACTTCAAACAGTTGTTGAAGATCTCTCCCTTATTACAGGTCAAAAACCTGTGATGACAAAAGCGAAAAAATCTATTGCTGGATTTAAACTTCGTGAAGGTATGAACATTGGTGCAAAGGTTACACTGCGCAACAAGCGTATGTACGAATTCCTTGATCGCTTTATCAACATTGCACTCCCACGCGTAAGAGACTTTCGTGGTGTTTCCTCTAAGAGCTTTGATGGCCGTGGAAACTATGCGGTAGGTGTAAAAGAACACATCATTTTTCCAGAAATCAACTATGATAAAGTTGAAAAGATTCGTGGATTTGATGTAATAATTTGTACAACGGCGAAGACAGATGATGAAGCAAGAGAATTGCTCCGCGCCTTCAACATGCCTTTTGCAAAGTAGGGGAGTGGATAATGGCAAAGCTTAGTGCAATTAACAATAACAAACGCCGCGCGCAGATGATCGTGAATAAGTCAGAAACACGTCGCGCATTAAAAGCGGAACTGATGAATAAAGAAACGTCATTTGAACGTCGTATCGAAGTTGCACACAAAATGGCAGAAATGCCACGCAACTCTTCACGTGTTCGTGAGCGTAATCGCTGTGAACTTTCTGGTCGCCCACGTGGTTACCATCGTAAGTTTAAGATGTCCCGTATCGCTCTTCGCGATCTCGCGTCCGCAGGATTACTTCCAGGTGTAGTAAAGTCAAGTTGGTAGAAAAAACATGTATGTGAATGATCCCATTGGAGATATGATTACACGCATTCGCAACGCGCAAGCTGTTGGTAAAAAGGATGTTGTGTCCCCACACTCCACATTTAGAACAAAAGTCCTCGATGTCCTCGTTAAAGAAGGTTACATTCGCGGATACTCTGTCGAAGAAGTGCGAAAAGATATTCGCAACATTCGCATAGAACTTAAGTATTCAGAAGGTCGTCCCGTGATCGAGAAAATCGAACGCAGATCTAAACCTGGAATGCGTGCGTACTTTCAAGCGAAAGCAATGCCACGTGTTGCAAACGGTTTGGGGATTAACGTTCTCTCCACATCACGTGGTGTTATGTCCGATATCGAAGCTCGCGAAAAGGGCATCGGTGGCGAATTATTGTTTAGTGTATTCTAGGATAGTCAAAGATGTCACGCGTAGGAAAACATGCAGTTGCAGTGCCACAGGGTGTTACAGTAAGTATCAACAGTGGTAAAATCGAAGTGTCTGGTCGTCTTGGCAAAATTGCGCACGACTATCCAGAGGCTGTAAAAATTACACAAGAAGCTGAGGGCATTAAAGTTCAGCCTGCTAACGAATCAGATTTTGCACGTTCCATGTGGGGAACAATGCAACGTAACGTGAAGAACGCTATTAAAGGTGTTTCTGAAGGGTTTACGTATAACCTTGATCTCGTAGGTGTTGGTTATAGGGCGTCTGTTCAAGGTCGTAACCTTGTACTTCAGTTGGGATATTCTCACGATATTACTTATCCGCTTCCTCAAGGTGTTGAAGCAAAGTGCGAAAAGCCGACAACCATCGCCCTTACTGGTGCAGACAAGCAAGTTCTTGGTCAGATTGCCTCTGAACTTCAAGGATATCGTCCACCAGAGCCTTATAAAGGTAAGGGTGTTATTAAAGAAAATCAATTCGTTCTGAGAAAAGAAGGAAAGAAGAAGTAGCCATGACTAATCCATTGTTACAACGTCGTCGTGAACGTATGCGCATTAAATTGCGTCAGGTGAATCAGGCTGGCCGTCCGCGTCTTTCTGTTCACAGAACAAACAAGCACATCTATGCACAAATTTTTGATGATGTTGCTGCGGTAACACTCGTTTCTGCGTCAACAAATGATAAAGCTGTTAAAGCAAAAATCAAAAATGGCGGAAATAAAGAAGCTGCTATGGCCATTGGTAAGTCCATTGCGGAAAAAGCGGTTAAAGCAGGTGTCAAAGAAGTCGTTTTTGACAGATCTGGCTTTTTGTTCCATGGTCGCGTGAAGGCTCTTGCTGAGGCTGCACGTGAAGCTGGCTTGAAATTTTAAGGGTAATTAATATGACAAAAGCAGCAAAAGCAGCAAAACCAACGCAAGAAAAAGATAGAGAGCAAGAGCTCATCGAGAAGTTGGTCAGCGTACGCCGTGTTACCAAAGTGGTAAAAGGTGGTAAAAACCTTCGCTTCTCAGCACTCGTTGTTGTTGGTGATGGTAAGGGACGTGTTGGTTATGGCACAGGTAAAGCACGCGAAGTTCCTGATGCAGTTCGTAAAGCATCTGAGCAAGCGAAGCGTACAATGGTACGTATTCCCCTTCGTGAAGGACGTACGATTCACCATGATATCGCGGTGAAACACGGTGCAGGACGCGTTCAGTTGCGCTCAGCGCCTGCGGGTACAGGTATCATCGCGGGTGGTCCAATGCGTGCAGTATTTGAGGTTCTCGGTCTTCATGACATCGTGTCAAAGTCTGTTGGAACATCCAACTATCACAACATGGTTTCTGCAACAGTGGAAGCGTTGAAGCAGATTATGTCACCTCGTCAAATTGCAAACAAACTTGGCAAAAAAGTTCCAGAGATTGTTGCACGTCGTGAGGCGCATGGCAAAAATGAACAGGTAGTCGAGGCATAACATGACAGAAACAAAAGAAAAGAAAGTCGCCGCAAAGGCACCGGTAAAGAAAGCTGAGGGGAAAGTCCCTGTAGCGAAAAAAGCTGAAGCTCCAAAAGCATCTGCTGCAGCAAAAAAATCGTCTGCTCCAAAAGCAAGGCCCTCAGGTCCTACAATTTTTGTTAAAAGAACCGGTAGTCCGATTCGTCGTGACGCACGTCAAAGAGAATATCTCAAAGGTCTTGGTCTTTCCAAGATGAATCAAGTTCGTGAGCTTGTAGATACTCCGGAAGTGCGTGGTTTGGTGCGTAAAGCTCAACACATGGTTCAGATTGTAGAAAAGGCATAAGAGGGCGTCATGTTAACACTCAATAATATTCGTGATAATGACGGTGCACGTAAACGAAAAATGCGTGTAGGCCGTGGTATCGGTTCAGGTAAAGGTAAAACTTCCGGACGTGGTGGAAAAGGTCAAACAGCACGTTCAGGTGTCTCCTTGAACGGTTTTGAAGGTGGTCAAACACCAATCTACCGTCGTCTTCCAAAGCGTGGATTTATCAATATTCATCGTATCGAAGCATACGAACTGACTTTTGATAAGATCTCAACAATTGTAAAAAAGCATGGTATAAAGGATCAAGAAATCAATCGCGATCTTTTGGTTCAGCTTGGTTATATGAAGCCTTATCTTAAGCGTGTTGTGTTGCTTGCAACAGGCGATGCTGCGGATAAAGTTTCAGTGCGCGTTGATCGCGCGACAAAAGCCGCTGAAGAAAAAGCCAAAAAATCAGGATTGACTCTTAATATTTCAAAATAAGGTTTACTATGTCATCTGCAATAGAACAGCTAGCCGCAAACCTCAGTTTTTCTTCTTTTAGCAAGGCTGAGGATCTGAAGAAACGTATTCTTTTTACACTCGCTGTTCTCGTTGTGTATCGCATAGGAACTTATATACCTCTGCCAGGAATTAACCCAGACATTATTCGTGAGTTTACTCAACAAAATGCTGGGGGAATTCTTGGAATTCTTGACATGTTTTCCGGTGGTGCGATTTCTCGTATGACCATTTTTGCGTTGAACATCATGCCGTACATTTCTGCGAGCATTATCGTTCAGCTTATGACATCGATTTCTCCTCACTTTGAAGCCTTGAAAAAGGAAGGTGAGACGGGAAAGAAAAAACTCAATCAATATACGCGTTATGGTACGGTTTTTCTCGCAGCTATTCAGGCTTATGGTATCGCCATGGGGCTTGAAAAGATCGTAGGTTACGCGGGGCCTGCCGTTTTAATTCCAGGTTTTATGTTTAAGATGACCACCATTGTAACTCTTACCGGTGGTACCCTTTTTATCATGTGGTTGGGTGAGCAAATTACGTCTCGTGGTATTGGTAATGGTGCTTCTCTTATTATTTATTCCGGTATCGTTGCAAACTTGCCCCAAGCGTTGATCAATACCCTTGAGCTTGGTCGTCAAGACGCGATCCCATTTCTTGTTCTGTTGCTGATTCTTGTGATGGTTGCTGTTGTGATTGGTTATATCGTCTTTATGGAAAAGGCTCAGCGTCGTATTACAATTCAGTATCCAAAACGCCAAATGGCAGCGAACAGACCTGCGACAAGTCAGACAACACACTTGCCTCTCAAGCTTAATAGTGCGGGTGTGATTCCTCCGATCTTTGCGTCGTCACTTCTTCTCTTGCCTGGAACCATTATTGGTTTTGCAGGGGCGGCAGATTCTGATTCCTTTATGGGTAAGCTTGCATCACTTCTTTCGCACGGGCAGCCTCTTTATATGGCGCTTTTTGTGGCAATGATTATTTTCTTTGCTTTCTTCTATACCGCGATTGTGTTCAACCCTGCGGAAACAGCGGAAAACCTTCGCAAAATGGGAACCTTTATCCCTGGTATTCGCCCTGGTAAATCAACTGCAGATTATCTTGATTATGTTCTGACCCGCCTTACGGCTGTAGGTGCCTTGTATCTCGCGTCCATCTGTATTCTACCTGAACTTATTTTATCCAAGGTTCATTTGCCCTTTTATTTTGGTGGTACCAGTTTGCTGATTGTGGTGAGTGTGACGATTGATACATTCGCTCAAGTTCAGTCGCATCTTTTGGCGCATCAGTACGAAGGACTTATTCGACGGTCATCATTAAAAGGCAAAAGGTAATATGGTTGTCGTTTTTTTTGGTCCACCAGGTTCAGGGAAAGGAACGCAAGTTCAAAATATTACGCTTGACCCATCCTATGCATGTATTTCTACCGGAAATATGTTGAGAGCGGAGATCGCTTCCGGATCAAAATTGGGAAATAAGCTAAAGACAATCATGGGTGAGGGTAATCTCGTTTCAGATGAAATTATACTAGAGGTTTTTGAATCTGCCCTCGAACAATGTGGTGATAAAAAAATTATATTAGATGGTGTACCTCGTACATTAGCCCAGGCGAAATCTGTGGATGAAGTGCTTGAGCGTCACCATATGAAAGTAGATTCTGCAATTGAATTCAAACTAGATGATGACATTCTTTTGCAAAGAATTCTCGGTCGCTATTCCTGTAAGGATTGTGGTGCAACTTATCACAAAACTTTTAGCCCAACAAAGGAAGAGGGAATATGTGATTTTTGTGGGAGCAAAAATCTGCGCATTCGCGAAGATGATCAAGAAGAGGTCTTGAAAAAGCGACTCGACTTGTATTATCTTGAAACGTTGCCGATTTTAGGGTACTACAGAGACAAAGGAGTACTCCATACGGTCGACGCGGCACTTTCACCTCATGCCGTGAGCGATCTGATTGAGTCAATACTAAAAAGAAGCCAATAAAGGAGAAACTACAGTGGCACGTATTGCTGGTGTGAACATACCAACACAAAAAAGACTTGTGATTGCGCTGACATATATTTATGGAATCGGTCCTAAAAAAGCTGATGAAATCATGAAGAAGCTCAATCTTGATATGCAAGTGCGCGTGAATCAGCTTTCTGATCAAGACGTACTCAAAATTCGTGAGGTGATTGACAGAGATTATCAGGTAGAAGGTGATCTTCGTCGTGAAGTATCTATGAACATCAAGCGTCTTACAGACCTTGGTTGCTACAGAGGTCTTCGCCATCGTAAGGGGCTTCCTGTACGTGGTCAAAGAACCCACACAAACGCACGTACTCGCAAAGGAAAAGCAGTTCCTATCGCGGGTAAGAAGATAGCATCCAAATAAGGACTGAGACTGAACTATGGCAAAACAACAAACTACACGTGTTCGTCGTCGCGAGAAAAAAAACGTTATTAATGGCGTTGCGCACGTCAACTCTACATTCAACAACACAATGGTCACCATTACAGACGAGCAAGGCAATGCGATTTCTTGGTCTTCTTCTGGGATGATGGGATTCAAGGGATCACGTAAATCCACACCTTATGCAGCACAGATTGCAGCAGAAGATGCAGGAAAAAAAGCTCTTGAGCATGGTATGAAAAATTTGAGTGTGATTGTAAAAGGTCCTGGATCAGGTCGTGAAACAGCGTTGCGTGCTTTGCAAGCTGTGGGCTTTACGATTACAACCATTCGTGACGTAACACCTGTTCCACACAATGGTGTGCGTCCAGCAAAGCGCCGTCGCGTTTAATTTTTGAAGGAATAGGGGACTCTCGTGATTCAGAAAAACTGGCAGGCTCTTATAAAGCCCTATAATTTGAATTTCAATTATGCAGATCAGCAGCTTCGTGAAGCCGAAGTTGTTATTGAGCCACTTGAGCGCGGCTTTGGTTTGACACTTGGAAATGCGCTTCGCCGTATCCTTCTTTCTTCACTGCAAGGTGCTGCGATCACAAGTGTTAAGATCGACGGCGTTCTCCATGAATTCTCAACAATTCAGGGTGTTCATGAAGATGTTACAGATATTATCTTGAACTTGAAAACCATTGGTGTGAAGTTAAACTCTGAGATGCCAAAGCGTATCAAGCTTCATGCAACAGCTCCTGGTCCCGTTTACGCACGTGACATCGAGTGTCCCTCAGAAGTTGAAATACTTGATCCCGATGTGTTGATTTGCACACTCGACAAGAATGCAAAACTTTCCGTGGAAATGATGGTTGAATCTGGTAAAGGATATGTTCCTGCGAACCAAATTCCTGCGGATGAGCGTACAATCGGTGTAATTCCTATTGATGCGATTTATAGTCCTATCAAGAAAGTATTCTATAAGGTCGATCAAACACGTGTGGGGCAACGTACTGACTACGATAAGCTGACACTTCGTGTTGTGACGGATGGTTCCATGAAGCCAGATGATGCTTTGGCGCTTGCTGCACGTATTATGCAAGACCAACTTCAGGTGTTTATTAACTTCGAAGAACCTAAAGCGGCAGAGAAGAAATCAGAATCTGATGAGCTTCCCTTTAACCGTAACTTGTTGCGCAAAGTTGAAGAGCTTGAGCTTTCTGTGCGTTCTGCAAACTGCCTTAAGACAGAAAACATCATCTACATTGGTGATCTTGTCCAAAAAAGTGAAAGCGAGATGCTTAAAACACCAAACTTTGGTCGTAAATCACTGAATGAAATTAAAGAAGTTCTTGTGCAAATGGGACTCGGCTTTGGCATGGTTATTCCTAATTGGCCACCAGAGAATATTGAAGAGCTCGCAAAGAAACTTGAAGATCCATACGCATAAGAATTAAAGTCGGAGAAGAATAATGAGACACGGTATTAACGGTCGTAAATTAAATCGAACATCAGAGCATCGTAAGGCGCTCTTCAAAAACATGGCACAAAGCCTTTTGACTTATGAGCAAATCAGAACGACTTTGCCAAAAGCAAAAGAACTTCGTCCTATTGTTGAAAAAATTATTACACTTGGCAAAAGAGGCGACCTTCACGCACGTCGTCAGCTCGTTTCGCAACTGCAAGACCAAGCGGTTGTAGATAAAGTGATCAAAACACTTTCACCACGTTATCAAAACCGCGCGGGTGGTTATACACGCATTATGAAAAATGGTTTTCGTTATGGTGACAACGCACCTATGGCTGTGATTGAGTTTATTGATCGCGATCCATCTGCAAAGCCATCAGCATCTGCTGAGGTTGT
>JBDHTO010000001.1:0-42875 GCA_039808665.1 Alphaproteobacteria bacterium | reverse complement strand
ACACCTGCTATGAAGCTTCAGGCAGCTCAGTCACGCTATCTTTTCCGTTTGGCTATTACACAACAACCTGGTCATGGCTTAACAACAAAAGAAGTGCAAGGGTTTTTGAGTGTTGGATCTTTTTCGGATACAGGTAAAAGTGCAGTTGTTACCGATCAATTTAAAAAGAATGCGCCACACCTTCTTGCAAGGGCAGATCGTGCTTTTTGTGATTGGGTTATGGAGAGATTTGTTGGTGCTGTACGTGAGATGGAAGCCGGTATGATGCTGGTAGCCAGAGAAGATTCCTAATACACTACCCACTCGATTTCCTTCCTTGCATCATAAAAATGTTCTGGAATCCGGGTCGAAGATTTGAACTCCAAGGTTCTCCTTGGGGTTCTTTTTTTATTCACAAATAAGGTAGGGCGTTTAAATTCTTTTTAATGTTTTTATACTATTTCTTGGGTGGGGATGAGGTTCGACGGAAAGGGCCTATGCCATAAAATCAGGGAAATGAATGATGACAAACTATATCAGCAACCGGACATTTGATGAAATTGAACTTGGAGAATTCGCGACCCTTTCTCATACACTGACAAGTAAAGATATTCTCCTCTTTGCAGTGATGTCTGGGGATGTGAATCCTGCCCATGTGGATGCGGATTATGCAAAAAGCGATTTTTTTCATCATATTGTGGCCCATGGTATGTGGACAGGATCCCTAATCTCAACCGTGCTTGGGACAATTTTACCTGGTCCTGGAACCATTTATGTGGGGCAAAAATTTAATTTTTTAAAACCCGTTTTAATTGGAGATACCATCACGGCCAAGGTCATTGTAAAGGCAAAGCACGAAGAAAAAAAGATTGTCGAACTTGATTGTGTTTGCACGAATCAACTCGGTAAAGAAGTTATTACAGGGGAAGCAACGGTTATTGCACCCACAGAGAAAATAAACAGAAAGCGTGTGGTTTTGCCCGAAGTTGCCTTTAAAAAAGAGAAATGCCCCTATCACGAACGCATCATTCAGATGGCGAAAAAATTCGATCCTATCAAAACGGCGATCGTTTATCCCGTAAGCAAAGTTTCTTTAGAAGGAGCACTGGATTCGATGCGGGAAAATTTGATTGTGCCCGTTCTTATTGGTCCCAAAAATCAAATACAGTCCCTAGCCAAAGATGAAAAAATTGATATTTCAGGCGTTGAGATTGTAGATGTACTGGGTGGTCCTGCAGCTGCGGAGATGGCTGTTCAAATGGCGAGAAAGGGACTCGTTGAAGCCATTATGAAGGGTGACCTCCATACGGACGAGCTTTTACATCCCGTTGTGGATAAGGTTTCAGGATTACAAACAGATCGCCGTATCAGCCATGTCTCTGTCATCGATACGCCAGCTTATCCACGTCCTCTCTTTGTGACGGATGCGGCGGTGAATATTTTTCCTAAATTACATGACAAAAAAGATATCGTTCAAAATGCGATTGATCTTTTTCAAGCGATTGGTTTCGGTATTCCAAAGGTGGCAATTTTATCAGCCATTGAAACAGTGAGTGAAAAAATACCATCGACACTTGACGCAACAGCCCTATGTAAAATGGCAGAAAGAGGTCAAATCACAGGAGGGCTTTTGGATGGTCCGCTTGCCTTTGATAATGCCCTTTCAGAAGAAGCGGCACACATTAAAAAAATAAATTCCGTTGTGGCGGGGCGCGCGGATATTTTGGTTGTGCCCGATGTGGAATCTGGAAATATGCTTTTAAAACAACTTATTTTGCTTGCGGATGCAACATTTGCAGGGCTTGTTATGGGAGCAAAGGTTCCCATTATTTTAACGAGCCGTTCAAGTTCACTATTGGCGAGAACGGCCTCGAGTGCTCTTGCTTTGCTTTACTTAAGGAATCGTAATCAGAAAAATCAAAACGATGATATTAGTTTTTAATGCGGGTTCATCAAGTGTGAAATTCTCTCTCTATGAACATGAGAGTTTGAGAGAGGCTATGCGGGGAGAAGTCGAAGATTTATTCCTGAACCCCCGTCTCTGGGTTCAGGAAAAAGGGAACAAAACTTATCTTTCCGATCCACGCAATACAAACGATGCGTTTTCAAAAATTTTTGAGGTGATTCAATCAATCACGAAAACACAACCCCTTTCAGGCGTAGCCCACCGGGTTGTTCATGGGGGGAAACTTTATACAGATCCAGTTTTGATTGATGCGAATGTTCTTTCCAAGCTTCGGGAATTTATTCCCCTTGCGCCATTACATCAATCTTATAATCTTGAGGTCATTGATCGGGCCTTAGCATTCTTTCCAGGCATTCCTCAGGTTGCTTGTTTTGATACAGCGTTTCATAGGACACAAATGAAATTAGCGGAGGCTTTTCCGCTGCCCCATACTTATACAGATGAGGGAATTATTCGCTATGGTTTTCACGGGCTATCCTATGCCTATATTGCGTCGCAGTTGCAAACCTATGTGGGGGATAAAGCGAAAAAAAGGGTGATTGTTGCACATTTGGGAAATGGCGCCTCTCTTTGTGCAATGAAAGATTTAAAGAGTGTGTCAACCTCCATGGGATTCACGGCTTTGGACGGATTGATGATGGGGACGCGGACGGGAAGCATTGATCCGGGTGTTATCTTATATCTTTTACAGGAAAAAAAGATGACTGTGGAGGAGGTTACAGCGCTTCTTTACCATGAATCTGGGTTAAAGGGGGTTTCCGGCATAAGTGCGGATATGAAGATGCTTTTGAAGAGTGATTTACCTCAAGCAAAATCTGCGATAGACCTTTTTTGCTTTACCGCAGCACGGCATATGGGAAGTCTGCTCCCTGTGATCGGGGGGATGGATATTTTGGTGTTTACAGCGGGGATCGGGGAAAACTGTCCCCTTATTCGACGCAAAATATGTGAATATTTTCAATGGATGAATCTTGTCATAGATCCACAGTCCAATGAATCCAATGCTATTCAAATTCACTCTCCTCAAAGCGAAATTGACGTTTATGTCATACCAACAAACGAAGAAATTGTGATGGCAGAAGCTGTGAAAAAGAATGTGAAAATTTCTTCATAAATGATGAAAGGGAAGACAGACGTGGATAATCTTAGGGGTAAAAAGGGATTGATTATAGGGGTTGCCAATGAGCAATCCATTGCTTGGGGTTGTGCCCGTGCGTGTCATGCTGCGGGAGCAAAAATTGCCATTACCTATCTTAACGAAAAAGCTGAATCCCATGTGCGCCCTTTGGCGGAATCCATTCACGCCCCCATCATTGAACCCCTCGATGTAAAAAATCATCTCCAGATGGAATCACTCTTTCACCTGATTGAAAAAAAATGGGGAGAGTTAGATTTTTTGATTCATGCGATTGCGTTTGCACCCAAAGAGGATCTTCATGCACGTGTCATAGATTGCTCCGTAGAGGGATTTTTAACGGCGATGGATATCTCCTGTCACTCGTTTATGCGATTGGCCCGCTTGGCAGAGCCGTTGATGAAAAAGGGAGGGTGTCTCTTAACCTTGAGTTATTATGGAGGTGAGAAGGTTGTGGAACATTACGGTCTTATGGGACCCGTGAAAGCAGCCTTGGAAAGTTCTGTTCGCTATATGGCCGCGGAGTTAGGTCCAAAGAAAATTCGTGTGAATGCACTCTCTTCTGGTCCTATTGCGACACGGGCGGCAAGTGGTATTGACCACTTTGATGATCTTTTGGAAAGGGCGAGAGATATTTCCCCCGAACATGCGGACGTGAGTATTGATGCCGTTGGAGCGTATGCGCGATTTTTAGCAAGTGATGAAGGAGCACTCGTCACAGGATCCGTCGTTTATGTGGACGCAGGATTCAATATTATGGCACTTTGATCAAAGTTAAACCATTGAAATATCACCTCATTATACCTAGATTATGGGGGAAATGTACTTTGATGAGGTTCCTATGAAGATATTAAAAATATTAATGATTCTGTGCGCGTTTCCATCCTTGATAAATGCCGCATCCAAAGATGAAACGTGGTTTTCAAGAACAGTTCATAACGAGTTGATGTCTGGATACAATGTTGTGGGATTAGTTTCCCATCAAGAGGATTTAGGTCAGGCAGCAGGTACTTTTTTGAGAGCAGTGAATCGTATTGAGAATGCTATGGACCTTGTGAGTACAGGGACTTTCACGGATTTTGATGGTGTAGATCCTGATACAGGGCATGAAATAGGTCCAGTTGACCGTTCCTATAATATATCTCACCCTCGTAAGGTTGCCCCTTCTGATATAACGGCTATTGCCAACGTTTTTAGCGTACAAGCACGTTTAGCTGTGATGTTTGCTTCGCCTATTTCAGATTCTTTTTCTCCGGATTTTTTTTCTGTTGTCGAAGAAATGATGCGAAAAGATGGTTATCTTCACGATCGTGAAGAGGCAATGACCCTTAATATGTATAAAGCATTTAGTCGCTCTATTGATCCCAATAATATTCCAGAGGCTGAGAGGACTCCTGACAAAATGCTCCAGGTTGCTCAGGCACGTTACCTCCTTCGTTTGGCCATTACGCGACAGGGTCTACACGGTCTAACCGCAGAAGAGGTGCGAGGATTTCTTAATGTTGGATCTTTTGGCGATACAGGTAAGGAAGCCAGAATTACTCCTGAGTTTAAAAAGAACGCAGTATACCTTCTTAAAAAATATGATCATGCTTTGTGTGATTTTATTACGATAGAATTTCAGGCTAAGAAAGAGGCCTTAGCTCCGCGACTAGTAGTTCATCGTGCTCCGGCCTAACCGCACATCACTCTCCGCCCGATTTCCTTGACTATCCACAATAAGGATGTGATGGAATCCGGGTCTGAGATTTTCAAAAAGAGTCCCAAGGTTTTCCTTTGGGATTCTTTTTTTATTCACAAAAACCGTATAGGGTGCTTTTCCCCCCGTAAAGACAAGAGGTTGTTTGGATCCCTTGATCAGAATACTTCCCGGCAGAGGGAAGTGAAGTTGAAGGCGATCTTTATCTTGTTTCCCAAAATATTTTAAGGGAGGGGGAAGAGGATCATCCATGGTGTGGTGGGGAAATCCTTGGCTTTTCAAGAGTTGATCAAAAACCGTGAGAAGGAGTGGGGTTGCTGTCCTCAGTCCCACCTGACCTTTGACAGGGGCGCCATCAGGTCGACCAAACCAGACAAGAACAACGTACTGTCCATTGACACCTACGGAAATGGCATCGCGGTAGCTTGAGGATGTTCCCGTTTTAAGGGCAACCTTTCCGTGATGAATGGGTTGACTGAGCATATTGGGGGGAAGGGGAGCATCCATAAGGATAGAGACTAATCGTTCCGCAGATTTTTTTGAAAGAATGCGTTTTGAATTTTCCGTATCCATGCTCAAAAAAGTTAGCGGGGTGATCGTTCCCTCTCGATTGAGGCTATTAAATAGTGCCGCAAGATCCGTTAGGCGAATACCCACACCACCCAGAGCAATGGGAAGGCTTACGTGTTTATATATTTTTGGAAGGCGCAAAGGAATGTTCGCATCTTCCAGAGTATGCATAAAATAACGGGGGCCGAGTTTCTCAAGAACGGTCACAACGGGGACATTAAGTGATCTTTGCAAAGCTTCTGTGATGGTGATATCTCCGTGAAAGACATCATTAAAATTGGTGGGGGCATACCCTTGAAAACTGATCTGGGTATCCCTGACAAGGCTTTTGGGATGAAGCCAACCATCATCAAAAGCAAGACCGTAAACAAAGGGTTTAAGAGTGGATCCCGGTGATCGAACGGAGGATAAAACATCCACTTGACCATGAATATCATGATTAAAAAAATCTTTGGACCCAACATAAGCACGTATTTTTCCATGATAATCGGCGATTAAAACGGCAATCGATTGTTTTTCCTGAGTGGGCCAGGCTTTGACAAGAAATTCTAGTTTCTCCTGTAGAGGCTTGGAAATACTTGAATCTGTATTTTTATGGGAAAATCTTGCGGCAACATGGGCACACATTCTGGGGAATGAATGTTGTTTTTGGGGAAGGTTATCTTGTTGAGATTCCTTTTTGATAATGTCTGGAAGATTACTTGTCTCAAGAATGTAATTGCGTCTTTGTTTTTGAAGTGTGATATCTTTTGCGAATTTTGTAGGGGATTGGGGAAGTGTGACAAGGAGTGCGGCTTCTGCAAAGGAAAGATGTTTGGGGGATTTTCCAAAATAATGAAGGCTTGCGGCACGGACCCCCTGAAGATTACCACCATAGGGGGCAAGTGTCAGATACATTTCAAGAATTTCTTGTTTCGAAAATTTTGCTTCAAGTGCCAAGGCCTTGACCACCTCAATCACTTTTGAGAACAAGGTACGTGGACGTGGCTCCAAAAGACGTACAACTTGCATGGTAAGGGTTGATCCACCTGAGTGAACTTTGAGAGATGTCAGGGCATCAAAAACGGCACGACACATGGATAAAACATCAACGCCGGGATGGGTGTAAAATCTTTTATCTTCTGTGTGAACAAGAAGGTCGATGAGTTTTTGATCAACATCCTCAGTCCGTGTGGAAATTTGCCATTTTTCATCACGGTTTAATCGGCAATTTAAAAGCTCCCCATTTTCATCATAAAGGGCGGGAGAAAAATCATGAAAGCGCTCCAGGCTTGTGGGGTAGAGGACAACCCAACCCCACAGAAAAAAGGGAATACCTAAGAAGAAAGCCCAAAACGTTCCCTTTTTGAGGCGTTTATGCGGCATGGCTTTGTACGTGCGTGGAGGACGTTATCTTTTTTTCTTCTTGTGCTTTTCTTTCATTTACTGAACAGCGAGATGCTGCATTTTGTGCAAAAATTCGCGCATCCACCATATCCTCGACAAAGGTTCCAGGATACAGATAATCACCCAATGTAATCGCGCGCATCATATAGGCAATCTTGAAGGTATTGATCTTCTCATCCACAGTAAAGGATGCAACAAAACGATCATCTCGCATATGGGTAAAGGTTGGAGGGGTGAGTTCACCAAGCCATACAAGTTTCGGGAGAGCGTCTAATTGAACGCCCGCCGGCAAAAGGTCCACAAGAAGCATATTGCGCTCTGCTGTACCTTCGATAGTTCCTTCGATGACACAGATAATTTGCTGACCTTGGGAGAATGCATTTTCTTTGATCTCATTTCCTGTGAGGTCAAAAAGCTTGCGTGTGATCTTCACTCCCTGTGATATGGGATTGTTATCTTTCATTTGCCCCGTCATTATTTTTGTGACCCAAAGAGGTGTTGGCGAAAGATTTTCAAAGGTGTGATTGATATCCGTTGCGAGAAATTCCCTAAAAATAGGGGCCTTTTCTGTAACCTTTTTCCCATCGATATTGATAGCAAGCTCTTCTGCTGATGGTGTGGTGCCACGCACCATCCATGCTCGTTCAAGGGTGGAGAATACGCTCTCTCCATTTACTTTTTGACGTATTTGATTGAGAAGGGCGGGACGTGCTTTTGCAAAAGCTTCCTTGATGGTTTCATGATTGAGAGACGCTTCATCCATAATTTTGTAGGTTGCAAGCATGTCCACAAGGTTTTTTGACGTTGCGGTGTTGACCTTCTCCAACGCATTTCGAAGTCTTGCGTCATCAGAGAAAGTGCTGAGCGCGTAGATAATACAACTTTGTGAGAAGGAAGTTTCTGCAGCTTCAAAAAAAGTATCATAGAAATATCTGATCGTACCGGGCTCAAGAGCATTATTTTTTACAAGGGTGTAAAGAGCATAGGATGCAGCACGTACAATCTCCTTATTCGTTTTGTCATAGAGATGACTCATGGTGGATTTCAGGAAATTTTCCAAATTATCAAAAGTAAAACTTGGAACAATAAGTCCTGATTTTTTTACCTGTGAAAGGAAGTCATAGACATAAGCGCTTAGGAAAATTTTCTCACTTTGTGCAGATTCCATACCGGGCCAAAAATCAAACCCTCCAGAAATATTTTGGTTTTGTGCAATGCTTGAAATAATGGTGTTGAGGGCATCTTCTGATTTTGCTCCTTCGCTTTCCTTAAGATACAAAAGTCCAAAACCCTTGCTGACCGTTTGCTCGATACAGGAATAGGGATACTCCGCAAGATGATAAGCGGCTTTTTTACTACTCCATGGTGTTTTTCCAAAGGAAAGTGCCATTTTTCCAGACTCCTCAATCATACCGGCGAGGTCTTTTCCTGAAATTTCAAGAGGTTTTCCCTGTTCCAAAAGAGCGGCTTCGGATTTTGTCTTAAAGGGAATCCCTTCCCGAACGGTGAGATCATGGGTGTATGTTTGCATCTCACCGCTGCCTTTTACTGAGAGAGAAACTGTCCCCGTTCCGGATTTTTCGGCATTGAGTGGGATCATAAAGACTTGTTCGGAATCCTTGGCAAGTTTGATGTTGAGAGTGTCTTTCTCGGCATGAATTGCTCCTTCCGCTTTGATTTTAACAGTGATTTCTTCCTCTTTTCCTGTTTGGTTGTGGAGAGAGAGGATCATTTGACTTTTATCTTTGGGGGCTAAAAACCTTGGAAGGATAGTTTCCACAACAATCGGATCTTTGACTGTGATGGATGTTTGCGCAGCGCCTATTTTATCATTTGAAGCTGCAACACCCATAATGCGGATGCGTCCATTAAAATCGGGCACTTGAAAAGGAATTTTAGCTTTTCCATCTTGGAGGAAGACAACCCCAGAATAGAGGCTAATGAGTTTAAAGGAACGTTTTGAAAGTGCGGCGAGGTTTCTTGCAAGGGCACCTTCGTCACCACCTGTGTGGAATGCTCCTGTTTCTGTGGGGATATCTTGAACAAGGTATCCATAAAGGTCTCGAATCTCTAAGGGAAATTCCTTTTTTCCATAAAAATGTGTGAGGGGATCTGGGTTTTTATAATCTGTGAGGAGCAAAATACCCTCATCCACGGCGGCGAGTGTTAGATAAACGGGAGATTTTCCAGCATTATCAATATTTACATTCACATCAAAGGACGTGCGTGGTTTTGAAAAGGGATCTGTGGTGATGTTGAGGTTGAGCACGCGTTCACTTTTATCCATGGGACACCATGCAAGACCAATGGTCCTCACAGGAAGTTGCGAATCTTTCCCGTCACCTGATAATGGTCGATATCCATTCATAAGGACATAGACGCCGGTTCCAAAATCTTCTGTGGCCTTTGTTTTATAAGATGTTTGGCCTTTTTCTAGTTTAAAGAGCTGCTGTTGAATAACGCCTGAGGTATTGGCAAGTGTTAAGAGAGCTTCTCCAGAAAACGGTGATTCGATATGAATATTGACCTCTTCGCCAATTTTATAACTTTCCTTGTCCAATCGGATTTTTAAAATATCGGGAACATCCACGCGATCACCTCGACCCCAGCCCTTTGTAAAGCGTACTTTAGAGATGACGCCGCTCTTGGGATCTTGGATTTCAAGAACATAATCACCCCAATCAGGGACTTTCACCGAAAGAGAGGTGGGATTTTTATCGCTAAGAGATAGAGTTCCATCTTCGATCGTATCAGCGGATCTTATGACGTTATAACGCCACTTGTTCCCCATTTGATACCAAGTGTAGTCCACTTTTTCCTTGTAAAGTGTCCATTTGCATTGAGGAAGGGGTTGTGGTTGTCCCTCTCTGGATACAGCAATAACCTCAAAAGAAGCGGTTTCTGCGTCTCCATCAACGCGTTCTGAACCAGAGGAAATGCCAATGTATACGGGTTTTGTAAATGCTTGAAATTTTGCAGTGCCCAGTTGTGGTTTTCCACCCCTGTCAAAAATGTTGACGCGGAGTTGCGCGAGGAGGGGTGTCGATGCATCTTGAATGGATTTTCCATCAATACTGACAATCGCTTCACCCTTGTCATCCAAGGCGCTTAGGCCAACCTCAAGTCGCTGTGGTGTGTAGTCTTCGAGTGAGTTTCCGAATGTGAAATTTTTATAACCCTCAAAGGGAGCAGGATCTTTTGAAAAGAGGACAACAGCCTCAGCTGCGAGATCTCCAGCTTTTCCACCAAAGAGATATTCAGCTTTAACTGTGGCTTCGAGGGTTTTTTCTGGAGATAGGGATTTTTCTTTTGTTTCAGTTTTGACAAGGATTCTTGCGGGGGTGAAATCCTCCACACTTACGGTTGTTTCAAATAGGGGGGTATTATCCTTTGGATCGGCGAATCCCTGGATAACCCAGCGTCCTGTAGGTGAAGATTCCAGTAAGGCAAAATGATGCTCAAACATTCCCACATCATTTCCTTGGACGGAATCGATTTTAAAAGTAACACCATCAGGACGATTCAGTTTAAAGGTTAGGGAAGCATTGGACACACCCTGGAGTTTTTCATTACGAAGAAGGGCTTGAAAATGAATTGATTCTCCGGGTCTGTAAACGCCACGGTCCGTGTAAATATAAAGATCTTCCCCGTCTTTTGCTGTACGACCCGCAATGCTTAAATCGGTAAGATCAAGGGGGGATTTTGTAAGGTCAATAAGGGTAAAGTCATTTCCTTCACCGTGGCATGTGATCATGAGGGGGCGATCCCCATCCTTGCCAAGCAAAAGCTCTTTGTTGAAATGAACGCGTCCATTGTCATCGGTTTGTTGTGTAGAAAGAACACTTTGGTTGTGGGAAATCAGGCTAACTTTGGCACCCTTATAAGATTTTGCATCAGAAAGTTTTCTTACATCAACATGAAGGCCGTCACTTCCAGAAAATGTCGTGACTCCCATATCCGTAATGATCACCCACTGGGCGATGGAGGTGTTCTCTCGAATATTGCTCTTGTCTTCGACATAAACGATATAAACCCCCGGTTTTTGGTTTTTGACCGCCTCATCAAGGGGGATGCCAACGATGCGTGTGGTGTTGCGCTCTCCACCCAGGGTCATTTCTCCTTCAAAAAGCTTGTGACCCTCACTGTTTTTAATATGTTTAAAGTCATAACTATTCAGCTGTTTTAAGAAGGTTGAGTCATAGGGGCGTGTCATATTACCCGCAAGAACGTGATCAGCCAGACGAAAGATACTAACTTTGATCTTGTCAATATTGACTGCCTCAAGGGGGAGAGAAAGTTTTTCAGTCCGTTGGAGAATATACTGTTGTGCCTTAAAAGCAAGTCGGACGGATTGATCGGCAACTTTAACCCCTACTTGAATAGGTTCTTTGAGGGTTTCTCCAAATTTTCCTTTGATACCTGCTTTAAGCGTGAAGTTATAAGCCGTTTCGAAGTTAAGGCCTTTGACAATGATATTGCGCCCAGAAACCTTTATTTTTGCATCAACTTTGGGAGAGGATTCAATGAAATCCGCGATATTCTGCTCCGCAAGCTCTCCATTAAAGGAAAAACGTACTTCAGCGGGATTTTTCTCTGTGAACAGGGTGTAATCTACGTATTTAAAGGCAAGAAATGTCGCAAAACGTGGGTCGGACTTAACAGTTTTAAGATCGTCTCGACTTGAGAGAAGGCTGAGAATTTTTGTACGTTCATCGCTCCAATCGTAGAGTGTTTGGGCATAAACAATAAGTGCTTGAGCTTTTTCCGTGTCATTTGAGGCAAGAGTATAGGCTTTAATGGCGGCGCTTGAGGACTTTCTGCGTGCATCCCAATTCTCATTGGATTCCATAGATTTATGGGCATAAGCCTCAGCAAGATCAAGCCAGCTGGAAAAGAGGGCGTCTTTCTTTGCGGCAATACGCTCAAGCTCAAGGGCGATAGCTCCCCAATCGTTTGTTTTTTTAAGTTCCGCAATGCGTGCAGCGGATCTTTGTAAGTCACTATCGCTTAGACTCTTGTGAATACTTATTAAATCCGAAACATATTTTTCAGCATCTTTGAGAACCCATTGTTCGAATGTATAGTCAATACCATCAGCAACAGTTGGAATTGTAAAAAAGAAGCAAAGGCAAAGAATCTTCAAAAGCATGAGCATAAGGGGATTTAAAAAAGGACGCTGAGAAAATAGTAGCGAATAAAATCTAGTCTGTAGAGGGTGAAAATGAAGGTTTATTTCTTGATATGTATGCTTGTGATTCAAGCTTTGAATGCGGCTGAAGATTCCTTTGATAGCGTGGGGGCAAATCATGTGGGGAGTGTGGTCTTTGCAAGAATTCTTGGAAAGCTTCCAGGTGGAAAATGTAAGGAAACGGATGAATATATATGCTTTAGTTCGGAAAGTTCCTCAGTTTACGCACCCTATGCCCAGCTTAAGGGCATTCCTCTTTCTCAAGAAATCTTAAAGGATTTCTCAACATTTTTCGGAGATCAAACCTATACCGTTTTTGGAGATGCCCCCAATGTTGGGGAGTTTTTTACTCCCACAGAAACAGCTTTTACAGCTATGTATGCGCCTTTGGCTGATTTTTCTTATGTGCCGGATGATTCCTTAAAAGCTGTGCGAGTGGGAGAGTGTGAGGATTTTTTTGATGTAAATCTTCAGGATTTTGTAAAGATTATGCATCATGTTTGGCACAAAAATAGTATGACGCCTGAGCAATGCATGAATTTGTACAGCCATCTCTATTTAGAACGAGATATAAAGTTTTTTCTTCTCTTCAACGAAGAAGGGAGCCCTGTGAGTGCTCGTATGCATCTTTATTTTTTGCACAATGGGCAGCGTGTTTCCCAAGGGTGGCATGGATGCGTTCCGGATACTTTTCGAGGCAAAGGGTATGGTCCAACTCTCATGAAATACGCTATGTCTAGAGATAGAGATAATGGTGTGGATGTTTTTATTAATGAAGCTGCGCCTGCCGCGGTGAGTGCTTGGTCTCGAGCTGGCCTTAGGGATTCTGGAAAACGCATTGTTGAGTACACAAAAAGAGGGATTATTCGGGATGAGAGTGAATAAAGTGATGATGGAGCTATGCAAAAAACGAATGGCTGACGCAACATTTCCTATTGCCAAAGGGGCAAAAATGCAATACACAGTTTCATAGTTTCATTTTATTTAAGGTATTCTTAAAAAAACTCATCATGACAGAAACCAATACAAAAACAGAATCTCTCAAACTCGCTACACAACTTGTTGGATCCTATGTGGCCCACAATGCCGTTCCTTCTGAGCAGCTTATTCCTATGCTTCAACAGGTATATAGTGCGATCGTAAGTATGAGTGAAGGCAATCACTACACACTTCGCACGACGAATCTTAAGCCGGCGGTGTCTGTAGACCAGTCTGTTTTTGATGACTATATCATCTGCCTTGAAGATGGAAAAAAACTCCAGATGCTGAAGCGTCATCTTAAAACAGTATACAATATGTCTATTGAGCAATATAAAGAGCGTTGGAACCTTCCCCCTGAGTATCCTGTTGTTTCCCCAAGCTATGCAAAGCGCCGCAGTGCCATTGCAAAGTCCAGCGGTCTTGGTCAATCAGGTCGTAAGCGTAAGCTTTCCGCAGTTGCTTAAAATAAAGTATTTCCTTGTTTAACTCACGTTGCAATTGTTGCGCGTGAGTTAATTTTAATCTACAAATAATCAACTCAAATAAAAAATAATCGGCCCATGTCGAAAAAGCTTTATATTAAAACCTATGGATGCCAGATGAATGTGTATGATTCTGAGCGTATGGCAACACTTCTTAAACCACTCGGATTTCAGCTGACAGATGATCATGCTGAGGCAGATGTGGCGCTTTTGAATACGTGTCACATTCGAGAAAAAGCCGAGCAAAAGGTTTTTTCTGATTTGGGGCGTCTTAATATCTCTCGAAAAGAACGAGAAAAAGATGGAAAATCCCTTTATATCGGTGTTGGCGGATGCGTGGCCCAGGCTGAGGGCGGAGAAATTATTAAGCAAGCGCCCTATGTTGATATGGTGTTTGGTCCGCAGACCTATCACAGATTGCCAGAGATGCTTGCAAACATCATGAAAAGCCGTGGTGAAGCGCTACGTATTGTGGATACGGAATTTCCTGTAGAAAGCAAGTTTGATTTTCTCCCGGATCAAGAAATTTCTTCTTCTGCGGCCTTTTTGACAATTCAAGAAGGATGTGACAAGTTTTGCAGTTTTTGCTGTGTTCCCTATACACGGGGTGCAGAAGAATCTCGTCCCGTTGATGCGGTCCTTAAGGAAGCACGTCACCTTGTTTCTGTGGGTGCGAGAGAGATTACGCTTTTGGGGCAAAATGTGAATGCCTATCATGGGGAAAAGGGTAAAGATACCTGGAGTTTAGGCCGTCTTATCTCTGAGCTTGCTGAGATTGATGGACTGGATCGCATTCGTTATATGACGTCCCATCCACGGGATGTGGATGACGAGCTTATTAAAGCGCACCGAGATGTGGAAAAACTTATGCCCTATCTTCATCTGCCCGTTCAGTCTGGAAGCGATCGTGTTCTTGAGGCGATGAACCGGAAGCACACTGCGGATTTTTACCTTAGAATTATTGACAAATTTAGAGAAGCACGTCCGGATATGGCTTTTTCTTCGGACTTTATCGTTGGATTTCCAGGAGAAACAGAAGCAGATCATAAGGACACACTGAAACTTGTGGAAAAAGTAAAATATGCTCAGGCTTATTCCTTTAAGTATTCTATTCGTCCTGGAACCCCTGCGGGAATACACGAACTCCAGGTTCCAGAGGAGATCAAGTCAAGAAGACTCGAGGAGCTTCAATCCCTTTTGGTGCGCCATCAAATTGAGTTTAATGAATCCTTGGTGGGGCGGGAAATGCCGATCATCTTTGACCGCAAGGGGCGGGATGATGCCCAGATCTGTGGAAGATCCCCTTATATGCAAACGGTTTATGTTGAAGGTTCAGAGCGATTGCTGCATCAAATGGTACTGGTCAAAATTGAAAAAGCGTTTCAAAATAGTCTCAGCGGATCAATTGTGACAACTGAGCGTGTGGAGGCAGCATAGACCTCTGACGTTTTGTGAATCGAGGATATGTGGAGCAAGTACATACGTTAGAGTTTGACGATAACCAAAGGCTTATCGATCTTGTTGGTGCTGAGAATGGCAACCTTTCTCAAATTGAAAAAAAGTTGGGTGTCGATTTATCCTTGAGGGGTAATCAGATTTCTGTCAGTGGTTTAGAACCCGAGGCAACGTTTGCAAAAACGGCTCTCAATTATCTTTATCACCAACTTCCTCGGATAAAAGAAATAAGATACGAAGATGTCGATGCCGCGATTCGTATGGCATCCTCGATGGTGAATATTCAAGAACCCGGGTCCGAGAGTCATGGGGCGGTAAGTATACAAACAAAACGCCGAAGCGTCTTTCCAAGATCTGCGACTCAAGCCGTCTATATTGAACAAATGCAGAGGTGTGAGCTTGTTTTTGGTGTGGGGCCTGCGGGTACGGGAAAGACGTATCTTTCTGTGGCCATGGCCGTCTCCCTTTTGCTTGCTGGGAAAGTGGAGCGTATTATTCTAACGCGCCCTGCTGTTGAAGCTGGAGAAAAACTTGGGTTTTTGCCAGGGGATATGAAGGAAAAGATCGATCCTTATCTAAGGCCTCTTTATGATGCGCTGCATGATCTTTTGCCGCCGGATCAGATTGCTAAGAGATTTATTGATGGAACAATCGAAATTGCTCCTTTAGCCTTTATGCGGGGTCGTACGCTCGGTAATGCTTTTGTCATTTTAGATGAAGCTCAAAACACGACACCACTTCAGATGAAGATGTTTTTGACCCGTCTTGGTCCAAATTCGCGCATGGCTGTGACAGGAGATCTAACGCAAATTGATTTGCCCCATGGGATAAAATCCGGGCTAAAAGATGCTTTACATGTGTTGCATAATCTCCAAGAGATCGGATTTACTTTCTTTACCGACGAAGATGTGGTAAGACATCCTTTGGTTGGACTTATTGTTCGCGCCTATCAGAATCAACCGTAGATGCCAGAAGATCGAAGACGTTTTTTAGTAGATATAACATGTGAAGACCAGGCTTTTCAGAGGTACATGAAAGAGCCCGACTGGCTGTCTTTTTTTGAAACAGTGCTTGAAAAAGTTTTTTCCTATCTTAGTATTCCCGCACATGACATTTCGTTAAGTATTCTTTTAACAAATGATGCGAAGATGAAAGAGTTGAATAATCAATTTAGAGGAAAAAACAAACCAACAAATGTGCTTTCTTTCCCCTCGGGAGACCCCTTGGACGAAGGTGTTGGTTTTTTGGGCGATATGGCGTTTGGCATAGAAACAATAGAAAGTGAACATCCAGACTTTATGTCTCATATGACCCATTTGGCTATTCATGGTATTCTTCATCTTGTTGGATTTGATCATGAAACTGATGAAGAAGCTGAAGAGATGGAGGCTTGTGAGGTCGAAATTCTTGAATTATTTAATATTCCTAACCCCTATAGAGATTTATGACATTATCAGCGACGAAATTTATGGAACCTGCTCCGAGTAATAAAAATCACAAACCCAAAGGAAAAATTAAGAATCTTTTCCGTCGTTTCTTTAAACAAGAGGATCCGTCTCTCAGAGAGACCCTCGAAGAGCTTATTGAGGATAGTCACGAAGTTGAATCTTCCATTGAGTCGGGAGAGCGTGCTCTTCTTGGAAATGTTTTAAGCCTACGGGATCTTACGGCACAAGATGTCATGGTTCCACGTGCGGATATTGTGGCGATTTCTTATAAAATGAATCCCCAGGAAATTGTGGCCACCATGATGCGTACGGGGCTCTCTCGTATCCCCGTTTATAAGGACAGCCTTGATGACATTATCGGCATGATCCATATGAAGGATATGATGGCTTGGTCTCAAAATCGGGGGGATTTTAAAATTCGCCAAGTTCTTCGGGAGGTTCTTTTTATCTCTCCGAGTATGCGTACACTGGATTTACTCCTTCAAATGCGTCAAACAGGAGCGAAGCTCGCCCTTGTTGTGGATGAATACGGGGGTATTGATGGTCTTGTGAGCTTTTCTGATCTTATTGAAGAAATTATTGGTGATATTCAGACAGCCCACGATCAAGGAGCCTCTCCTCAAATCCAAAAGCTTCCCGATGGAAATATTATTGTTGATGCAAAATATGAACTCGAAGAGCTTGAGGCATTTTTGGGGGTAAAGCTCTCTGATGCAGATATGGAAGATGATATTGAGACAATTGGCGGTTTGGTTGTGACTCTTGCGGGACATGTTCCTGTGCCGGGGGAGCTTATTAAGCATCCTCTTGCTGTGTTTGAGTTTGAAGTGCTTGATGCAGACCCGAGACGCGTTAAACGGATTCTGTTAAGATCAACGCAAAAGAAAGCTTAAAAACAGAAATTTTATGATCAATGCCTCTGTCATGACGACACCGTTTGGTGTCAAGCTTGTGAAGTTTTTTCAAAACACGCGTTTTTATCCTCTGATCTCGGCTTTTTTAGGAGGATTTTGCGCCCTTGCTTTTGCGCCATTTCTCTTTTGGCCAGCGCTTTTTTCCTTGAGCGGATTGCTGTTTTTTCTTCAAAAAGCTCAAACCATGAGAGAAGCTGCTAAAATAAGCTTTGCCTTTGCCTTTGTGTTTTATTTTTCTTCCTTGTATTGGGTGGGCAATGCCTTTGTGACCGTGGGTCTTGGTCCTGTGTCTTTGGTGGCCTATTTGGGATTGCCACTTTTATTGACCCTTGATCTTGTCACCTGTGGAACCCTTGCCTGGAAATTTGCCCGCGATAAATCACCCATGATGATGGCCTTTTTCTTTGCCTCAGCCATGGCAATCACAACGCTTTTGCAGGCTGATGGAGAGTTAGCCTTTCCGTGGGTTGAATTTGGTTATGCGATGCCATTTACCATTCTTCAAGCGGCCTCTCTTATTGGGGTTCAGGGGCTTGGCGTTTTGGCTGTGTTTGCGGCGTTGATTCCCTTTGTGAATAATAAAGCATACACAGCATTTTTCGGTATGCTTTTTATTGGTTTTTATGGATTTGGAACGCTACAGCTTGAGGAAAAATCACAGGAAACCACCTATAATCTTCGCTTAATTCAGCCGAGTATTTCCCAGGAAAACAAATGGAATCCTGATGAAATTCAAAAAAATCTCCAGCTTCAAGGGGTTCTTTCTCAGATGGATGCAGAGAAACCCATTCAAGCCGTTCTTTGGCCAGAAGCGGCTGTAACTTTTGACTATCGTCAGTATCCAGAGGTTCAAAAAAATCTGGCCAATGCAGCCCCTCAAGGGGGGTATGTTTTCCTAGGCAACATTCGAAAAAATGAGGGTCGCGTATTCAATAGTTTTTCTGTGCTTTCGGATGCAGGTGACATTCAAGCGATCTATGATAAAAAACATCTTGTTCCCTTTGGGGAATTTGTGCCCTTTAAACATCTCCTGCCGGGGGTTGAAAAGTTAACCCATGGAAGTCAGGACTTTTCAAAAGGAACAGAGCCTTTAACAATTTCCTTAAAAAATCTTCCTCCCTTTCGGATTTTGATTTGCTACGAGGTGCTTTTTGCAAACGAGATTCTTCCAAAGGGAGAAAAACGCCCTGAATGGATTTTGAATGTGACAAATGATGCGTGGTATGGGAACACGACGGGGCCTCACCAACACCTTTATATTACACGGGCTCGTGCTATTGAGCAGGGTCTTCCGGTGATTCGTGTCGCGAATAATGGTATTTCGGCTGTGATTGATGGGAAAGGACGTATTATTCATCAGCTTGGTTTGAATGATGTGGGATTTATAGATTTTGCTTTGCCAGGATCAAATCCACCAACTCCATATAACAGGTATGGCTATTTTGTTTCTTATGCTTTATTAATACTTAGCTGCATGATTTTGGGAGGTATCATATGGTTAAATCGAAGGAAGATGAATCGCCAAAGATAACGGAGATTTTGGGCCCGCATCCCGTGGATGTTCACGTGGGAAAACGTCTGAGGATGAGACGTAAATCTCTTGGGATGAGTCAAGAGCGTCTTGGATCTCTTCTTGGGCTGACATTTCAACAAGTTCAAAAATATGAAAATGGATCAAATCGCATTAGTGCAAGCAAGCTATTTGATACTGCAAAAGCCTTGCAATCCTCAATTCATTACTTTTTTGAAGGATTAGCTAATGCGCCCTTAGAAATAGGGGTGTTTGAAGAAAAATCTTCCTATAAAATTTCTGGGGCAAAGACAGACAAGTCATCTGAAAATGAACAGGATGCTGATGAACTTGTCATGCTTTTTAAACGCATTTCTGATCCGAAGTTGAAGGTACAACTTTTGCGTATGGCAAGGGTTCTCGCGGGCGGAGAATGAGTTTTTTCTTGTTTTTCTGAGGATTTATGTGCGATTATGTGTCTTTATAATTTAATTTCTTTTTTCAATAGGGGGTAATGTTAATGGAGCAGAAGATTCCAATGACCCTTCAGGGTTTTAAAAGGCTTGAAGATGAGCTTAAGCAGCTTAAGTCAGTCGAGCGTCACGCCGTTATTAAAGCGATTGCTGAGGCGCGCGCCCACGGAGACCTATCGGAAAATGCAGAATATCACGCTGCAAAAGAGCGTCAGGGATTTATCGAAGGTCGTATTACTGAGCTTGAAGACCGTTTGAGTCGCGCAGATGTTATTGATGTTTGTCAAATTACAGGAAGCGATATTAAATTTGGGGCCACAGTCGATCTCATTGATGAAGATACAGAAGAAGAGTCAACCTACCAGATTGTGGGAAGTGATGAATCCGATATTAAAAAAGGACTTCTTTCCATCACAGCACCCTTGGCAAGAGCTCTTATTGGCAAGAAAAAGGGTGATGTTGTGGAGGTCAGTACACCAAGCGGTGGAAAATCCTACGAAGTGACGGCTGTGCAGTACGTCTAAACGACGTACCCACAAAGCCAAGTCAGTTTACTTCTTAGTGGTGGTGGACCGCCGTGTCTCTACCACTGCCCGTCCGGAAAAATCCAATAAGCGCATTAAGCTCATCAGCCTGATCCGTAAGGGATTGAGAGGCCGCCGTACTTTGTTGTACAAGCGCTGCGTTTTGTTGCGTTGTGGCGTCCATGGCATTCACAGCCTGACTGATTTCTTGAATGCTTTCCGCTTGTGAGTTACTTGTTGATGAAATTGTATCGATATAGCGGGAAAGTTCTTGGTTCGACTCCACAATACCTTTGAGGACATCACCAGCCCGTTGTGCAAGGCGTACACCATTGTTTACAAGGTTAATACTTTCATCAATATGACCTCGGATCTCTTTTGCTGAAGACCCTGCACGAGCTGCGAGCGCGCGTACTTCATCGGCGACAACAGCGAATCCTTTCCCACTCTCTCCTGCTCGGGCCGCTTCAACAGACGCATTGAGAGCCAAGATATTCGTTTGAAAAGCAATTTCATCAATAGCACTGGTAAGTTCTGCGATGATTTTTGAAGACTCATCAATTTGCCCCATGGCACTGACTACTTCTTCGACAATGTTTCCCCCCTCAACAGCGTTTGTTTCTGCAACCTTTGCCTTTTCGGCCGCTTCTTTTGTGTTGTTAGCGTTGATTTTAAGGTTACTTGTCATGGATTCAATGGAGGCTGCAGTTTCTTCTAAGCTGGATGCTTGAGACTCTGTGCGTTGAGAAAGATCTAAGCTTCCTACAGAAATTTCTTTGGACGCAGAGCTTACATGACTTGTCGATTCTTGAATTTTTTGTACCATGTTTTTGAGATTGATCGTTGTTCCATTGAGTGCCTCTTTAATTTTTCCAAAGGTACCTTGATAATCCCCGTCAATGCTTTTTGAAAGATCTCCATCAGAAAGTGCATCCATGACACGAATAGAATCCTGGATGGGTGAGTTGATGGCATCCATAAGGTTATTCATGCTTTCCACCAGGTTTTTAAAATCCCCAGTAAAGGGAGAACTATCGATACGTTGATCAAGGTTACCTTGGCTTGCGGCTTCAACAAGCTCTTTAATTTCTCGCATTGCGAGTTCAATCATATCTTTATTGGCTTTTTCTTGGGTGGTTTTATTTTCAAGGAGTGCAATCGCTTCATTAATACCATTAACGCTATTCAAAAAAGCGCCACGCATACCTTCAGGGCGTATTTTGCGGTGATAACGTCCTTCACTTGCAGCCTTCATGGCAAGAAAGGCTTCTCGGACAAAAGCATCGCTTACATCAATGGCACTGTTGATAGAGTCACTGAGTTTTCTAAGTTTACCTTCTTCATTGAGATTGATAATACGGGCCTCAAAATCACCTTTTTTTGTGCCATCTACTGTAGCAACGACTTTGTTGATAAAACTTTCAACTTTGAATGTGTAGAAGAGGGAAAAAGCCGCAGCCACAAATGTCAAAAAGATAGGGGTGTCTGAAACGGCTACTGCCCCTTTTTCAAAGAAAAGATGGGCGCCAAGAACAACAAGCGTGAGACAAGAAAAAGCTTGTGCTGCATATAGTTTAAAGAGAGAGGACAAATTCTTCATAGCTCATACCCTTTTCGTTAAGAATTTGATTAAGAAGTGCAACGCCCGCAAGTGTGGCTTCTCGCCTGCTGCTATGACGGGACTCTTCTTGGAGGAGTTTTTTATAAAGATCTTTGATGGTGCGGAGTGCGGCGTCTGAAGGTTTTCGTCTGTTGGAGTGATAACCCACAACCTTTCCATTTTCATCAAAGCTTGGAGTGACGTGAGCAAGTACCCAGTAATGATCACCATTTTTGCCGCGATTCACAACATAAGCAAAAATTTCCTGACCGGCTTGAATTGTATCCCACAAAAGCTTAAATACACAGGATGGCATTTCAGGGTTACGTACCATATTATGGGGTTTTCCCATCACTTCCTTCATTGTGTAATCTGCAATCTCACAGAATATGTCATTACCGTAAGTGATGATGCCCTTGAGATTGGTTTTGCTGACAATCATGTCATGATCCCCCATGACACGTTCCCGACCGGAGAGGTTTTGGCCTTGCATAGAAAAATCCTATCGCATTTGCATAACTAGAACTGATTCTACTTCATGAGGTCTTAAATTTTGGTTAAAGAGGATAAAAATTTTTATCGTGGATGCCGAAGTGTCTGAAACATACCAAGAAGAGTTTGGATTTCCTGCTTTGTGAGTGAACTTCTTGAGAAGAAATTTTTCAGATTTTGTCGCATAACATGTTTTTTTGATGCCACACGCCAATAACCAACCTGATCCAACATATTTTCAAGGGTGTTAAAAAATATGTCCTTTTCTTCTTGTGTCGCAAGGTGTGTTGATCCCACCTCAAGGAATTGAGGGGAAGTGTTTGATTTGACAAAATGGCTGTAACAAATGATAGCCACGGCATGGGAAAGGTTCATGGATGAAAAGTCTGGGAAAACGGGAATTTGAAGCGTTGCATGACAGAAGGATAAATCCTCTTGAGAAAGTCCGGTACGTTCGGGTCCAAACAAAATACCAAACTTTCCAAGTGGTTTATCTTGATCAAAAAGGCTCTGGGGGTTTTCATAAAAACGAATTCCTGTACGTACATCAGCGCATGTTCCAATAAGTGTGTGAAGATCTGAGGTTGCTTCTTGAAGTGTTGGGTAAACCTTGGCTTGTTTAAGGATAAGGTCTGCTCCTGCAGATGTTGCAAGGGCTTTGGGATCACACGGGTCAACGAGGGGTGTGATAAGGCGAAGCTCGTTTAGGTTGAAATTTCCCATTACACGCGCCACAGCACCAAGGTTTTCTGGGAGTTGTGTGGAGTGAAGGATAACAATCATCAGTTTATTTTCTTTTTATGCATTAACTAAATATACACTTTTATCGTGCAGGATAAACATGGAGAACTCTTTGCCACAATGGATTAGGTGTGCTTTATCATTTTCATGAGTTTAAAAATGCTGTTCTGTGGCCAACGCATCTTGCTTCCGAAGCAGCGCAGCTCATGCTTTCCCCCTTTAATCAAAACGACACCGCACCCAGTTATGGGAAATTTTTGCATGCATCCAGTGAGATGTTGGAGCGTGGGACACGCATCTATATTAAGCCAGAGTTTGGTATTCCAAATGTTGAGCGGGATGGACACGTTTTATTCGTGACGGAATCTCATTTGATGGAGAAATCTTTTTGTCGTTTAACAAAGTTTGACCGCCATTCTCCGGATCCCTCTGTTCGAGCCTCTATGGAAGATGATCCCATTGTATTAATTGTCGCCCCTCTTTCTGGTCACTTTGCAACCCTCCTGAGGGACACAGCACGTGCGATGATTCCCCATCATCAAACCTATATCACCGATTGGGGGGATGCGAAATTTATCCCCCTCTCTCAAGGGGAATTCACTCTTGAGAGTTATATTGACTACCTTCTTGATATGATTCGAACGCTTCACGTGCTTCACCAAGGAAGGAGGGTGCACATTATTGCCGTGTGTCAACCATCTGTACCTGTTCTTGCGGCGGTAAGTTTACTTGCGGCCTATGATGAGCCGTGTCAGCCCTATTCCATGACGTTGATGGGTGGTCCCATTGATACCCGTATTAATCCGGGGGTTGTGAACGAATATGTCAAAAGCCATTCGATTGAATGGTTTGAACGTCATATTATTACGAACGTCCCTATTTATTATAAGGGTGCAGGACGAAAAGTTTGCCCCGGTTTTGTTTTACTCGGTGGTTTTATGCATATGAATGCGGATAAGCACGCCGCCGCCAGTGCGAACCACTTTCAACATCTCGTACGTGGTGACAAGGAAAGCGCGCATCACCACCGCAGTTTTTATGATGAGTATTTAGCGGTATTGGATGTCCCTGGACCCTACTTTATTGATAGCTTGCATCATGCTTTTAAGGAACACACCCTTCCCCTGGGTAAGATGACGTGGAAGGGGTACAAAATTGATCCAAGAGAGATTAGGAAAACGGCTCTTCTTACCGTAGAGGGAGAGTTGGATGATATTTCCTGCCCCGGTCAAACCTATGCTGCCCATGATATTTGCGAGAATATTCCCATGTCAAAGCGACGTGCCCACATCCAGAAAAATGTTGGACATTATGGTATTTTCAACGGACGTCGTTGGCGGGGAGTGATTCAGCCAAAGGTCGCGGCGTTTATGCGCGCCAACGGCGGATAATTAATCTAAAATCCCTTTTTCCGCCATGAGTTCCATAATCTGTATAGCATTGAGTGCCGCCCCCTTGCGTAAATTATCCGCAACGACCCACATGTTTAATGTGTTGGGGTGACTGGGGTCGATTCTAACTCGGCTTACAAAAACGGGATCTTCTCCCACACATTCAATCGGTGTGATGTAATCTTCTTGATCTGTAATGACTTTAATTCCTTTTGTGGATTTCAGGGCAGATAAGGCTTCCTTAACGCTTACTTCCTTTTCAAAGGTGACATTCATGGAAACGGAATGCCCGATAAAGACAGGGACCCTGACACAGGTTGCAGAAATAGAGATGTTTCTTCCAAGGACTTTTTGAAGTTCAGCGATAATTTTTGTTTCTTCTCCCGTGTCGCCGTTTTCATCAAACTCTCCGATTTGAGGAATAAGGTTAAAGGCGATGGGACGGGGAAACTGTTCAGGATTTTTGATGTCATTCATAAAAACGGCGCGGCTTTGGGAAAAGAGCTCATCCATAGCTTTTTTCCCTGCCCCAGAAACAGATTGATATGTTGACGCTACGACACGCGTAATTTTTCCAAGAGTATCAAGAGGTTTGAGGCACATGGCCATTTGAATCATGGAACAATTGGGATTGGCGACAATACCGCTGAGCTCGGCTTTGTCTACCTCTTCACCATTTACTTCTGGAATAATGAGGGGGACATCCTCCTCCATACGAAAGGCGGAACTATTATCAATGAGATAGGATTTTGCGGTAATACGCTCTGAGAGGGGTTGTATCGCTTTGCTCCCGATGGAGGAAAGCACAACATGAACATCAGCAAAATCAAACTTTTCTACGTCTTGGACTTTTAAAACATCATCCTCACCAAAGGACACAGATTTACGCTCGGACCGTGACGAAGCGAGAGCAACCACATGAGCTGCAGGATAACCTCTTTCGCTCAAGATGTTGAGCATTTGACGGCCCACGTTTCCGGTAGCTCCAAGGACGGCGATTTTCAGTTTTTCAAGATTCATTTTATCTGTGTATGTAGGGAAAAAGCTTAATCATTTCTAACATTTCCCAAGCTCTATTGTCATTAAAAGGATGCTCTCATAAAAAACGACCCCAAAAAAGGGGCCGTGAAAAAGAATTACTTAAGAATAAGTTCAAGCCTTTGCTTTTGTCGAAGGCTCTATGTCTTCGCTTTCCTCTGCTTTTGAGCTTTTGGCTTTTTTCCCAGGCTTTGCAATCGTCTTGAGTGGTTCTGCGTGGGATTCCACAACCTCTTTATTAATGACAATCTCATCAACATCGTTGAGGGAAGGGAGTTCGTACATGGTATCGAGCAAGATATTTTCCATAATAGAGCGCAATCCACGCGCACCCGTTTTTCGGGAAAGAGCTTTTTCAGCAATGGATTTTAGGGCGTCATCTGTAAAGGAAAGTTTGATATCTTCCATCTCAAAGAGGCGCTTGTATTGCTTTGTCAGTGCATTCTTTGGTTTTGTGAGAATTTCGATCAAAGCCGCTTCATCAAGATCTGAAAGCGTTGCAATGACAGGAAGACGACCGATAAATTCTGGGATCAAACCAAATTTGAGAAGGTCTTCTGGCTCTGTTTCACGAAGAAGATCACCCGTTTTTCTGTCATCTGGACCGCGTACATCGGCGCCAAATCCAATTGCTGCCCCTTTTCCACGCTGTGCAATAATCTTTTCAAGGCCAGCAAAAGCACCACCACAGATAAAGAGGATATTTGTGGTATCCACTTGAAGGAATTCTTGCTGAGGATGTTTACGTCCGCCTTGTGGTGGAACAGAGGCAACAGTACCCTCCATAATTTTAAGAAGGGCTTGTTGAACACCTTCACCGGATACATCGCGGGTGATAGAAGGGTTATCGGACTTGCGAGAAATTTTATCAACTTCGTCAATATAGACAATACCCCGTTGAGCACGTTCAACGTTATAATCGGCTGCCTGAAGAAGCTTAAGGATAATGTTCTCGACGTCTTCACCCACATAACCTGCTTCTGTAAGGGTTGTGGCATCGGCCATTGTGAAGGGGACATCGATAATCTTGGCAAGTGTTTGGGCAAGAAGTGTTTTTCCGCTACCTGTTGGACCGACAAGGAGAATGTTCGATTTTGCAATCTCTATCTCTCCAGCTTTTGTGCCGTGATTAAGACGCTTGTAATGGTTGTGAACCGCAACGGAGAGAACTTTTTTTGCATGATTTTGACCAATAACATAGTCATCAAGAACCTGACAGATTTCCATAGGCGAAGGAACACCCTCACCACCGCGTGAGGTGGGGGACCGACTTTCTTCGCGAATAATGTCTGTACAAAGCTCGACACACTCATCACAAATGAATACCGTTGGACCGGCAATGAGTTTGCGTACCTCATGTTGACTTTTACCACAGAAGGAGCAGTAAAGGGTATTTTTCGAATCGCTTCCTGAGGATTTACTCATAGCTTCTCCAACATCATATTCTTGGGTTTGTAATTTCGGGCGGGGCCGAATAGTGAAGCAGGAGCATTTTTCCGATCCACTTTCCTACCCTCTATATGTTTACTATGGGGCAGAAATTACAAACAAAAAGTTAATTTTCTAGTCAATTTTTTCAGGGTTAATCTGAAGAGATTTTGGACGCTCTGTGATAACGTGATCAATGAGTCCAAACTCCTTAGACTCCTCTGGGGACATAAATGTATCACGCTCCAAAGAGTCTGCAATTTTTTTCAATGGCTGACCTGTATGCTCTACATAAAGTTGATAGAGAATCTCTCGAGTTTTAACCATTTCTTTTGCATAACGTTCAACATCCGTTGTCTGTCCCTTGATGCCGCCGCCGCCCATGTTATGGGGTTGGTGGACCATGATACGGGAGTTTTTGAGTGCGTAACGCTTACCCTTTGTTCCCGCCATAAGGAGAATAGAACCGAATGAACACGCTTGGCCCAGGCAAATTGTTGCAATATCTGGGCGAATGTAATTCATCGTGTCATAGACAGCAAGACCAGCGCTTACAGAACCACCGGGGGAGTTAATATAGAGAGAAATATCCTTATTGGGATTCTCTGCCTCAAGAAAAAGCAACTGAGCGCATACAAGAGAGGCAACATCATCCATCACAGGCCCTGTAAAAAATATAATGCGCTCTTTGAGGAGACGAGAGTAGATATCATAAGAGCGCTCTCCGCGACCCGTTTGTTCAACAACCATGGGAACTAGTGTATCTACAATTGACATTCCGCTCGTCTCCTTTTTATAAAGTGCGGCTAGGCCGCTTTGTCATCTTCATCATCAAATAAAGTTGGAACCACACCCTTTACTTTTTTCTTGAGCGTTGGGACATCAACCTTTGTCTCTTTAGTTTTGACCTTTGTTGCAATATGATCAACAACTTTATCTTCTAAAATGGGTGCTGCAACAGCATCAATTGCTTGTGGATTGTTGCGGAAGTATTCCATAGCTTGACGTTCCTGACCGGTATACTTCATTGCTTCACGATAAATGGCATTACGCAACTCATCCTGTGAAAGTTGAATTTTTTCTTTTTTTGCAACTTCTGAAATTACAAGACCAAGCTTAACACGGCGTTTTGCAATGCTTGTGTACTCTGCTTTAAGCTCTTCTTCAGGTTTGGCATCCTTTTCATCGAATTCTCCGCTCGCTTTTGCTGCGGCAATTTCATTTTGAAGATGTTGCCAGATATTGTTGAATTCATTGTTAACCATGGACTCGGGAAGATCGAAGTCATACTCAGTCTCGAGCTTGTCCAGCATGTGACGCTTCATATAGAGGCGGGCGATGCTCTCATAGTTACGTGTGAGATTATCTCTCATGGTTTGCTTTAACGCATCCAAGGAATCATGTCCAAATTCTTTTGCAAACGCATCATCAATTTTGTGTGTGACAGGCTTTAAAACCTTTTTCACCTTGACGACAGCGTCCAAAGATTTTCCTGCAAGGGCTTTGTCATGGAAATTTGATGCGATTTCGGACCTAAACGTCTTCTCTTCACTTTCCGTTGCGCCAGTCAACGCCTTGTCAAAGCCTGAGAGCATAAAGGACTCATCGCCAAGATCAACGGTTGTCTCAACATTTGTATAGTTAGGAACCTTTTTCCCTGCATCAAGAAGTGTCAGATCAATTTGAATGCGGCAACCTTTTTCTGCTTTGGCATTGTCTTCTGGCTTAAAGGATTTATGATTTTTGTGAAGGTCCTTAATAGAATCATCAACTTCCTTGTCGCTTACTTCAACCAGAAGCTTTTCAAGCTCGATTTTGTCAAAAGGCTTGACTTCAATATTTGGCATGACTTCGAATGTGATCTTAAACGAGAGGTCTTTGCCTTCGCTAAAATCCTCAAAATCAACCTTGGGCTCACCGATATAGCGAAGCTCATGATCCTTTGCTGATGTTTTGATTGCGGTATCAATAGATGTGCGCAAAACACTATTCAAAGCTTCATCGCCAAGGCGTTGTTCTAGAACATGTGCAGGAGCTTTTCCGGGACGAAATCCATCAACCTTGACTTTGCTCGCACGTGCTTTGATATAGGCTGCTTTCTTAGAAAGGATATCCTGTGATGTGACAACAACATCAAAAACCTTTGTAAGGCCCTTATTTGAAGTGAGTTTAATTTCCATGGGTTTTCTCTATTTTCTTTCTTTGGTACGGGTGAAGGGACTTGAACCCCCACAACTTTCGTTACAAGAACCTAAATCTTGCGTGTCTACCAATTCCACCACACCCGCAAAGTCATTTTGTCAATAATATAGCCACAAAAGTGGGTGTTTTGTCCATACTTACCTGTATCAAAATGCAGAGTAAGAGACATTTCCTAGGGAATTTAAACACTATTCCAATTTACATGTGTATGTAGGGGATGAAAAAAGCTAATGTCTACCCAGGATTTATAGTTTTTATCGCAAGATACGGTTTTATAAAAATAATGTTGCAGTTTGATGTTTTTCTTCAAAATAGAGATAAAGAGCTTTCAGAGGAAATTTTTCAGTCCTTTTGGAGCGATGAAAACCCAGAACATCAGGCATTTTGGACTGTGTATGATGCCGAATCGCTTCTTCAGGATATTCAGGAAAAGATTAAAAACTTTCCCTTTAAGCGCCTGATTGTACTCGGTATGGGTGCGTCCCTTCTTGATTCAAAAGCAGTGATCGAAGCCGGAAAAATTGATACGGATAAAGTGGCCTTTATCTCGAGTCTTGATGAAAGCGCCCTAGATAAAGCAACAAAAAATTGTGCCCCGGGTGATTGCGGTTTTCTTATTATCAGCAAATCAGGCCGTACCCTTGAAACGGTGGCCTTTGCCCTTGCGGCGAGGAAGTGGATCCTTTCAAAAGGTCTTTCCCTTTCAAAACATCTTGTGTTCGTTTGTGGTGAAGGGGATAGCCCTTTGACGCGTATGATCCAAGAGGACCAATTAGAGTTTACCTTTCTCCACCCAAATATTGGGGGAAGGTTTGCCATCTTTACGGTTGTGACCCTTGTTGTGGGAATTTTTGCTGGCCTTGATATGAAAGCTTTTGCTGAGGGGGGGAGAGCTTGTTTGGAAGGGGTCCGTTCTCATCCCATGAAAAGCAGCGTTGCTCAGTCTCTTTCTTTCTATCTCTCTGCTAAAGAGGAGGGGAGACGTTTAAGTATCCTTGAATCCTTTGATCCATCCTATGCAGCTTTTGGAGAGTGGTGGAAGCAAATGTGGTCTGAAAGCCTTGGAAAAGAAGACCATCCCATTCTTCCTATCCTTTCCTCGGGTCCCCTTGACCACCATAGTCAGTGGCAGCTTTATCTCTCTGCTCCGAAGGATAAATGCTTTACGTTTATTGCGCCCCCAGTTGGGGATGGGGCGTATCTTGCGGATACTGTGCTTGCTGAAACTTTAGGGGTTTCTCACTTCTCAAAACTTAAAATGTCAGATGTCTCAGATGCCACGTTTCACGGTGCGAAAAGCGCTCTTATGAAGGTTGGAACTCCCTACGCTGTGTGGAATTTGAATCAAGAGAGCGCAATGCATGCTCTTGGTTATGTGATGATGCATACTCTGCTTACCATTATCTTTGTTGGAAGAATGACAGGAATCGATCCCTTTGGCCAGCCAGCGGTAGAGGCACTCAAGGTCGGGGCAAGGGAATTTATTGCGAAAAAGGAATCATAAAATGGATAGTCGTGTTCATGCACAAAATATAGAAAAGGCACGCAGCGCCTTCGAATCCTCCATGGATGTGAAAAAGAAGGTGGTGGATAACCATTTAGATGAACTTGTTCAGATTGCATCAGATATTGCTGATGTCATTCAAAGTGGTGGAACACTTTTTTTGTGTGGAAATGGCGGATCTTTGGCAGATGCTCAGCATTTGGCCGCAGAGCTTTTGGTACGTCTTCGCCCCCACGTCAATAGGCGTGCACTTCCCGCCCTTTGCTTGGCGACGGATATGTCTTCTGTGACGGCGTGTGGAAATGATTATAGCTTTGATGAAATCTTTTCAAGATCCCTTGAGGGGCTCGGTCGAGAGGGTGATATCCTTCTTGGAATTTCCACATCAGGAAAATCCAAAAATGTGATCAAAGCCTTTGAAAAGGCCAAATCCATGGGTATCACAACCGTTGGCTTTTTGGGATGCGGTGGTGGCCCTATGCAGGAATTATGCGATAAATCATTTATCGTGCCGTCTGATATCACAGCACGTATTCAGGAATCTCACATCACCGCAGGACATGTGATTATGGAGATTGTCGAAGACCTTTTGATGGAGCGGAGATAATTAAGTGGAAAAGCTTAGGGGCGCCATTAGTTATGACGCCTCATGTTCTCGAGATTGAGTAAGGGTGAAGATCAGTTATTCGTTTGAAGCTTTTTTAACATCCTTTGAGCATCTTCTGCACCGAAAGCCCCGCGTGCCACAATCCATTCTAAATAGGTCCGGCGTTCTTCAGCTGGAATACCTCCAAACAAGCCCTTGCCCGAATATGCATCTCCATTCAAAAACTCTTGAGCTTGCTGGGCGCCGAAAGTTCCGCGCGTTACAATGTTCTCTAAATAGGTCCGGCGTTCTGCGGCTGTCTTGTCTTCAAAGAAGTCCGAGCCCAAAGATGCATCAAGACTCAGATACTTTTGAGCCTGCTCGGCGCCGAAAGTCCCGCGTGTTACAATCTTCTCTAGATAGGCCTGGCGTTTTTCAGCTGGAATACCTTCAAACATGCCCTGGCGAGAGAATGCATCGTGATTCAGAGAACATTGAGCGTTTTCGACTATTATATAATTATAAATGTCAGGTAATGATTCTACATGAATTTGAGGTAATAACTCTAGAAGGGCACTCCACAAATAAGGTTGTTTCGTTGTTTCCTCCAAGAGGGGCTTCAAGTTCACAGATGTGAATGTTTCAGACATCATTTTTTGTTTCATGTTCCTTAGGGTCCTTGGTGCGCGCAGCATCGCGTCTTGGTCGGATTGACCCTCACCTGCGGAAACACCATGAAACTCTGCAAAAAACTTCCACAGTTCCGTGTTGCTGGCGGTCGCTTTGTTTGTCATCAAGGTATTCACCACAGATTCGAGGTCAAGCTGGCTTAATATCACAATGAAGGGATCCTGATGTTGCCGATCTATTATCAGGGGGGCCAAAGGTGTGGGATCTGGCGAAGGTTTATCTGTATCCATGGCCATCACATGATTCATTGTTATCACACTTAAACACGCGGAAAGAAGGAATACATTTTTCACAACAAAATCCTTAAAAATAAAATTCAATAGAGTATTGATTGATATATATGAACATTCATTATCAATACAAGTGATTTTTATAGAAGGTATTTGGGTATACTAAAAAATGTAAATTTTTAAACAACTCGTGGTTTGAGATCCCTCATAGGACTCAGTACTAGTTAACTTGTATACTTATTCGACTGATTGAACGTATGCACAGTAATCAGAAATAGGACAACGCTCACACTCTGGTTTCCGAGCTTTGCAAATATAGCGCCCATGGAGGATCAAATGGTGATGGGCGTGTTTCAGATGATCTTTTGAAATAAGTTTCAAAAGGGCTTGCTCTGTTTTAAGGGGATCCTTTGTTTTGCATAACCCAAGGCGGTTTGCAACCCGGTGAATATGTGTATCTACCGCAAGGGTTGGTTGATCAAAAGCAATGCTAAGGACAACGTTTGCGGTTTTTCTTCCCACTCCAGGAAGTGCCTCAAGTTCTTCTCTTGTGTTTGGGACGATTCCTTGATGCTGCTCTTCGATAATTTTTGAAAGAGCGAGCAGATTTTTCGCCTTACCCTTGTAAAGGCCGATCGTTTTAATTTTGTCTTCAATCTTCTCAAGAGGGATTTTCGCCATAGCCTCAGGCGTGTCCGCCATGGCGAAGAGGCCGGGTGTTGCCTTGTTTACGGAAACATCCGTTGCCTGAGCCGAAAGCATGACCGCCACAAGAAGGGTGTAATGATCCTTATACTCAAGTTCCGTTTTGGGTTCTGGGTTAAGGGATTCCAGAATGGATAAAACCTTGTCGGTACGCTCTTTCGCGGACATCATGATTCAAGTCCGAGAAGTTCTGAAACAGAATAGACACCCGGGCTTTTTTCCATAAGGTTTTCCGCAAGTTGTAACGCGCCTTGTGCGAAAAGGTTTCTGTTCAATGCTCTATGACTGAGCGTGATCGTATCTTCTTCGCCGAGAAAATGGATATGGTGTTCACCGATAACGTTGCCTCCCCTGATGACAGAAAAACCGATTTCTCTATCACTTCTTTTGCCTGTGTGAGGATAGGTTGAGGTGGTTGAGAAATCTACCCCGCGTCCCTTTGCAGCAGCTTTTCCAAGGGAAAGTGCCGTGCCAGAGGGGGCGTCTACTTTATATTTGTGATGGGATTCCGAAATCTCAATATCATAGTTTTTGAGTAAAGAGGCCGCTTTTTCCGTAAAGTGGGAAAGAATCGCAATCGCGACACTTGTGTTGGGTGCATGGCAAATGGGGATATGTTTGCCAGCTTCTTCTATAGATTTTTCCGTTTTTTCAGAAATTCCGGTAACCCCAATAAGGAGGGGTATTCCTTCTTCGCAGGCTTTTTTGATATGAGTATCAATAGATTCAGCGGTGCTAAAGTCTATGGCTACGTTCGCACCTTTGAGAGGGGTAGATTTTTCCCGTGTGTGGATGCTTTGGATGTGAAAATGATTGGATGACTGAGCTGCACTTTCAATAGCTTTTCCCATACGGCCATAGCCAAAAAGTGCAATATGAATCGTCATTTATTCTTTCCGAGATCGTCAAAAAAATCCTTCACCTTTTTGAAAAATCCAGCAGATTGAGGGCTTGTTGAGTCACCCTTGCTCTCCTTTTCAAATTGCTCAAGAAGTTCTTTTTGTTTTTTGCTTAGGTTCATGGGTGTTTCAACGACAGCCTCGATATACATGTCACCGCGTGATTGGCTCCTTAGGATGCTCATGCCCTTTCCCTTAAGGCGGAATTGATGTCCTCCTTGGGTTCCGGAGGGAATTTTAATATTCACAGCGGATCCATCGATAGAAGGAACTTCGACTTCGCCACCAAGTGCGGCTTTTGTCATAGGGATGGGAACTTTACAGTGAATATCGTGCTCGTCCCTTTTGAAAAAGCGGTGAGATTTTACGTGTACAAAAACATATAAATCGCCATGGGGTCCCCCACGAAGGCCGGCTTCTCCTTCTCCGCTCAGTCGGATACGCGTTCCTTCGTCCACTCCACCGGGTATTTTAACTTCTAGGTTTTTTTCCTTGCGAACGCGTCCGGAACCGGAGCATGTTTTACACGGTTTATCAATGGTTGATCCCGCACCTCCGCATGCTGAACATGTACGCTCCACGGTAAAAAATCCCTGTTGAAATCTGAGTTTTCCACGACCTTGACATGTTTTACATGTGGTTGCTGAACTTCCGCCTTCAGATCCGCTTCCTTTGCAAGGAGAGCAGGCTGAGGGAACATGAAAGCGAATGTTTTTTGTAATGCCGCGAAAGGCTTCTTCGAGGGTAATTTCTAAATTGTAACGAATATCATTGCCGCGTTGGCTAGATTGGCCTGATCGTTGGGATCCACCGCCAAATCCACCAAAAACTTCATCAATAATGTCAGAAAAATGGGATCCAAAGCCAGCACCGGTAAAGTCGAATCCGCCAGCACCAAATCCACCGGGATTAAATCCTCCACCGCCGCCCATACCCTGTTCAAAAGCGGCGTGTCCATATCTGTCATAGGCTGCTTTTTTATCTGGATCTTTCAAAACTTCATAAGCTTCATTAATCTCTTTGAATTTCTTCTCAGCTTCTTTGTCCCCTGGGTTTTTATCAGGGTGATATTTCATAGCCAGTTTGCGATAAGCTTTTTTAAGCTCATCCGCAGAGGCTGCTTTGCTGACACCAAGAAGTTCGTAGTAATCTTTTTTGCTCATGATATTTGTTCACATTGTTATTTTTTAAAAAAGTCTAAGAGCGGAAGGCTCCTAGACTTTATCATCGTTGGGGGCAGAAGTCTAATTAACCATTTTTTTTGCGTTTATCCTCATCAACTTCTGAGTAATCAGCATCCACAATAGTTGGTCCTTCTTCTGAATGAGAGTCCTTTGCTTCATGTGTTGCCCCTTGAGGTGCCGCAGATGCTTCTTGTTCTGCTTTGTACATGGCTTCACCCAATTTCATGGAGACTTGGAGAAGGGTATTTGTTTTTTCCTTAATTCCATCCACATCTTCTCCCTCGAGGGCAGTTTTCAGAGAAGAAACAGCTTCTTCGATCGCTGCTTTCTCTTCTGTGGAAACCTTATCACCGTGCTCAGAGAGTGTTTTTTCCGTTTGATGGACAAGAGCTTCACCGTGATTTCTTGCTTCTACGAGCTCTTTACGCTTTTTGTCTGCTTCCGCATTTTCTTCTGCTTCTTTGACCATGCGATCAATGTCAGAGTCAGAAAGACCGCCGGATGCTTGGATGCGGATCTGTTGCTCTTTGTTCGTAGCTTTATCTTTTGCGGACACCTGAACGATACCATTGGCATCGATGTCAAAGGTTACCTCAATTTGGGGTATGCCACGGGGAGCAGCAGGAAGACCGACAAGATCAAACTGGCCCAAGATTTTATTATCTGCGGCCATTTCGCGCTCACCTTGGAAAACCCGAATGGTTACAGCTGTTTGATTATCGTCTGCTGTTGAGAAAACCTGACTTTTCTTTGTGGGGATAGTCGTATTTCTTTCGATCAGTCGTGTAAAAACGCCGCCCAAAGTTTCGATACCCAAGGAGAGTGGTGTCACATCCAACAAAAGAACATCTTTTACGTCACCGCGAAGGACGCCACCTTGGATTGCAGCGCCCAGGGCAACTACTTCATCAGGGTTTACACCACGGTGGGGTTCTTTGCCAAAGAAGGTTTTGACCGTCTCAATAATTTTTGGCATACGGGTCATGCCACCCACGAGGATCACCTCATCGATTTGACTTGCAGAAATGCCTGCATCTTTGAGGGCTGCTTTGCATGGCTCAATTGTGCGTTTGACAAGGTCTTCGACCAAAGATTCATATTTTGCGCGTGTGATTTTCACATTAAGGTGCTTTGGCCCTGAGGCATCTGCAGAGATAAAGGGAAGATTCACGTCCGTTTGCATGGCTGAAGAAAGTTCGATCTTCGCCTTTTCAGCGGCTTCTTTGAGGCGTTGAAGAGCAAGTTTATCTGATCTAAGGTCAATACCTTGTTCTTTCTTAAACTCATCAGCGAGAAAATCGATAATGCGTGCGTCAAAATCTTCACCACCAAGGAATGTATCACCGTTCGTGGATTTGACCTCAAAAACGCCATCGCCAATTTCAAGGACGGATACGTCGAACGTACCACCACCAAGGTCATAAACAACAATTGTTCCTGTTTCTTTTTTATCAAGTCCGTAGGCAAGCGCTGCGGCTGTGGGTTCGTTAATGATGCGAAGAACTTCGAGTCCTGCGATTTTTCCGGCATCTTTTGTGGCTTGGCGCTGTGCATCGTTAAAATAAGCGGGCACCGTGATAACAGCTTGAGTCACTTTCTCACCAAGGAAGTTCTCAGCTGTTTCCTTCATTTTTTGAAGGATGAAGGCGCTGACTTGGCTTGGGCTAAACTTCTCGCCGCGAGCATCAACCCAGGCATCACCAGAATCTGATTTAACGATTTTATAAGGAACGAGGCCCATATCTTTTTTTGTCATGGGATCGTCAAATGTGCGACCAATAAGACGCTTAATAGCAAAAAGGGTATTTTCCGGGTTTGTGACAGCTTGGCGCTTTGCGGCTTGTCCTACAAGGCGTTCACCAGACTCTGTCATGCCGACGATGGAAGGAGTTGTGCGCGCACCTTCACTGTTTTCAATGACGCGGGCATCTTTGCCATCCATTACGGCCACACAAGAGTTTGTGGTACCAAGGTCTATTCCAATTACTTTTGACATCTTATCCTCTCAAATTTCCATCGTCTGTGATTTTAGCAGTCTCATGGTGAGACTGCTAAAAATATAACTCGATTGATGGAGAGTTTCAAGTCTTTCCTTTGATGGGCTTCCAATGCCTTGTCTTTAATGAATTTCTGTTAATTCGAGAGCACGAAGATGGATTTATAAAGATGAGTCATTCATTAATGATTGATTTTTTTGATGAAAAAGGGGAGTTTCATCGAAATTTTTTGTCTTTATTAAGGAATTAGATACTCTTTTGTGGGTAAAATCAGTTAACATGGCCTGAAATTTTACGCAAAAGAGATTTTTTATGTCTAAATCACCAAAAGGAACTGTTTATCCCGTACTTCCCCTGCGTGATATTGTGGTTTTTCCTCACATGATCGTCCCTCTTTTTGTGGGAAGAGATAAGTCCGTTAAGGCGCTGGACGATGTTGTAAAGACAGATAAAAAACAAATTATGCTTTTGACGCAACGGGATGGAAGTATTGATGATCCTGTGGGAGAAGATCTTTTTCATTGCGGAACCATTGCAACGGTGCTCCAACTTCTCAAACTTCCCGATGGCACCGTAAAAATTCTTGTAGAGGGTTTAGACCGTGCTCAGGTTCATCATTTTTCAGAAGATAAGGGATATCTTGAGGTGATGGGGGATGTTATTCCCGAAGAACCCGCATCCGACGAGGAGCTTGAGGGGCTCTCCCGTGCAGTGATTAGCCATTTTGAGCAATACATCAAACTCAATCGTAAAATTCCACCGGATGTTTTGGTGAGCGTGAATCAAATTGAAAATTCAGGACGTCTTGCAGATACGATCGCATCTTATATTACTTTGAAGATTAAGGAAAAGCAGGATCTTCTCGAGCTTGGCTCCGTAAAAGAACGTTTAGAGCTTATATTCAAGCATATGGATGGAGAGATTAACGTTCTTCAGGTTGAAAAGCGCATTAAAAGTCGTGTGAAGCGTCAAATGGAAAAGACGCAGCGGGATTATTATCTCAATGAGCAGCTTAAGGCTATTCAAAAAGAACTGGGAGATCATGAGGATGGTGGTCCCAAGGATGAAATCGGTGAGCTTGAGGAAAAAGTCAGAATTTCCAAAATGAGTAAAGAGGCGGAGGAAAAATGCTTTGCGGAGCTTAAAAAACTGCGATCCATGAGTCCGATGTCCGCAGAGGCAACTGTTGTTCGAAATTATTTGGATTGGATGACAAGCATTCCTTGGCATAAGCGAACGCGTGTTAAAAAAGATCTTAAGCAAGCTGAAAAGATCCTTAACACGGATCATTATGGTCTTGAAAAGGTGAAAGAGCGCATTTTGGAATACCTCGCCGTTCAGGCACGTGTGGGTAAAGTGCGCGGTCAGATTCTTTGCTTAGTGGGCCCTCCCGGTGTGGGTAAAACATCTCTTGGCAAATCTATTGCAGAGGCAACTGGGCGTTCTTTTGTACGGATGGCTCTTGGTGGTGTGCGTGATGAAGCTGAGATTCGTGGTCACAGACGCACCTATATTGGATCCATGCCTGGAAAAGTTATCCAAGGAATGAAAAAATCAAAAACCTGTAATCCTCTCTTTCTCCTCGATGAGATTGATAAGCTGGGAAGTGACTGGCGTGGTGATCCGTCTTCAGCGCTTCTTGAGGTTTTGGATCCTGAACAAAATCTAACCTTTAATGATCACTATCTCGAAGTTGATTATGATCTTTCGGATGTGATGTTTGTGACTACAGCAAACTCTCTTAAAATGCCGCAACCCCTCCTTGATCGTATGGAGATTATTCGACTTTCTGGATATACAGAGGATGAAAAGGTAGAAATTACAAAACGACATCTTCTTCCTAAGGAAATTAAACTCCACGGTCTTAAGAAGGCGGAATTTTCCATTAACGAAGAAGCCATTCGCATGCTTGTGCGTCACTATACGCGGGAAGCCGGTGTGCGTAACTTAGAGCGTGAAATCGCAAATCTGTGTCGAAAAGCTATTAAGGAAGTTCTTCTTAAGAAAACAGAATCCGTAAAAATTACGGGACGTAATCTTCGGAAATATGCAGGTATTCCTCGTTACCACTATGGGCAGGCTGAAATGGAACATCAAATTGGTGTGACGACTGGACTGGCTTACACAGAGGTGGGGGGAGACCTTTTGGCGATCGAAGCCGTGATTGTCAATGGTAAAGGCAAAATGCTGATCACCGGAAAGTTAGGTGACGTGATGCAAGAATCAGCCCAAGCCGCCATGAGCTATGTCCGTTCAAAGGCTGAAAAACTGGGCATTGATTCTACGCTGTTTGAAAAAAAGGATATTCACATTCACGTGCCAGAAGGAGCAACACCCAAGGATGGTCCTTCTGCGGGTATTACCATGTGCACATCCATTGTCTCAGCATTTACAGGACGACCTGTTAATTATGAAGTGGCGATGACTGGTGAAATCACCCTGAGGGGGCGCGTTCTTCCCATCGGAGGATTAAAAGAAAAACTTCTTGCGGCCCATCGAGGCGGTATTAAAACTGTATTGATTCCTTCAGAAAATGAGAAGGACCTTGCGGATATACCAGAAAATATCAAGCGCGGACTTAAAATTATTCCTGTGACCACGGTGGATGAGGTTTTAAAGGTTGCTCTTTTTGATGCAACGGTTGCTCAAACAAAGGAACCATCTTCTGGTTCCAGTAACAAAAAGCGACCCAAAAAGGCAACAGAAGGTTTTTCTGAGGATGCCTCTCGGATGATGTAAAATGGGGGGGTGCCTAAAAAACGTGCCCCTTATTTTTTGATGACGATCGCGCCGACGATATTGGAAACAGACTCATCGACGATGGACCATGACGTTTTTTGCTCCGTAGGGATGGAGAGGGCAAAAGTTTTCTCAACGCTCAAAGCAGGTGTTGTAAATCTACGTCTAAGTTCATCCGTTGTATAAAGAGTGATGTGTTCCGGTAGATGAAACTCTGGATAGTTGCCAAGACCCTCTTGATTAAAATGACTCATCAAATTTTCAAAACGACCGGGATAGGGGTGATGATGTTGTTTTCTTTCCATAAAGATGGGGAGAACTTTTCGAAAAGGAAGGGAGTGGGCGGAAACTGCTGTAACATAAAGACGCCCCCCAGGTCTTAGAGCAGTCTCTGTCCATCTGACGAAGGTTTCTATCTCATCGGGGGTAAAATAGTGAATACATTTATCCGCCAAAATCGCATCATAAGCGTTTTCCACTTGGGGAAGGTCTTTAGGAGCTGCGCCGTGGAGGAGTTTTAATTTTGATGTGGTGTCGCTGTCTTTGAAACGGGAGGTAACACGTTCTTGGATAATTTCTAGATGATCTTCTGAAAGCTCAATAGCGGTATAACTTTTTACACCTTGGTCAAGTGACGCGATAATCGCTGTGCCGAATCCTGGACCAATTTCAAGAAGTGCTTTGTGGCTGTGGGCCTCACCTTTGACGAAAGCCTCTCCCACAGGGCAGAGTGTCCAAAAAACATACCCCATACCGTTGAGAGCGGGACTTTTTTGTCCTACAACAACTTGGGGTGTTTTTTTGAGAGAGGAAGAAGATCTTTCTTTTGTTGCACTTTGACCGACCATGATTGACACTTGAGTAAATCCCCTTAAATAATCAATAACAAGTTGTTTGAATTATTAAAAGACTATTTATATCGACTCTTTGTGTAAAAAAAAAGATCATTCTATAGGGTGTGATTTTTTTATATAGTTTTCAAATCTTTGCAGTGAATCCACCATATTTTTTCTGCCAAAGCCAATACGAAAATGGGGTGTTTCTACTTGATAAACACTCCCAGGTAATAAAAGAACTCCCTCTGATTTCCTGACGCCATTGCATAACTCTTCTATAGAGCTTTTGCCGTGATAACGCACGAATCCTACGCATCCTCCTGTGGGACGTGTCCACGAAAACATATGACTATACTTTTCAAAAAACGCATCTAGCATTTTCAAGTTATGTGTGACGATGTTTCTGTTCCGCTGTAGCACAGTCTCAGACTGATTCAGGGTTATGAGGCTCACAACCTCGGAAAGGGTGCTGTTGCAAATAGATGTATAATGTTTCATGAGGGATATTTTGTGGAGAACATCCTGATTTTGACAGGCGATCCAGCCGACACGAAGTCCGGCCATCCCATAGGCTTTACTCATAACACCCAGTGATATGGCTTTATTATAAAGGCATGCAGCAGGGGTTGGGTGTGTTGTTTTTTCCTCACCAAGCAAGCGATAAGCTTCATCTGAAAAAAGCCAGATCCCATGCTTATCCAAAAGTTTAATAAGATCCTCCAGTTCATTTTGACGTAAAGTTTGTCCTGTGGGATTGTGGGGGAAATTAATCACAAGCCACCGTGTTTGTGGTGTGATGGCGCGCTCAATATCTTGAAGGTTGATCCTCCATTCTTCATCTTCCCTGAGAGGGACTTCTGTAATATGACATCCCTGGTATTTGGGAATCTCGCTAAGAGATTGATAACACGGGGTTAAAACGATGACATGATCATCTTTCTTCAAAAGGGTAGAAAGTGTGCAAAAAATTCCCTCTTCTGCGCCGGCAAAACATAAAATGTTTTGATCGTTAAGTCCTGGGTAGATGGATTTTGCAATGGTTTCTCGAAGGGCGGGGAGACCAAAAACTTCTGTATAACCGAGTCGAATGGTCTTCCAAAGATGTCTCTCTTCCTCTGTGGCAAGAGATAGAATATCTTCAAGGGAAAAGCTTTCGGCATCTGATGCACATAAAATATAGGGTGAGGAAAATTCATGCTTTCCAAGGTATTCCTCGAGTTTAAATGTTGGGATCATTTGTTTCTCCATGATCTGAGATGATTAAAAACTGTAGTTCTGCTGAGGTCTAGGGCATCCGCGATATAATCTGCGGCATTTTTTTGCTCAAAGGCCCCTGATTCAAAGAGATGGCGTATCACTTCTTTTTTTTCTTTGAGGCTGAGGTGTGTGATGTTCCAGGAATTTTTTGTGACAAAGTCAAAGATGGCTTGGTGCACTTTTTCCTGCCAATCATTTTGAAAAAGTGATGCTGGTTTGGGATGTGTGTTTCCTACAAAAAGACTGCTTATAGAGTGAAGCGTTTCAAAAATGCTTACATCCGCATTGATGCACATCATGTATGTTGGTTTTTGTATTGACGGCAATAGAATGGATACGGATTTTATCGTTTGACCAGCAATGCCTCGTTTTTCATAGATAATTTTGTCCAGTTCCGTCTCTTTCAAAAGAAGATTTTTTTCCAGAAGAGAGTCATCACCGACCTTTCTTTTGGAGAGAGAGCCCGAGATGTGAATGATTTTTTCGGTGCTAAGATCGTGGATCACAACCTCCACAAGGGGGTGAAAAAATTTTTCAAGAGTATTCGACAGGGTGATATAAGTCGCCAACATTTTGAATTAAAAAGTGCATTTTTTTATTTTTTTTAAACTAAAAAGTTTAAAATATCAAGGGTTTTCTTAAAGATGTTTATGGTTCAAAATATAAAAAGATTTGTATCCTTTGTAACAGAGAACAGTCGTAAGGATTTATATTGATGGAAAAACCACTTTGGCTTTGGATTTTTTTTATTCTTGTCGTGATGGGATTGCTTGCGATTGATCTTGGGATTTTTCATAAAAAGGATCGCGAGATATCCACACGGGAAAGCCTTGGTCTGAGTGCTGTTTATTTTTTGATGGCCCTTTTGTACGGTCAGTTTATCTGGTTTTATTTTGGCTCCCAGGCAACCTTTGAATATCTTACGGGATTCCTCATTGAAAAAAGCCTTTCTATCGATAATATCTTTGTCATTTCTCTGATTTTTACCTATTTTGGGATTCCTAAAATCTATCAACATCGCGTCCTTTTTTGGGGGATTTTGGGTGTCATTATTTTGCGTGGTCTGATGATTGGACTTGGTGCTGCGGCCATTCAAAAATTCTCCTGGGTCATTTTATTGTTTGGAGGATTTTTGGTCATTACGGGTGTGAAGATGTTTCTTGTCAAATCTGCTGATGAAAAATCTTTGGAAGATAATCTTCTTTATAAAGTTTTAAAATCTTTCATTCCCATGAGCGCTCAATTGCATAAGGAAAAGTTTTGGGTTAAGGAAAACGGTCGTTGGTGCGCAACTCCCTTGTTTATTGCACTTGTTATGGTTGAGTTTGCGGATGTTGTTTTTGCGGTGGATAGCGTGCCCGCAATTTTTGCCATTACCCTCGATCCGTATATTGTTTATACAAGCAATATTTTTGCTATCCTTGGACTGCGTGCTCTTTATTTTGCCCTTTCAAACATTCTTCACCGCTTTGAATACCTCAAGCATGCCCTTGCCCTTATCCTTATTTTTATTGGGGGCAAAATTTTCTATGGGGAATTTTTTGAAAAAATCCCGGCACATATTTCCTTGTCCGTAACCCTTGCGCTTCTTGCGGGAGGGGTGATTTATTCACTACTTAAAACAAGCGAAGAAAAAAGGGAGCTTT